>NZ_JABJVY010000010.1:0-175892 GCF_040750475.1 Amorphus sp. 3PC139-8 | reverse complement strand
GTCATGCATGCCAGCCTCCACCCAGCAGGCAGCTTGAATCAGATCCAACCCCTCAAGGGAATCCCATTTCCGATTCAGACCCAAAATGACACGCTCTAGGCAGCGCTTCCAGGCCAAGTGCAAAACGCTGGGCCGTCCGGAAACGCGTCGAAACAAGAACTGAGACCCGCTCCGCGATTCTGAGAAAAGCGGAACGGGTTTCGGACAGGGGGGGACGGTGGATCGGAGATGCCCGGCCCACCCGTCTGAAGGCCGTCTCGAACAACAACGACCATGGGCCGCGGGCGCTGACCGCGGCCCTTTTTTGGCTACCGGGGGGAGGCGGATGTGAGGCCGCTGGTGGCCGCCTTGCCCGCGCATTGATTCGGGAGCAGGCTACGGCGGAGGATGGTGGGCGGTGAGAGGTTCGAACTCCCGACCCCCTGGGTGTAAACCAGGTGCTCTGACCAGCTGAGCTAACCGCCCGAATGCGTCGCCCGACAAGGGCCGTTTCCGATTCGGCGCTTGCGGCGTATTTCCGTCGCGCGGTCTTCGAGGCTGGTCCTGAGGTGGCGAGCAAACCTCGCACGACCCAGGGTGGGGCCAGCCGACGACCGTACGGCACGTGACGCATCCTCTGCTTATTGGAAGGGCCGCACGTGCGCAACATCTGCGCGCAGACCTGCGCAATCGGTTGTCGCGCCGTTCCACCATTCTCCGCCCGCCAAACCGACTCAGTGCCGATTCTTCGGCGCTGGGCCGACGAGCGACTCAGTCTCCGCCGTGTCGGGGGCCGCGATCGGGACAGAGCCTGGGTGCCGACGCTCAAGGACGGGGACCGTGCGACTGACCGAGGCGCAGAACCGGTGCATGCGCGTGCGTCATCCACAGGCGGAATGCCCTGAGGCAATTCTTTCGCCGGCTATCCCCAATTCCGTCGCCGCGCCGCTTGACACCAGACCGGCCGGATCGTATCTCCCTCACACCTTGGCGCGGGCAGTTCGCTCGGCGCTGCGGGGGTGTAGCTCAGTTGGTTAGAGTGCCGGCCTGTCACGCCGGAGGTCGCGGGTTCGAGCCCCGTCACTCCCGCCATTCGCTTTCGAAGGCGGATTTCAAACTTCCCGACATTTCGGTTCGGTTTTTCCAGGCTCCGCTGGTCGGTCGCACTTTGTGCGGTCGTGCGCGGGGCTTTTGCCGTTGGGGATCCGGGAACGTGCCCACACGCATGCCAGTCATGCATGTCGGGTCTGCGACATTTGCTCAGCCGCGGTTTGACCTTGTCTAAAGAGACACCCTCCGCTAAGCCTGCCCCAACGATGGCGATGTTGCGGTGCGGCCGCCGGTCCCGGTTGACCACTACCGCCGTCGCCATAGGTTGTCAGCAAGAGCAGGGACCCGTCCGGGTCCGCGTTCGGAGCGAGGCGAAAGCACCGGAAACCGGGCATTAAGAGCTGGCTATCGGCCCTTCCGTCCCGGTTCCGTATCAATCGCAGGACGCCTGTCGGCGCCACGCTCGCGTGGAGCTGGATCGGCGTCCAACGCAGCCGACGCGCACAGGAGGCGTACGAGAATGGAAGATCTCCTCCGGGAATATGTTCCGATCGTCGTGTTCATCGGCGTGGCCGCCGTGATCGGCCTGGCGCTTTTGGCCTCGCCGTTCCTGATCGCCTTCAAGAATCCCGATCCGGAAAAGCTGTCGGCCTACGAGTGCGGCTTCAACGCCTTCGATGACGCGCGCATGAAGTTTGACGTCCGATTCTATCTGGTCGCCATCCTGTTCATCATCTTCGACCTCGAGGTTGCCTTCCTGTTCCCTTGGGCCGTGGCCTTCGGCAGCGTGGGTTGGTTCGGTTTCCTGTCGGTGATGGCCTTCCTGGCGGTGCTGACGATCGGCTTCGTCTATGAGTGGAAAAAAGGAGCACTGGAATGGGATTGAGCACGGACGAGCGTCCGCTCGTCGCCCACGGTGCCACGGGTCGGATCGATCCCGAGACCGGACGCCCGGTGGGCGCGGACGATCCTTTCTTCGTCGAGGTGAACAACGAGCTCGCCGATAAGGGTTTCCTCGTCACCTCCACCGACAGTCTGATCCAGTGGGCCCGAACCGGCTCGCTGATGTGGATGACATTCGGCCTCGCGTGTTGCGCCGTGGAGATGATGCAGGTCTCCATGCCGCGCTACGATGTGGAGCGTTTCGGTTTCGCGCCGCGTGCGAGCCCGCGCCAGTCCGACGTGATGATCGTGGCCGGTACGTTGACCAACAAGATGGCGCCGGCGCTGCGCAAGGTCTACGACCAGATGCCGGAGCCGCGCTACGTCATCTCGATGGGCTCGTGCGCCAACGGCGGCGGCTACTATCACTATTCCTATGCGGTGGTGCGCGGATGCGACCGGGTGGTTCCGGTCGACGTGTACGTGCCGGGCTGCCCGCCTACGGCGGAAGGGCTTCTCTACGGGGTGTTGCTCCTGCAGAAGAAGATCCGCCGTACGGGCACGATCGAACGCTGATTTTTCGTCCGGCCTGGGGCCGCGACGGAATGCCAGGCGAGGAGCCATGGACGAGACGCTGAGCGAACTTGGGGACTACATCGCCCAGAAGCTGGGCGACCAGCTTGTCGGCTGGCGGATCGAGCACGACGAGCTCACGGTCGACGTGGTCGCGAGCCAGATTCAGTCGGTCGCCCGCTTCGTGCGGGACGATGCGCGCTGCCAGTTCGTCTGCCTGATCGATATTTGCGGGGTCGACTGGCCGTCGCGGGAGCGCCGCTTCGACGTGGTCTACCATTTCCTTTCGCCGAAGCAGAATTTGCGCATCCGGCTGAAGCTGGAGACCGACGAGGTGACGCCGGTGCCGTCGCTGACGGAGGTGTTTCCCGCCGCCGACTGGTTCGAGCGCGAGACCTACGACCTCTACGGCATCCTGTTCTCTGAGCATCCGGATCTGCGCCGCATTCTCACCGATTACGGTTTCGAGGGGCACCCGCTGCGCAAGGACTTCCCGCTCACCGGCTTCGTCGAAGTGCGCTACGACGACAGCCTGAAGCGGGTGGTGTATGAGCCGGTGAAGCTCACACAGGAATTCCGCGATTTCGACTTCCTGTCTCCCTGGGAAGGCACTGACTACGTGCTGCCCGGCGACGAGAAGGCGAGCTGATGGGCGAAGGAACGATGACCGACGGGCCGAAATCCGGCGGATGCGCTTGCGGTGCGGTGCGGTTTGCCGCAACCGTGAAGGGCACGCACATGGATGCCTGCCATTGCGAGACCTGCCGCCATTGGAGCGCCGGTCCGCTGATGGGTGTCGAGGTTCAGGATCTGACCATCGAGGATGAGACGTCGCTTGGCGTCTGGGACTCCTCGCCGTGGGCGGAGCGCCTGTTCTGTACCCGGTGCGGGACGTCGATCGGCTATCGCATGAAAGACGGCAGCTTCACGACGCTGTCGGCGTTCGTGTCCGACACGCCCCTCGATTTTCCGTTGGGGACGGAAATCTTCGTCGACTCCAAACCGGCCAGCTATGCCTTCGCCGGCGACGCCAAACAGATGACCGGTGCCGACGTCGTGGCGATGTTCGGAGGAAACTGACGCGATGGCCGAAGCTCAGGTTCGCAATTTCAACATCAACTTCGGTCCGCAGCATCCCGCGGCGCACGGCGTGTTGCGCCTGGTGCTGGAACTCGACGGCGAGGTGGTCACCCGGGTCGATCCGCATATCGGCCTGTTGCACCGCGGCACCGAAAAGCTGATCGAGCACAAGACCTACCTTCAGGCCGTGCCCTATTTCGATCGGCTCGATTATGTCGCGCCGATGAATCAGGAGCATGCGTTCTGCCTGGCGGTCGAAAAGCTGGTGGGCATCACCGTTCCGCCGCGCGGACAGCTTATCCGGGTGCTTTATTCGGAGATCGGACGGCTCTTGTCGCATCTCCTGAACGTCACCACCCAGGCCATGGACGTCGGTGCGCTGACCCCGCCGCTGTGGGGCTTCGAAGAGCGCGAAAAGCTCATGGTGTTCTATGAGCGCGCGTCGGGCAGCCGCATGCATGCGGCCTATGTCCGTCCTGGCGGCGTGCACCAGGACCTGCCGCAGCAGCTCGTCGACGACATCTATGCGTTCTGCGATCCGTTCCTGAAGGTCTGCGACGACCTGGAAAGCCTGCTGACCAACAACCGCATTTTCAAGCAGCGCAACGTCGACATCGGCGTGGTCACGCTCGACGAGGCGTGGGCGAACGGCATGTCGGGCGTGATGGTGCGCGGCTCGGGCGCGGCCTGGGATTTGCGCAAGTCGCAGCCCTACGAGTGTTACGAAGAGCTCGAGTTCGATATTCCGATCGGCAAGAACGGCGACTGCTACGACCGTTATCTCATCCGCATGGAAGAGATGCGCCAATCGGTCCGGATCATGAAGCAGTGCTGCGAGCGTCTCAGCGCTCAAGCCGGGCCGGTGCATAGCCGCGACGGCAAGGTGGTGCCGCCGACCCGCGGCGAGATGAAGCGCTCCATGGAAGCGCTCATCCATCACTTCAAGCTCTACACCGAAGGCTTCCATGTGCCGGAGGGCGAGGTCTACGCCGCCGTCGAAGCGCCGAAGGGCGAATTCGGCGTCTATCTCGTCTCCGACGGAAGCAACAAACCCTATCGCTGCAAGATTCGCGCGCCGGGGTTTGCGCATCTGCAGGCGATGGATCTCGTCTGCTCCGGACATCTGCTCGCCGACGTGTCGGCGGTGCTCGGTTCGCTCGACATCGTGTTCGGCGAAGTCGACCGCTAACAGGGCAGGGTGTCCGCCCTTTCGTTTCGCGTCGGGCCGCCGGTCCGGCGATGAGTGCAGCAAGTCGTTTCGTGCGCGCAATCCCGCGCACCCGCATTGCGGAGGTTACCGACTAGTCATGGCCGTCCGCCGTCTCGCCGAAGAGCAGCCCGAAAGCTTCGAGTTCACATCAGAGAATCTCGAGTGGGCAAAGAAGACGATCGCGAAATATCCGGACGGCCGGCAGGCCTCCGCGGTGATTCCGCTTCTGTGGCGCGCGCAGGAGCAATATGGCTGGCTCCCGGAACCGGCGATCCGCCTCGTCGCCGAGATGCTCGACATGCCGTATATCCGCGTGTTCGAGGTGGCGACCTTCTACACGATGTTCCTGTTGAAGCCGGTCGGCACCAAAGCGCACATTCAGGTGTGCGGTACCACGCCTTGCCAACTTCGTGGTGCGGAAGATCTGGTGAAGATCTGCAAGCGGCGCATTGCCCAACATGCCTTCGACGTGTCGGAGGATGGCGCCTTTTCGTGGGAAGAGGTGGAATGCCTGGGGGCCTGCGTGAATGCCCCGATGGTGCAGATCGGACCCGATACCTACGAGGATCTGACGCCGGAGAGCTTCGAGGCGCTGATCGATGGGTTTGCCGCCGGCAAGCCGCCGGAGCCGGGGCCGCTGAGTGTGCGCAAGTCGTCGGAGCCGACGACCGGTGCGACCACGCTGACCGATCCCTCATTGTACGACGGCAGCCGCAACCGCGGGACCACGACCGGCGCCGCCGGCGATCCGGCGGCCGATGCCTCGGTGGATCCGGCAACGCCGGCCGCCGCGCGCCAGACAAACGGCAAGCCGCAGACGAGCGATCGCCCGGAAAGCGAGGCGGCGCGCGGCTCCGGCACGACTAGCGGCAAAGACAAGGGTGCGCCGTCGTCGTCGACCGAACATGCCGCCAACACTGGCTCAGCCGACCCGGGGACACCGCCCAAGGTCGAAGCGGGGGCAGACGATGACAGGGCTGCGGCCGACGCGGCCGGTGTTCGGCCGGCGACCCATGCGCCCGGCGAGGGCAAGAAGGACGACCTGCAGCGGGTTTCGGGCATCGGTCCCAAGATCGAGCAGACGCTGAATGAGCTCGGCGTGAGCGAATTCGCGCAGATCGCCGCTTGGACGCCTGAGAACGTCGCCTGGGTGGACACCTACTTGAAGTTCCGCGGTCGCATCGAGCGCGAGAACTGGATCGCGCAGGCCAAGGAGCTCGCTTCCCAAGGCGAGCCGGCTGGCGACACGAGCAAGGAGAGCTGAGCATGCTCGCCGATCAGGATCGCATCTTCACCAATCTCTACGGCTTCCATGACTGGACGCTTGAAGGCGCGAAGAAGCGCGGTCAATGGCATCGCACGAAGGAATTCGTCGACAATGGCCGCGAATGGATCGTCGAACAGGTCAAGGCTTCGGGGTTGCGCGGCCGTGGCGGGGCGGGTTTTCCGACCGGTTTGAAATGGTCGTTCATGCCGAAAGAAGTCGATCCGGCCCGGCCGCACTATGTGGTGGTCAATGCCGACGAGTCGGAGCCGGGCACCTGCAAGGACCGGGAGATCATGCGGCATGATCCGCATCTCCTGGTCGAAGGCTGCCTGATCGCGGGCGTCGGGATGGGTGCCCATCACGCCTACATCTACGTGCGCGGCGAGTTCATTCGCGAGCGCGAACGGCTGCAGGCGGCTGTTGATCAGGCCTACGAGGCGCGCCTGATCGGCAAGGACAACATCCATGGCTGGGACATGGACATTATCGTCCACCACGGTGCCGGCGCCTATATCTGCGGCGAAGAGACCGCGCTCCTGGAAAGCCTGGAAGGCAAAAAGGGCCAGCCGCGTCTGAAGCCACCGTTCCCGGCGAACATGGGCCTCTACGGCAACCCGACCACGGTCAATAACGTGGAATCGATCGCGGTGACGCCGGAAATCCTGCGCCGGGGCCCGTCCTGGTTCTCCGGTCTCGGCCGGCCGAACAATGTCGGCACCAAGCTCTTCTGCATCTCCGGTCACGTCGAAAAACCGTGCACCGTGGAAGAGGAAATGGGCATCCCGTTCCGCGAGCTGGTGGAAAAGCATTGCGGCGGCATCCGCGGCGGCTGGGACAACTTGCTTGCCATCATTCCTGGCGGATCGTCGGTTCCCTGCCTCCCTGCGACGGAGTGCCAGGACTTGCCGATGGACTTCGACACCTTGCGCGACAAGAAGTCCGGCCTCGGCACGGCGGCCGTGATCGTGATGGATCGCTCCACCGATATCATCAAGGCGATCGCTCGGCTGGCGCACTTCTACAAGCACGAATCCTGCGGACAGTGTACGCCGTGCCGCGAGGGCACCGGTTGGATGTGGCGGGTGATGGAGCGCCTGGTCGAGGGGCGGGCCGATCCTGCGGAGATCGACATGCTGCTGGAAGTCACCAAGCAGGTCGAGGGCCATACCATTTGTGCGCTCGGCGATGCGGCGGCTTGGCCGATCCAGGGCCTGATCCGCCATTTCCGGCCCGAAATCGAAGCGCGGATCGCCACGCGCCGGGCTGCGGACATGAGCCGTCCCGCGGTTGCGGCGGAGTAGGGGGCGGTAATGCAGGTCTCAAGCGCGGGCATTGCACTGATCATGCCGGTTTGCGAGCGCCGTTTCCGGCCGCTTGCGTCGACGAACGAAGGATAGTGATCGATGGCCAAACTGATCGTCGACGGATCCGAAGTCGAGGTGGATGACCACCTCACCCTGTTGCAGGCCTGCGAAGAGGCCGGCGCGGAAATTCCGCGCTTTTGCTTCCACGACCGGCTCTCTATCGCGGGCAACTGCCGCATGTGCCTGGTCGAGGTCGTGGGCTCGCCGAAGCCGGTCGCGTCCTGCGCCATGGGCGTGCGGGACCTCCGGCCCGGAAAAGACGGCACGCCGCCTCAGGTCAACACCCGGACGCCCTTCGTGAAGAAGGCGCGGGAAGGGGTGATGGAGTTCCTCCTCATCAACCACCCGCTGGATTGCCCGATCTGCGACCAGGGCGGGGAGTGCGACCTGCAGGACCAGGCGATGGCCTATGGCGTCTCCGGCTCGCGGTTCCACGAAAACAAGCGGGCGGTCGAGGACAAATATATCGGCCCGCTGGTCAAGACGATCATGACCCGGTGCATCCACTGCACCCGTTGCGTGCGCTTCACCACTGAGGTGGCGGGGGTTTCCGACCTTGGCGCCATCGGTCGCGGCGAGGATATGGAGATCACCACCTATCTCGAGCACGCCATGGGCTCGGAGCTTCAGGGCAACGTGATCGACTTGTGCCCGGTGGGCGCGCTGACGTCGCGGCCCTACGCGTTCAAGGCGCGGCCTTGGGAGCTTTCCAAGACGGAATCCGTCGACGTGATGGACGCGGTCGGCTCCGCGATCCGGGTGGATTGCCGCGGCCGCGAGGTGATGCGCGTCATGCCGCGCCTCAACGAGGCGGTGAACGAGGAGTGGATCTCCGATAAGACCCGCTTCATCTGGGACGGGCTCCGGACCCAGCGTCTGGACCGGCCCTATGTGAAGAAGGGCGGTCGCCTGACGCCGGCAAGCTGGAGCGAAGCCTTCGCGGCTATCGCGGAGAAGGCGGCCGCGACGGCACCGGAGAAGACGGCGGCGATCGGCGGCGATCTGGCCTCGACCGAGGAGCTGTTCGCGCTCAAGTCGCTGATGGATGCGATGGGGGTGGTGAGCGTCGATAGCCGCCAGGACGGCACCAAGCTCGATCCGACGCTGGGCCGTGCGAGCTATCTGTTCAATTCGACGATCGAGGGCATCGAGGATTGCGACGCGCTTCTAATCGTCGGGTCCAATCCGCGCTATGAAGCGAGCGTGCTCAACGCGCGCATCCGCAAACGCTGGCGGTTGGCGCCGCTGTCCGTCGGCGTGATCGGCGAGCGCTCGGATTTGACTTACGACTACGCGTATCTGGGCGCCGGTCCCGATACGCTGAGCGAGATCGTAAACGGCAGCCATTCCTTCGCCGAGGTGCTGAAAAGTGCCGAGCGGCCGATGATCCTGATCGGGCAGGGCGCCCTGACCCGGGCCGACGGAGCAGCGGTGCTCTCGCTGGCTGCCAAGGCGGCCAAGGCCGTCGGCGCGGTCAAGGACGGCTGGAACGGCTTTTCGGTTCTGCATACCGCCGCCGGCCGGGTCGGCGGCCTGGACGTCGGCTGCGTGCCGGGCGAGGGCGGTCGCGACGTCGCCGGCATCCTGGAGGGTGCCGAAAGCGGTGCGCTGGACCTGGTGTTCCTGCTCGGCGCCGATGAGATCGACACGCGCCGGCTTGGCGATGCTTTCGTGGTCTATATCGGCACCCATGGCGATATCGGCGCTCACCGGGCGGACGTGATCCTGCCGTCGGCGGCCTATACGGAAAAGCCGGGCACCTGGGTCAACACCGAAGGTCGTCCGCAGCGTACCAACCGGGCGGCCTTTCCGCCCGGCGAGGCGCGTGAGGACTGGGCCGTTCTGCGCGCGCTCTCGCCGCACCTGGGCCATCAGCTTCCCTTCGATTCACTTGCGGCCCTGCGCGCGGCGATGATCGAGGCGCATCCGCATCTGGGCGACGTCAACCATATCGAGCCGGCCGATCCGGCCGCGGTCGATCGCTTGGCGGAACTCGGGGGCGAGACGGACTCGGCGCCATTCGTGTCGGCGGTTCACGATTTCTACCTGACCAACCCGATCGCGCGAGCATCGGCGGTCATGGCGGAGTGCTCCGCGCTTGCACGCGAGCGCACCACGGTCGAGGCGGCGGAGTAGGACCGGATATGACCATCCGCGCCCAGACGAGCATGGTTCCGATCGGCCTCATCGGTGGGATGAGTGCTGCATCGACGGCGCTCTATTATGAGCGGCTGAACGCGCTCGCGCGGACGCGATTCGGTGGTCTGCATTCGGCGGAAATCGTGATGTGGTCTGTGGACTTTGCACCGATCGCGGAGTTGCAGACGGCGGGCGCGTGGGACATCGCCGGCACCCGCCTGGCCGATACCGCACGGCGGCTGGAAGGCGCAGGCGCCGGACTGATCGTGCTTGCTACCAACACGATGCACAAAGTGGCCGCCGACATCGAGGCGGCCGTGTCGGTGCCATTCGTCCATATCGCCGACGCCACCGGTACTGCGGTGCGTCGGGCGGGGTTGCGCCGGCCGGGTCTGATGGCAACGCGCTTCACGATGGAAGAGGACTTCTATATCTCCCGGCTCGCCGAGCGCTTCGGGCTCGAGGTGATCGTGCCCGACGCGGCCGATCGCGCCGAAACCCATCGCATCATCTACGACGAGCTGTGCCGGGGCGATGTGCGCGCGCAGTCCCGTGAGACCTATCGCGAGATCGCGGAGCGGCTGGTCGCGCGCGGTGCCGATTCGCTCATCCTCGGCTGCACCGAGGTGGGGCTTCTGATCGACGGGGCGAGCGCCCCGGTCCCGGTGTTCGATACGACGGCGATCCACGCTGAGCAGGCGTTCGAGATCGCATGCGGAGCAATGGCCACGGCATGATGAACGAGGATACCGACAGGTCATGAGCGATTTCTGGTCGACCTATTTCTTTCCCTTTCTGATCATGCTCGGCCAGAGCCTGCTGCTTCTGGTCGTCCTTTTGGTGATCATCGCCTACATTCTGCTTGCCGACCGTAAGATCTGGGCGGCGGTCCAGATGCGCCGTGGTCCGAACGTGGTGGGCCCGTTCGGCCTGCTGCAGTCGTTCGCCGATCTCGGAAAGTTCGTGCTGAAAGAGCCGGTGATTCCGGCCGGTGCCGACAAGACGGTGTTCCTGCTTGCGCCGCTGGTTTCGGTGATCCTGGCCATGGCGGCGTGGGCCGTGGTTCCGGTGGCCCAGGGTTGGGTGATCGCCGATATCAATGTCGGCGTTCTCTACATCTTCGCGATCTCGTCGCTGGGCGTTTACGGCGTCATCATGGGCGGCTGGGCGTCGAACTCGAAATATCCGTTCCTGGGCGCGTTGCGTTCGGCGGCGCAGATGGTCTCCTACGAAGTCTCCATCGGCTTCGTGATCATCACCGTGCTTCTGTGCGTCGGCTCGCTGAACCTGACCGACATCGTGGCCTCCCAGGAGACAGGGCTCGCCACCATGCTCGGCCTGCCGTGGCTGACGATCCTGAACTGGTACTGGCTGCCGCTGTTCCCGATGTTTGTCGTGTTTTTCATTTCCGCACTTGCGGAAACGAACCGGCCGCCGTTCGATTTGCCGGAAGCCGAATCGGAGCTCGTTGCCGGTTTCATGGTCGAGTACGGCTCGGTTCCGTACATGATGTTCATGCTCGGCGAGTACGTCTCCATCGGCCTGATGTGCGCGCTGATGACCATCCTGTTCATGGGGGGCTGGCTGCCGCCGGTCGATGTGGCGCCGTTCACCTGGATTCCCGGCATCATCTGGTTCGCGCTGAAGTGCCTCTTGGTGTTCTTCATGTTCGCGATGGTGAAGGCGATGGTGCCCCGGTACCGCTACGACCAGCTCATGCGGTTGGGTTGGAAGGTGTTCCTGCCCTTGTCGCTGGTTTCCGTCGTGGTGGTTGCCTTCGTGCTGAAGCTGACGGGTTGGTATGCCTGAGATGGAATTGACGGCGGACCATAAAGGCGGCTGTGCCTGCGGGGCGATCCGGTTTTCCGCCGAAGGCGAGCCGGTCTGGGCGGCTTATTGTCACTGCTCCGACTGTCGGCAGGCAACGGGAGCACCCGTAACGCTTTGGGTCGGGTTCCGCGCCGCAGCGATCGTCTGGACGGGGACGCCTGAATCGCGTTCCGGATCGTCGGGCGACGCAAAGCGCCAATGGTGCGGTCGGTGCGGATCGCCGATCGGCTATCTGGATGCGTCGATTCCCGACAATGAGATCTATCTTGCGATCGGCGCCTTCGATGAGCCGCAGCGGATCGCACCCAAGGGGCACGCCTTCTGGAGTGCGAAGCTTCCGTTCGTGACCTTTGATGACGGCCTGCCGCGCTACGAGACGTTCTCTCGCGCGCGCAAAGCCGCCACGAACTGACAAACCGAGCCCGTCCGGACCGCAATGTGCCGGGTGGGATGGAATTGACGACACCGCGCGCGACCGGCGCCCCTGCCGGAGCGCGCAGAGATTGGACCTACGAGGACACGCGTCATGGCAGCCTTGGATCGTGCAGCCAAATCGATGCTCTTGTCGGAGTTCGTATCGGCTTTTTTCCTGTCGATGCGCTATTTCTTCAAGCCGAAGTCGACCTTGAACTACCCCTTCGAAAAAGGGCCGATTTCACCCCGTTTCCGCGGCGAGCACGCGCTTCGCCGCTATCCCAACGGCCAGGAACGCTGCATCGCCTGCAAGCTCTGCGAGGCGATCTGCCCGGCCCAGGCCATCACGATCGAAGCGGGGCCGCGTCGCAACGACGGTACCCGGCGCACCACCCGCTACGACATCGACATGGTGAAGTGCATCTACTGCGGCTTCTGCCAGGAGGCATGCCCGGTGGAGGCGATCGTCGAGGGTCCGAACTTCGAGTTCGCGACCGAGACGCGCGAGGAGCTCTACTACGACAAGGAGAGGCTGCTTGCGAACGGCGATCGCTGGGAGCGTGAGATCGCGCGCAATATCGCGCAAGACGCGCCGTTCCGGTGAGGCATGTGGACGCTGAATGAGGGCTCGGCTATGAGACGACGCGGGCAGACGACCATTGCGGCCACGGGGCGGGCCTGGCGATGATTGTACAGACGCTATTTTTCTATCTTTTCGCCGCGGTGACGGTGGCGTCGGCCTTCATGGTCATTTCGTCGCGCAACCCGGTCCATTCGGTCCTGTTCTTGATCCTCGCCTTTTTCAATTCCGCCGGGCTGTTTCTGCTGCTGGGCGCGGAGTTCCTGGCGATGATCCTGGTCGTCGTCTATGTCGGCGCGGTGGCCGTTCTGTTCCTGTTCGTGGTGATGATGCTCGATGTCGACTTCGCCGAGCTGCGTCACGGGGCGCTGCAATATCTCCCGGTTGGCGGCCTGATCGGCTTTGTCCTCCTGATCGAGCTTTTGCTGGTGCTGGGGAGCTGGGTGATCGCGCCCGAGGTGGCGGCGGACGCGACGGCGCCGATCCCACCGGTCTCCGAGACGACCAATATTGCGGCGCTCGGAGAGCTGCTCTACACCCGCTACGTATACTTCTTCCAAGCTGCGGGCCTGATCCTGCTCGTTGCCATGGTTGGAGCCATCGTTCTGACGCTGCGCCACAAGGAAGGCGTCAAGCGGCAGGACATCTCCCAGCAGGTTGCACGCACGCCCGAACAGTCGGTCGAGGTTCGAAAGGTTCCCTCTCGCAAGGGAATCTGACTCAACCTCGTTCGACCGAACAGTTCATTTCCAAGAAGAGGCAGAACCGAAAATGGCGGTCGGTCTGGCGCACTATCTCACGGTGGCGGCGATCCTGTTCACCCTCGGGGTGTTCGGCATCTTCCTCAACCGCAGGAACGTCATCGTCATCTTGATGGCGATCGAGCTCATCCTGTTGTCCGTCAACCTGAACTTTGTGGCGTTCTCGGCCTTTCTCGGCGATCTGGTGGGGCAGGTGTTCGCCCTGTTCGTCCTGACCGTCGCGGCCGCCGAAGCGGCGATCGGGCTCGCCATTCTGGTCGTCTTCTTCCGCAACCGCGGCTCGATCGCGGTGCAAGACATCAATTCGATGAAGGGCTGAGGGCGCGATGTACGCTGCAATCGTCTTCCTCCCGCTTCTCGGATTTCTGATCGCCGGCATCTTCGGCCGGTTGATCGGATCCCGGGCGAGCGAGGTGGTGACAACGAGCCTCCTGATGGTGTCCGCGGCGTTGTCGTGGGTCGCCTTCTTCCACGTCGGCTTCTCCGACGTGGAACCCGTCAAGGTGCCGTTGTCGGACTGGATCGTCTCCGGTGCGCTCGAGATCCACTGGGCGCTCAGGATCGACACGCTCACCGTGGTCATGATGATCGTGGTGACTTCGGTGTCGGCGCTCGTCCACCTCTATTCGATCGGGTACATGTCCCACGATCCCGATCGCCCGCGCTTCTTCGCCTATCTGTCGCTGTTCACCTTCGCCATGCTGATGCTGATCACGGCCGACAACATCGTGCAGATGTTCTTCGGCTGGGAAGGCGTCGGCCTCGCCTCCTACCTTCTGATCGGCTTCTGGTACACGCGCCCCTCGGCGGTGGCCGCGGCCATCAAGGCCTTCGTCGTCAACCGCGTCGGCGATTTCGGCTTCATGCTCGGCATCTTCGCGCTGTTCGCGCTGGTGGGGTCGGTCGACCTCGACACGATCTTCAGTGAGGCCGGCTCGCTATCGACCACCACCATGACCTTCCTGGGCTACCAGGTGAACGCGGTGGAGACGATCTGCTTCCTCCTGTTCATCGGAGCAATGGGTAAGTCGGCGCAGATCGGCCTGCACACGTGGCTGCCGGACGCAATGGAAGGCCCGACCCCGGTTTCCGCACTAATCCACGCCGCGACCATGGTGACGGCGGGCGTGTTCATGGTTGCGCGGATGTCGCCGCTGTTCGAATACGCGCCGACGGCGCTGACCTTCGTCACGTTCATCGGTGCCACGACGGCCTTCTTTGCCGCTACGATCGGTTGCGTGCAGAACGACATTAAGAGGGTGATCGCCTATTCGACCTGTTCCCAGCTCGGCTACATGTTCGCCGCGCTAGGGGTGGGTGCCTATTCGGCCGGCATCTTCCATCTGATGACTCACGGCTTCTTCAAGGCGCTCCTGTTCCTCGGTGCCGGCTCCGTCATCCACGCGATGCACGACGAGCAGGACATGCGGAAGATGGGCGGGCTTGCCAAGAAGATCCCGTGGACTTACGCCGCGATGGTGATTGGCGGCCTGGCGCTGACCGGCTTCCCGTTCACCTCGGGCTACTTCTCCAAGGACGCCATCATCGAGGCGACCTTCGCGGCGGAGAATCCGTTCTCCGCCTACGCCTTCTGGCTCACCCTGTTCGCCGCGCTCCTGACGGCTTTCTACACTTGGCGACTGATTTTCATGACGTTCCACGGCAAGACGCGGGCGACGGCCGACGTCTTCAAGCATGCCCACGAAAGCCCGCCGGTGATGCTGATCCCGCTTGCGGCGCTGTCCTTCGGCGCGCTGTTCGCGGGCTTCCTGCTTCACAACGAGTTCATCGGCCACGGCTACGAGCACTTCTGGCGGACGTCGCTCTATCTCGGCGAGGAGAACCATGTGCTTGAGGAAATGCACCACCTGCCGGGATGGGTGCCGATCGCGCCGTCGATCATGATGGTAATCGGTGTGGCCTGGGCCTATTGGTGGTACATGGCAGCGCCGAAGACGCCGGTGACGCTCGCCCGCGAACATCCGGCGCTGTATCAGTTCCTTCTCAACAAGTGGTACTTCGACGAGCTCTACGACACGATCTTCGTGCGCCCGGCGAAGTGGCTTGGCCGCTTCCTCTGGAAGAAGGGTGATGGCTGGCTGATTGACGGGTTCGGTCCCGACGGCGTGTCGCACCGGGTGCTCGATGTCACCCAACGGGTCGTGCGACTTCAGACCGGCTACATCTATCACTATGCGTTCGCGATGCTGATCGGCGTGGCGGCGCTTGTTACCTGGGCAATGCTGTCGGGCGTGGGGGCTCCGTGATGAGCGATTGGCCGCTGATTACGATCGTCACCTTTCTCCCGCTCGTCGGGGTCCTGTTCATCCTGCTCGTCCGGGGGGACGACGAGGCGGCGCTGACGAACATTCGTCGCGTCGGGTTGATCACCACGGTGTTCACCTTCCTCGTCTCGCTCTTGATCATCGTCCAATTCGATCCGACGAACCCGGGCTTCCAGCTCGTGGAACGTTATGAGTGGATCGGCGGGCCCTTCACCTACCATGTCGGTATCGACGGCATCTCGATCCTGTTCGTCATCCTGACGACGCTGCTGATGCCGTTCTGTATCCTGGCCTCCTGGCAAGCGATCAGCTACCGGGTGAAGGAGTACATGATCGCCTTCCTGGTGCTGGAAACCCTGATGATCGGCGTGTTCACCGCGCTCGACATCGTGGTCTTCTACGTCTTCTTCGAAGGCGGTCTGATCCCGATGTTCCTGATCATCGGCATCTGGGGGCACGACCGGCGCGTCTACGCGAGCTTCAAGTTCTTCCTCTACACACTGCTCGGCTCGCTGTTCATGCTCCTGTCGATCATGGCGATCTACTGGGAGACCGGGACCACCAGCGTGCCGGAGCTCTTGCAACACGATTTCCCGACGTCGATGGAGTACTGGCTGTTCCTGGGCTTCTTCGCTTCGTTCGCGGTGAAGATGCCGATGTGGCCGGTGCACACCTGGCTTCCCGATGCCCACGTGGAGGCGCCGACTGCGGCCTCCAGCGTGCTGGCCGGCATCCTGTTGAAGATGGGTGGCTTCGGCGTGCTGCGCTACTCGCTGCCGATGTTCCCGGTCGCGTCCGACTTCTTCGCCCCGCTGGTGTTCGCGCTGTCCGTGATCGCGATCATCTACGCCTCACTGGTGGCGTTGATGCAGGACAACGTGAAGAAGCTGATCGCCTATTCGTCGGTCGCCCATATGGGCTTCGTGACCATGGGCATGTTCACGGCGACCACCCAGGGCATCGAAGGCGCGATCTTCCTGATGCTGTCCCACGGCATCGTGTCGGCCGCGCTGTTCCTGTGTGTTGGCGTGATCTACGACCGGACCCATTCGCTGGCGATCGCCTCCTATGGCGGTCTCGCAAGCCGGATGCCGTGGTATGCCATGGTGTTCATGGTGTTCACGATGGCCAATGTCGGCCTGCCGGGCACCTCGGGCTTCGTCGGCGAGTTCCTGACCATGGTCGGTGCGTTCCAGGTCAACACATGGGTGGCCTTCCTGGCGGCGACGGGCATCATTCTTTCTGCTGGCTACGCGCTTTGGCTCTATCGCCGGGTCGTGTTCGGGCCCTTGGAGAAGGAGAGCTTGAAGTCGATGACGGACCTGAACCTGCGCGAGAAGTTCGTGCTGGTGCCGTTGATCGTCATCACGATCTTCTTCGGTATCTGGCCGACGCCGGTTCTGCACATGACCTCCGCATCGGTCGACGCGCTGCTGCAGCAGTATCATTCGGCGCTGGAAGTGGCGCACCAGTCGGCGCAGGTGCTGCATTGATGACGATCGTGAAATCACCGTTCCCCGCGAGGCTTAAGGGATGACGACGTTGCCCGACCTCATGCCCCTTCTTCCCGAGCTCGTCCTTGCGGTCGGCGCGTTGGCGCTGCTCATGATCGGCGTGTTCGGGGGCGAGCAGTCCACGGGGACGGTAACGATCGGTGCGATCGTTCTCGTCGCCGTCGCGGGCCTCCTTCTGCTCTTCGCTCCCTCCTACGGCACCGAGTTTCAGGGTGCCTTCGTGCTGGATGCGTACGGGCGGTTCTTCAAGATCCTCAGCCTGATCGGTTCCGGCTTCGCGATCGTCATGACGACGGCCTATGCGAAGGCTGCCAAGTTCGAGCGCTTCGAGTATCCCGTGCTCGTCGTGCTGGCGACGCTCGGGATGATGGTCATGATTTCCGCCGGCGACATGCTGGCGCTTTATCTCGGTCTCGAGCTGCAGTCGCTGGCGCTCTATGTGGTCGCCTCGATCAACCGGGATTCGGTGCGTTCCACCGAGGCGGGTCTGAAATATTTCGTTCTCGGCGCGCTCTCGTCCGGCATGCTGCTTTACGGCGTCTCGCTGACCTACGGCTTCGCGGGTTCGATCAACTTCGACACCATCTCGTCCGTGATCAGCCAGGATGGCGCGAGCCTCGGGATCATCTTCGGCATCGTGTTCGTGATCGCGGGCCTCGCCTTCAAGATCTCCGCCGTGCCGTTCCATATGTGGACGCCGGACGTCTACGAAGGAGCGCCGACACCGGTGACGGCCTTCTTCGCGGCGGCGCCCAAGGTGGCAGCGATGGCGCTCCTGGTGCGGATCGTGATCGAGGCATTCGGTCCCGCGGCGTTCGAATGGCAGCAGATCGTCGTTTTCGTCTCGATCCTGTCGATGGCGCTTGGCTCGTTCGCGGCAATCGGACAGCGCAACATCAAGCGGCTGATGGCCTATTCTTCGATTGGTCATATGGGCTACGCGCTGGTCGGTCTGGCACCGGGCACAGCGCAGGGCGTCCAGGGCGTGATCCTCTATATGACGATCTACGTCGCCATGACGCTCGGCGTCTTCGCCTGCATCCTCGCCATGCGGCGCAAGGACGGTATGACCTACGATATCGATCAGCTCGCCGGTCTCGCCCGGTCGCGGCCGGTGATGGCGTTCATCCTGTCGATGCTGATGTTCTCGCTTGCGGGCATCCCACCGCTCGCCGGGTTCTTTGGCAAGTTCTACGTCTTCCTGGCGGCGATCGAAGGCGGGCTCTACACGCTGGCGGTCATCGGCGTGCTGACCTCGGTCGTGGGCGCGTTCTACTATCTCCGGATCGTCAAGCTGATGTATTTCGACGAGCCGGCGGAACAGTTCGAGCCGATGCCGGGTGAACTGCGGGTCGTGCTCGGGCTCTCCGGTATCTTCGTTCTGTTCTTCGTGTTCGTCGCCGCACCGCTACAGGCGGCAGCGACGACGGCGGCCCAGAGCCTGTTCTAACCCGGACCGCCGGTGTTCCAGGCGCCGGTCCGACCGTCCGATCCCGTCTTGGTGGCGCGAACTGGGTGATGGATTTTCAGCTCGCTTCCGATGCGGTTTCGGTTGGCTACCGTCTGGAGAGTTTCGCCGAGATCGGATCGACCAACGCGGAGGCTCTGGCGCGCGCGGAAGCCGGCGACAAGGGTCCGCTCTGGCTGGTCACGCGGAACCAGACCGCCGGGCGCGGTCGCCGCGGCCGCAGCTGGGCGTCGACGGACGGCAATCTTGCAGCCACGCTGCTTCTCAGCGTTCCCGTGCGTGCGGACGTGGCAGCGACGCTAGGCTTTGCCGCAGGGCTCGCCGCGTTGGATGCGTTGGAGGCGAGCGTCGGTGTTCGCGAAGGCGGGCCAGGCTCGGAAAGGACAAGCTTCGCCCTCAAATGGCCCAACGACGTCTTATGGTCCGGCGCGAAGATCGCGGGGATCCTCTTGGAGGCCCGGCCTGGGATGGACGCAACCGTGGTTGCGATCGGGATCGGGATCAACGTAACTGCGGCTCCTGCCGGTACCGCCTATCAGGTCGCCTCTCTCGCCGAGATCCGTCCAGCCGCGAAAGCTGCGGATCTGTTCAAAGCGCTTTCGAGAGCATGGGTGGCACGCTTTTCGGCCTGGCAGGCGGGTGGTCCCGGCTTCGTCGGACTTCGCTCTGCCTGGATGGCGCGCGCAGCGGGCCTTGGCGGATCGATAGCGGTCGACCGGGGCGACGGCACGCTCGTCCGGGGGATTTACGAGACCGTCGATCCTAGCGGCCATCTTGTGGTGCGCTCGGACGACGGATCGATGGAAACGATCGCGGCCGGCGACGTCCATTTCGGGGCGGCCGCGACAGTCAGGAGTTGAGAATGGCCGCTCGCGACGAGCTCGTTTTTCTGCCGCTCGGGGGCGTCGGCGAAATCGGAATGAATCTCGGCCTGTACGGCCTCGGTCCGGCTCATGATCGGACCTGGTTGATGGTGGACCTCGGCGTCACCTTTGGTGACCAGACCACGCCGGGCGTGGATCTGATCTATCCGGACATCCGCTTCATCGAAGAGGAATGCGACAACCTTGCCGGGATCGTGATCACCCACGCCCACGAGGACCACTATGGCGCGGTCCTGGACCTCTGGCCGCGCTTGCGGGTGCCGATCTATGCGACCGCCTTCACCGCGGGGTTGTTAGAGGCGAAGGCGATCGAGAATCGCGGCTCGGAACCGGTTCCGGTCACGCCGATAGAGCAGGGCGGACGGGTGCAGATCGGGCCGTTCGACGTCGAGCTGGTCCCCATGAGCCATTCGATCCCGGAGCCGAATGCGCTGGTGATCCGCACGGCGCACGGAACGATCGTTCATTCCGGCGACTGGAAGATCGATATGACGCCGGGGATCGGGCTTCCGATCGACGTGGCGCGGCTTCAGGCAGTTGGCGAGGAGGGCGTGCGGGCGCTGATCTGCGATTCGACCAATGCGGTCCGCGAGGGGCGGTCTCCGTCGGAGGCCGATGTCGCGGCGCGGTTGGCCGAGATCGTCAAGCAGGCGCCGAACCGGGTCGCCGTGACCACCTTCGCGTCCAATGTCGCGCGCCTTCGGGCGGTCGCTTTGGCGGCCCAGGCCGCGGGCCGCGACGTGGTGGTGATCGGGCGAGCCATGAAGCGGGTGATCGAGGTCGCCCGCGAACTCGGCTATCTTGACGGCTTGCCGAAATTCCTCGACGAGGAGGCCTATGGCTACCTGCCGCGCGAGAAGGTCGTGGCGCTTCTGACCGGGAGCCAGGGGGAACCGCGTGCCGCCCTTGCGCGAATTGCGGCGGACGATCATCCGCGTGTGGCGCTGTCGCCGGGCGATCTCGTGATCTTCTCTTCCCGCACGATCCCGGGCAATGAGTCTTCTGTCATCTCGGTCGTGAACGCGCTTGCCGAGCGTGGCATCGAGATCCTGACCGACCGGGACGATCTGGTGCACGTCTCCGGCCATCCGCGCCGTGACGAGCTTGCCGACCTCTATCGCTGGCTGAAGCCGCAGGTGCTCGTGCCAGTGCACGGCGAGCCCTACCATCTCGCCCAGCATGCGCGTTTCGCGAAGGCGCAAGGCATTCCGGAGGTGGTGAAGGGACGCAACGGCGACGTTTTCCGTCTTGCGCCAGGGCCGGCCGAGATCATCGACGAGGCGCCCGTCGGCGTTCTCTACAAGGACGGCAACCTGATCACCGAGCCGGCGATGAGCGGAACCCAGGAGCGCCGTAAGCTGTCTTTTGCCGGCTGCGTCGTGGGACATGTCGTGCTGGACGATCGCGGCGATCTCGCGGTCGATCCGACGGTGACCCTGTTCGGACTGCCGACGGTTGATGCCGAGGGCGACACGTTCGTGGAGCTTCTCCAGGACGCCGCGATTGAGGCGCTTGACGGAATTCCGCGGCCGCGGCGGCGCGACCGGGAGCTTGTCGCAAAGGCGGTCCGTCGGGCGTTACGCTCGCTCACGGCGCAACGGTGGGGCAAGAAGCCCCTTTGCCGGGTGGACGTCACAGTCCTATGAATAGGGCGCCGGGCGAAAATGGCGGCTTCGCTTTTTCGCAACAATCGGCGGGACCAGGACGAAAGCCGAGAGCACTTTCAGGATAAAGGCGCCTTCCCGCGCATTTCGGTCAAATGGGGAGGCGCAAGCCGGCGCGGGAGGATTGCGATGCTTGGACGGTTGAACCACGTGGCGATTGCGGTGCCGGATATCGAGGTGGCAAGTGCGGTCTACCGCGACACGCTTGGTGCCGTTGTCTCCGATCCGCTGCCTCAGCCGGATCACGGCGTGACGACCGTGTTCATCGAACTCCCCAACACCAAGATCGAGCTCCTGGAGCCGCTTGGCGAGGACTCGCCGATCGCCGGCTTTCTGGCGAAGAACCCGACCGGCGGCATGCACCATGTCTGTTACGAGGTGACCGACATCATGGAGGCGCGCGACAAGCTGGTCGCGGCCGGCGCGCGAGTGCTGGGAACCGGCGAACCGAAGATCGGCGCACACGGCAAGCGGGTCCTGTTCCTGCATCCGAAGGACTTTTGCGGCACGCTCACCGAGCTGGAAGAAGCATAGGTAGTCCGCGACCATGTCGACGACCGGCCTCGTCGCCATTTATTTCATCGTTTGGTGGCTCGTCTTTTTCGTGATCCTGCCATGGGGCAACCGCTCTCAGGCGGACCAGGAGGCGGAAATCACGCCAGGAACGATGCCGAGTGCGCCCGCGCGCCCGCGGCTTTTGATCAAGGCGGCGATTACGTCGGTTCTTGCGGGCGTGGTGCTCGCGGGCATCTATGCGGTTATGACCTCCAATCTGACCCTCGACGATATTCCGCTGCCGAACCCGCTCGAGCACACGGTCGAGACGGACGGATAGCGGCTCCAGGGTATGCGGTCCGGTGCCCGGAGCCAGCTAAAAACTGAAGAAAATTGGGGCCCGACCCATCGTCCGAGCCTTGCCCCACAAAGGAGCGCAACCATGTGCACCCGCGTTTTCTACGAGACTGGCCGAGGAAGCTACATCACCGGCCGCTCCATGGACTGGAGCGACGTGGAGATGGCGACCGATCTATGGGCCTTTCCGCGCGGGATGGAACGCAACGGCGGCACGGGCGAGGGGACGGTCCGCTGGACGTCGGCCTACGGGTCGGTCGTGCTGGCGATCTATAGCCTTGCCACCTCCGACGGTCTGAACGAGGCCGGGCTCGCCGGAAACCTGCTCTATCTGGCCGAATCGGATTTCGGAGATCCGCAGGCACGCGCCAAGCCGACGATCTCGGTCGGTGCATGGCTGCAGTTCCTGCTCGACACCTGCGCGAACGTGGCCGAAGTGGTCGCCACGATGCGCGACGATCCCATGACAATCATCACGGCCGAAGCCCCGAACGGCAAGCCGGCCACCGTTCATCTGGCATTTTCCGACGCGAGCGGCGATTCGGCGATCCTGGAGTTCGTTGGCGGTGAGTTGAAGATCCATCACGGCCGCGACTATCGGGTGATGACCAATTCCCCGGTCTATGACCAGCAGCTCGCCATCAACGCCTATTGGGATTTGATCGGCGGACAACATTTCCTGCCGGGAACGATCAATGCGGCCGACCGATTTGCTCGCGCGAGCTACAATCTCAAATCCACGCCGAAATTTGCCGATCGCCGCGCCGCTCTCGCGGCGGTGTTCTCCCAGATGCGGGCGATCAGCACACCGCTTGGCATGAACGATCCGGAAAAGC
Source organism: Amorphus sp. 3PC139-8 (assembly GCF_040750475.1). Classification (NCBI taxonomy): domain Bacteria; kingdom Pseudomonadati; phylum Pseudomonadota; class Alphaproteobacteria; order Hyphomicrobiales; family Amorphaceae; genus Amorphus; species Amorphus sp. 3PC139-8. The sequence goes on along the minus strand of NZ_JABJVY010000010.1, from coordinate 153,260 downwards.
CGAACATCTCGTCGACGCTCTGGCGCACCGTGATCGAGCATGACGCGAAACGCTATTATTTCGACTCCGTCATCAATCCGGCGGTGCTTTGGGTCGATCTGGAGAGCCTCGACCTCAGCCCTACAGGCGCGCCTTTGAAGCTGCACCTGAATGATCCCTCGGATCAGGGCGGTGAGGTCAGCGGCCGGATGGCCCCGAGCGAGCCGTTCGAATTCCTGGTGCCGTAGAGCGTTTTCAGGCGAAGCGCGGGATTCGGTTCGCCATGCCGAAACACGTCGAAACAATGATTTCGACGCGCTCTGGAATTTCGAGCAAAGCGGAACGGCTCCGGAGCATCTCCGGGTGAAAGTCCGTAGCGATTAATCGGCTGAGATGAACCGGTAGCCGACGCCTCCGGCGTGCTCAGGGGCGACCACGATAGCCCCTTCCCACGTCTCGAAAGGGACGCCGCTCGCCGTCAAGGTTGACGCCGCCGTCTCAAGCGAATCGACTTCGATCGTCATTGCAGCAAACCGGGCCAGCACCTTGTCGGAAAAGGCATTCGAGCCGAATCGGCGTTCGAAGGTCGCGGCATCTACAATGTCGAGAGTGCTTCCATCGGGAAGCGTGATCTCGACCCTGCCGGCGGTTTTTGATGGCGCAATCCCCGTAATCGAGGCGAAAATCTCGGCCGTTCGCTCGATATGAGGCGACACCAGGGTGATACCCCGCATGGCGCGGGCGGTGTTCGGATGGGCCTGATAGGCGGCGTGCCAGAAATTCTCCGGCGGATGGCGGTGGACGAGGGCAAACACGCCCGCGCGCACCAATTCCGGATGGGTTGCGAACACCAGCGTGAATGCCACCGGCAACTCGCGTCCTTCGGGAGACAGCGCCGTGCGTTCGAAGGAGAAGGTTGGTCCTCGGGTGAGGCCGTCCGCCGCCAGCCGCTCCCTGAGCGCTTCGGGATCGTCGGTCTTGAGGGCAACGAGCGACAGGCCGGCCCCTTCGCCGATCAGGAAATCGCGATTGAAGCTCGGAAACGAGAACCGGTCCGGAGTCTCTTCCGGAAACAGGCTTTCGTCCAAAATCGCCAGGAACTCCAGATAGCCGCCCTGGAGTTGAACCAGCACGTTGGCGGTCCCGAACGGATGCGCTGCCGGCGGCGTGGTCCTGAACCCGAGGCGGTGCGCCGTCAGCGTCGCCTCTTCCAGACTTTCCGCCATGACCACTGTGTGGTCGATCCCCCCGATCGTGCCCATAGCTGGCCCTTTCGCGTCAGACGAGACGGCTTTGCTCCATCGCCGCGTGGATGAAGGAGGCAAACAGCGGGTGCGGATCGAACGGGCGCGATTTCAGCTCGGGATGATACTGCACGCCGATGAACCAGGGATGGTCGACGAGCTCCATCGTCTCCGGTAGCAGCCCGTCCGGCGACATACCGGCAAAGCGCATGCCCTTGTCCGCCAGCCGGTCGATATAGGCGCGGTTGACCTCGTAACGGTGGCGGTGGCGCTCGGAGATGTCGGTCGAGCCATAGATCGCCGCAATCTGGCTGCCTTCGGCCAGATGCGCGGGATAGGCACCCAGCCGCATGGTGCCGCCAAGATCGCCTTCCGCGAAGCGGCGCTCCAGCTCGTTGCCGCGCATCCATTCCGTCAGAAGGCCGACGACCGGCTCCGGCGTGGGGCCGAACTCCGTGGATCCCGCCTCGCTGATGCTCGCCAGGTTCCGGGCAGCCTCGATCACGGCCATCTGCATGCCGAAGCAAATGCCGAAATAAGGTACCTGATGGCGCCGCGCGAAGCTGGCTGCCTGGATTTTGCCTTCCGCACCGCGCTCGCCGAACCCGCCCGGCACCAGGATCCCGTTCACATTTTCCAGCCAGGGGGCGGGATCTTCCTTTTCGAAGATCTCCGATTCGATCCACTCGATGTCGACATGGACGTTATTGGCGATGCCGCCGTGGACCAGCGCCTCGATCAGCGACTTGTAGGCATCCTTCAGGCCCGTGTACTTGCCCACGATCGCGATCTTGACCGTGCCCTCGGGCGAGGAGACGCGGCGCGAAATCTCGCTCCAGCGGGTCAGGTCCGGCGGTGGCGCCCCGGTAATTCCGAAGGCTTCCAGCACCTCCAGATCGAGCCCTTGCTCGTGATAGGCGATCGGCACGTCGTAAATCGACGCGACGTCGAGGGCCGGAATCACCGCCTGTTCGCGCACGTTGCAGAACAGCGACAGCTTGCGGCGTTCGCCCGGCGGGATCTCGCGGTCGCAGCGTACCAGGAGAATGTCGGGCTGGATGCCGATCGAGCGCAGCTCCTTCACCGAGTGCTGGGTCGGCTTGGTCTTCAGTTCGCCCGCCGATGGAATAAACGGCATCAAGGTGAGGTGGATGAAGATCGCGTCGTTGCGCGGCAGGTCGTTGGCGAGCTGCCGAATCGCCTCGAAGAAGGGCAGGCCTTCGATGTCGCCGACGGTGCCGCCGATTTCAACCAGCACGAAGTCGAAGTCCTCGTTGCCGGTCAGCACGAACTCCTTGATGGCATCCGTGACGTGCGGGATCACCTGAACGGTGGCACCGAGATAGTCGCCCCGGCGCTCCTTGGCGATGATGTCCTGATAGATCCGGCCGGTGGTGATGTTGTCCATCTGGTTGCATGGCCGACCGGTAAAGCGCTCGTAGTGGCCGAGATCCAGATCCGTCTCCGCCCCGTCGTCGGTCACGAAGACCTCGCCGTGCTGGTAGGGCGACATGGTGCCGGGGTCGACGTTCAAATACGGGTCCAGCTTGCGGAGCCGGACCCGGTAGCCGCGCGCTTGCAGGAGCGCGCCAAGGGCTGCGGAGGCCAGTCCCTTGCCGAGCGAAGAGACCACGCCGCCGGTTATGAAGACGTAGCGAGCCATCGGGCCGTTATCCTAACAATTCCTCGACGTGACGAGGCCATCTGTTCGGAGACAACCTGAGTTGTCCCCGGCTTTTAGACGCGCGAGGGGCGGGGCCGCCCCCGGATCACTCGGACGTCGGAACCTGCGGTCCGCCCGGGGCTGCCGGTGCACTGGGCGCGGCGGGCTGCTGCGTGGCCGGCTGGCTCGTCGGTGCCGTCGGAGCGCTTGCGCCGTTCGACGACTGGTCGCCCCCGGTGCCGAGCCCCTTCAGCGTGTCCAGAATGCCTTCGCCGGAGCCACGCGTGGCCGCATCGCGCGGCACGCCCTGCTGCTGTTCGCCGCCGGGTTGGTTCAGATCGTCCAGGATGGAAGACGGCGTCTCCTGCTGGCGGGCAAGGATGGTGAGTCCGATCGAGGTCGCGAAGAAGACGAACGCGAACACCGCCGTCGCCTTGGTCAACGCGTTGCCGGTGCCGCGCGCGGACATGAAGCCGCCGCCGCCGCCGATCCCGAGCGCGCCGCCCTCGGAGCGCTGCAGGAGAATGACCGCGACCAGCGCGATGACCACCATGAGGTGAATGACGATGAGAACGGTTTCCATCGCGTCCTTCGATGTCTTGTTGCAAAGGTCGGCGGCTCCGCCGTTCCATGGACGGCGTCGACGAACCGTCGACCGGGTCCGCATCGCATGCGGACCGAAAACGGGAAAAAGGCGCCACCTCGGATCAGAAGGGCGCCCCGCGTTGCCATATCAGCACGCGACCGCGCGGTCATACACGATCGAATGCCGATCCGCCAAGTCTCGCGTCGGCGTTGCGAGAGCCATGACCTTCGGATTTTATGAGTCCCGGCTCTCATGCTGAAGTGGGCGATCGCGCTTGCCTTGACAAGACACGGCCCGCGTGTCCTGTCTCGCCGCGCTTCTTGAAACAAGACAGAAGGGGCCGCGCGCACGCGCTCGAGACCCCGATCCCTAAGACATCGAGGCGAGTTGATGCACCGGTACCGAAGCCACACCTGCGGCGCGCTGACTGAGGGCGACGTCGGAACCTCCGTCCGCCTTTCGGGCTGGGTCCATCGGGTGCGCGATCACGGCGGCCTGCTGTTCATCGACCTGCGCGACCACTATGGCATCACCCAGGTGGTGGCGGACCCGGATTCGCCGGCCTTCAAAGCCGCCGAGACCGTGCGCGCCGAATGGGTGATTCGCATCGATGGCGAAGTGAAGGCGAGGACGCCGGAGACCATCAACGATCGGCTGCCGACCGGCCGCATCGAGGTTTTCGCACGCGAGATCGAGGTGTTGTCCACCGCGGGCGAGCTGCCTCTGCCGGTGTTCGGCGAGCCGGACTATCCGGAAGACACGCGGCTGAAATACCGTTTCCTGGATCTCCGCCGCGAGACCATGCACGCCAACATCATCAAGCGGTCCCAGATCATCGCCTCGATCCGCCGGCGGATGACGGACGCCGGCTTCATGGAATTCCAGACGCCGATCCTGACGGCCTCCTCGCCGGAGGGTGCGCGCGACTTCCTCGTCCCCTCCCGCCTGCACCCGGGCAAGTTCTACGCGCTGCCCCAGGCGCCGCAGCAGTTCAAGCAGCTGATCATGGTGGCGGGCTTCGACCGCTACTTCCAGATCGCGCCCTGCTTCCGCGACGAGGACGCCCGCGCCGACCGCTCGCCCGGCGAGTTCTACCAGCTCGATATCGAAATGAGTTTCGTGGAGCAGGAGGACGTGTTCTCGGCTGTCGAGCCGGTGCTGCGCGACCTGTTCGTCGAGTTCGGTGGCGACCGGCCGGTGACCGAAAAATTCCCCATGATCCCCTATGCCGACGCCATGCGGCTTTACGGCTCCGACAAGCCGGACCTGCGCAACCCGATCCAGATGGCCGACGTGACGGAGCACTTCGCCGGCTCTGGCTTCAAGGTGTTCGCCCGCCAGATCGAGGCTGACGAGCGCGTCCAGGTCTGGGCGATCCCGGCCAGGACTGGAGGCAGCCGCGCTTTTTGCGACCGCATGAACTCCTGGGCCCAAGGCGAAGGCCAGCCGGGGCTCGGCTACATCTTCTTCCGCGAAGGGGAAGAGGAAGGCGCTGGCCCGATCGCCAAGAACATCGGTCCGGAGCGCACCGCCGCCATCCGTGACCAACTCGGGCTCGAGGCCGGCGACGCCGTCTTCTTCGTCTGTGGCGTGCCGAAGACCTTCGTCGACTTCGCTGGCCGCGCCCGCCAGAAGGTCGGCTTCGACCTCGGCCTGGTCGACGAGGAGCGCTACGAGTTCTGCTGGATCGTCGATTTCCCGATGTACGAGTGGGACGAGGAGAACAAGAAGATCGAGTTCTCCCACAACCCGTTCTCCATGCCCCAGGGCGGGCTGGAGGCGCTGGAGACGATGGACCCGCTCGACATCAAGGCGTTCCAGTACGACATCGTCTGCAACGGCGTGGAGCTGTCGTCGGGCGCGATCCGGAACCATAAGCCGGAGATCATGCGCAAGGCGTTCGACATCGCCGGCTACGGCGAGGCGATCCTGCAGGAGAAGTTCGGCGGCATGATCCGGGCTCTGGAGATGGGCGCCCCGCCGCACGGCGGCATCGCGCCGGGCATCGACCGCATTGTCATGCTTCTATGCGAGGCGGAGAACCTTCGCGACGTGACGCTGTTCCCGATGAACCAGCGCGCCGAAGACCTGATGATGGGCGCCCCTTCGGAGGTGACTCCGAAACAGCTCCGCGAACTGCATGTCCGGCTGAACCTGCCGGAGTAGGGTTCTTACCCTGCTCACGCGAGCCTACTCCGTTCGCGGCCGCGCACGCGCGGCTTGCGGCCGATATGCGGTCGCATGCAGGTCGGTGCGATTCGATAGGGATGGCCTCTGAGGACGGTCTCTACCGTCCTTGCTCCCGCCAGCGGCGGACCGTGCCGACATCGATATCGAACAGGTCGAGCACGCGCCCGACGGTGTGGTCGATCATGTCGGTAAGCGAGTCGGGCTTGGCGTAAAAAGCTGGTACCGGAGGGGCCACGATCGCGCCCATCTCCGTAACCGCCGCCATGGTGCGTAGATGTCCCGCATGGAGCGGGGTTTCGCGCACCATCAAAACCAGTCGGCGGCGCTCCTTCAGCACCACGTCGGCGGCGCGGGTGAGCAGCGTCGAGGTGACCCCCGTGGTGATCTCCGACAGGGTCCGCATCGAGCAGGGCGCCACGATCATCCCCCGGGTCTTGAACGAGCCGCTGGAGATCGAGGCCGCTACGTCCTCGATACCGTGGCAGACATCGGCGAGTGCCTTCACCTCGGCGATCTTGTAGCGGGTCTCATGGGCGAGCGTGATCTCGGCTGAGCGTGAGAGGATCAGGTGGGTCTCGATTTCCGTCTCGCGCAGAAGCTCCAGCAGCCGTACGCCGTAAATCACCCCGGACGCCCCCGAAATCCCGACGATCAGGCGATTGGGTGCGGTCGCTGCGAAAGAGGGTGCGAAGTGTGGCACGGTGGCGGTCTCACGTTCCGGTAAGTTTGCTTGTCACGTAGCCGGCGTCGAGATCGGCGGCGATCTGGTCGGGATCGCGCTCGGAGGCTGGACCGTAGCCGCCTCCGCCCGGCACGTCGATGCGCACGCCGTCACCGGCCGGAATCGGCTGTAGACCTTTGGCCTTCAGCGGAGTGCCGGAGAGCGTTTCCACCTTGCCCGGAGCGCCGGGTTCTCCGCCGTTGCGGCCGCGGGCGGAATTGTCGACCCGGTCGAACACCGCGAACAGCTGGAACGCGCTGTCGTCGATGGTGCCGACTTCGATGCGCTGGCCGAGGCCGCCGCGCCATTTGCCGGCGCCTCCGGTGTTTGGCAGCAGCTCCTTGCGGTGGATCACGATCGGGGCGGCCGTTTCGCAGATCTCAACCGGGATCGAACGAATGCCGCTTGGGAAGCTGGTTGCGGACAGCCCGTCTCGGGTCGGCCGGGCGCCGACACCGCCGGCATTGAAGAACAGGATCTCGAACGGCCGCTCTTCCGCCTTGCCGCGCAACTGCAGACCCCAGTTGCAGGCCGCTCCTTCGGCGGGCACCAGGTCCGGCAGCACTTCCGCCAGGCAGCCGAGCACCACTTCGGGCAGAAACTGACCGATGATGTGCCGCGCGCAGACCGGCGCCGTTCGCTCCACGTTGAGGATCGATCCGACCGGAGCCGTCACTTCGATCGGAGCCAGCGAACCGGCATTGTTGGGTACGTCGGTGGCGATTGCTGCACGGGCGCCATAGCTCGCATAGGCGCGCGTGTAATTGAGTACGAGGTTGATGCCGCGATCGCTGGCATCCGAGGTGCCCTCGAAGTCGATCGAAATGGTTTCGCCCTCGATCGTGAGCGCCGCCACTAGGTCGACCGGCTTGTCGTAGCCGTCGATGCGCATGGCGTTGCGATAGGTGCCGTCGGGAAGCGCCGCGATTGCCGCGCGCATGCCGGCTTCGGAGACCGACAGGATCTCGTCGGAGAGCGCGTCGATGTCGGCGAGGCCGAATTCGTCCAGGGTCGCGTTGAGCCGGCGCGCGCTCACCTCGTTGGCCGTCACGTAGCCGAGGATATCGCCCTCCACTTCGTCGGGGGTACGGACGTTGGCACGGATCAGCTTGATCAGGTTGCGATCGATCTCGCCGCGCTTGGCAAGCGGCAGGATCGGAAGCTGCAGACCCTCCTCGAAGATCGAGCGGCCGTCCGGGCCCATGCCGAGGCCGCCGATATCCACCTGGTGGCAGGTGCAGCCGAAAAAGGCCACGACGCGTCCCCCGCGAAACACCGGCGAGAACACCGTCACATCGTGGAGGTGGCCTGAAACCAGCCAGGGATCGTTGGTGATGTAGTGGTCGCCGTCTTCCATCTCGTCGGCGGGATACTCCGCCAGGAAATGGGCGGCGGCGATCGCCATGGCGTTGACGTGGCCGGGTGTGCCGGTGACGGCCTGGGCAACCATTCGCCCGTGTGCGTCGAACAGGCCGGCGGAGAGATCGCCGGCTTCGCGCACCGTCGGCGAGAAGGCCACCTTCATCAGCGTCTTCGCCTGTTCCTCGACGACGGCGATCATTCGGCTCCAGACGATCTGGCGTGTGAGGGGATCGAGCGTAGCGGTCATGCGTCGGCTCCTTTCGCGGCGGAGCGTTCCAGAATGAGATGGCCGGCGCCGATCACCCGGGCGGTGAAGCCGGTCGGCACCAGGATGGTGGTGCCGGTGTCGACCACGAGGAGCGGGCCTTCGGTGGTTTCCTCGGCGCCAAGGGCGGTGCGGTCGAGCACGCGCGCGGTCACAGTCCTCCCGCTCTGCTCCACGATCTCCCAGCTTTGCTCGGAGATGGACGCGTCGGCTTCGGCGGAGGTGGCGGATGATGCGGCTTCGATCGGAAGTTCCGAGCGAACGGTCCAGGCCAGGATTTCAATGTCCTTGCCCGCGATTGTGCGTCCGTAAAGCTCGTCGTAGCTCGCCGCGAAGGTCGTGCGGAGATAGGTCGCCCCTTCGATCCCGAGACGCTCATGGTCGACCGGCACGGTGATTTCGTGTCCCTGGCCGCGATAGCGCATTTGCGCGGAGACACTGACGCGCGGCGCTTCATGCTCTGCTGCGTTTGCAATCTCTGCGGCGGTGTCGGCTGCGAGCACGTCGATCACGGACAAAGCGGATTTGGCGTCGAAGCGGGTGAGGATCTGGTGCTGCGATCGCGCCTTTTCGAAGGCGACCGGCGCGCGCAGAAAGCCCACCGCCGAGCCGACGCCCGCCGACTGCGGCACGACCACCGCCGCCATATCGAGCTTGGCGGCAAGATCGGCGGCGTGCAGCGCGGCCGCTCCGCCGATCGCGATCAGAGTGCGCCCGGCCGTGCCGTGGCCGACCTCGATGGCGTGTTCGCGGGCGGCATTCGCCATGTTCTCGTTGGCGATTTCGATAACACCGACGGCGGCCTTGTCGGTCGCGAGCCCCATCTTGTCGCCGACGCTCGCCGACAGCGCGCGCTCCGCCTTGTCCCGGGTAAGTTTGACGGTGCCGGCGGCGAACCGGTCGGGATCGAGCCGGCCGAGCGCCAGATGGGCATCTGTTACCGTCGCCTCGCTGCCGCCGCGCCCATAGCAGGCCGGGCCGGGGGTGGAGCCGGCGCTCTGAGGCCCGACGGCGAGGCGTCCAAGCCGGTCGATGCGGGCGATAGATCCGCCGCCGGCGCCCATTTCGCAGAGCTCGACCACGGGGAAGCGCAGCGGCAGGCCGCTGCCCGGCTTGAATCGGTCGATGCGGGCGACCTCCATACCGCGCGCGGTCTGCGGCTTGCCGTCGTCGATGAAGCAGAGCTTGGCGGTGGTGCCGCCGATGTCGAGGAGCAGCGCCTTGTCGATTTTGAGCTCGTTCGCGAGCGAGGCGGCGAAGATGGCGCCGCCGGCCGGCCCGCTTTCCAGAAGCCGGACCGGAAAGCGCGAAGCGGTGGCGATGTCGCACAGCCCGCCGTTCGACTGGATGAGATAGATCGGCGCCGCAATGCCGAGATCCCGCAACCCGGTGTCCAGCCGGCCGAGATAGCGGCTCATCAGCGGTTGAACGTAAGCGTTGGCCGTCACCGTGGTGAAGCGTTCGTATTCGCGGATTTCCGGCGAGACGTCGCTGGAGACGCTCACCGGGACCCCCGGCAGCATCTCGCGCAGGATGTCCGCGGCGCGCTCCTCATGGGCATGGTTGGCGAAGGACTGCAGGAAGCCGATCGCGACAGCCTCCACACCTTCGTTGCGAAGGCTTTCGCCGACGGCACGCACGGCAGCTTCGTCGAGCGGCTTCAGCACCCGTCCGTCGACGCCAATGCGTTCGGTGACGGGAAAGCGCAGTTGGCGCGGCACCAGCGGCAGCGGCTTGTCGACGAGCAGGTCGTACTGGTCGTAGCGGTGCTCGTAGGCCATCTCGAGGGTATCGCGGAAGCCTTCGGTGGTGACGAAGCCGACCTTGGCGCCCTTACGCTCGATCACGGCGTTGGTGGCGAGCGTGGTGCCGTGGACGATCGCAGTGACGGACGTTGCCGGCACTTCAGCGATGGCAAGGATCTCCCGCACCCCTTCGATCACGGCGCGCTCCGGCGCGTCGGTGGTGGTCAGGAGTTTCAAGGAAAATTGGCGCGCGCCATCTTCCAAAACGAAGTCGGTGAAGGTGCCGCCGATGTCGACGCCGATACGAACCTGTTTCTGCATGCCATTTCGTCTGAGGTCGGCGGCCGGGACGTGGCCCGACCGGAATAAGGGGGCGATCGGGCGACCGCCGGTGGAGGCTACTGCCTACGTGCGGGTCAGATACTTGGAGAGATCGATGTCGTCCTCGCCCGGCACGCGCTTGCGCGCGAATTCGGCCTCGCGGCCCCAGGGCATGGTCGCGTCGATCGCGAGTCGTCCCCAGTGGTCCTTGTGGGGGTCGCGGTAGAAGCCGGGGATATCGTTCAGGATCATCGCCCGGGTGTCGGCGCGCCCTCGGGTCAGATAGGCCCACATCACGTCGTCGAGATCGTAGATATCAACGTCCTCATCGACCGCGATGACGACCTTGTTGTAGTCGAGATACGAGCCCATCGCGGCTAAAAGCGCGTGCTTGGCGTGGCCCTCATACTGGGTCTTCAGCTTAATGATGGTGATCATCACGTTGGGCTTGCAGGAAACGTCGAGAACGCCAGGCACTTGGCCCGCCACGTGACGATAGATGCGCGCTGCGGTGACCGCCTCTAGCGGCCGCAGGTCCTCCGGCGAGCCGCACAGGAGCCCGTGGAATACCGCGCCGGGGCGCCAGCTCACATGGGTGACCTCGAAGACGTGGTTGTCGCCGACCTCGACATAGTTGCCCATGAACTCGCCGAACGGGCCTTCCGGACGCCGCTCGTTGGGCAGGATCCGGCCTTCCACCACGATGTCGGCGGAGGCGGGGACCGAAAGGTCGATGGTTCGGCAGCGGCGCATCTCCAGCGGCTTGCCGATGATCTGGGACGCCATCGCAAGCTCGCTGGCCTCGGTGGGCAGTGAGGCGCAGGCGGCCATGAAAATCTCAGGGGGTGCCGACAGGATGAGCGCGGCTTCCAAAGCTTCGCCCTTCGCCTCGGCGGCGCGCTGGTATTTGGCGAGGTCGTGGGTGGTGCCGAGCCGGATGCGTAGCTCCTCGTCGTTCACCTGCATGGCGCGGTGGAAGGAGAGGTTCGGCACGCCGGTGTCGGGATCGTTGGCCAGAAAGATCGCCGAGGTGAAATAGGGTCCACCGTCCCGCCCGTGCCAGGTGATCGCCGGCAAGTCGGAGAGGGTGCCCGTGACGTAATCGTCGTCGCCGGTCTCCACGTCGACCAGTACGTTTTCGGCTCGGCTGGCCAGGCAGGCGTCGGTGAGTTCGATCCAGCGTTCGCAGAAGGTGCGGTCTCCGGCGCCGATAAAGCGCTTCAGTCGATCGTTGCTACCGAAGACATTGGAGATCACCGGGAAATCGGTGCCGCGCACGGATTTGAACAGAACTGCCTGCTCGCCCTCGCGCTGGACCGCCTTGGTGACGGCGGCAAGCTCGAAGGTTGGGTCGACCGCGCGCTCGACGACGGCGAGCTCGCCTGCAGCGGCGAGTTCCGCAATCAAGTCTTTCATGGCGTCACCTCGGGATTGGAGGAGGAGGCATCGTCGGTTGCTTGTTCGCGGCGGCGCAGTCCCGGCGGACGTTCGCCGAACAGCCCGCCCGGGCGGGCATGCAGCACGGCAAGCAGCACGATCGCGATCAGGATGATGCGCAGGGCTCCGGCCTTGCTTTGCCAGTCAGCCGGCAGGGTGGACCCCAGAACCGCACCGCTGGCGCTCCACAACACCCAGACGATCACCGAGCCCACGACCGTGCCGAGATTGTTGCCGGTACCGCCGATGATCACCATCGCGTAGATCTGAAAGGTGAGGATTGGCAGGAAATCGTGCGGGCTAATGAAGCCGGCGAAATGGGCGTAAAGCGCACCGGACACGCCACAGAGCGTCGAACCGATCGTGAAGGCCTCGAGCTTGAAGCGACGGACGTCCTTGCCGAGGCCGGCGGATGCCGTCTCGTCCTCGCTGAGCGCGCGCAAGGTTCGACCCCATGGAGTGGCGGTCAGATGCGCCAGCACCCACCAGATCGCGGCCATGACGAGGACGCAGGTCGCGAGCCACGCCAGGTTGCCGGAGAGCAGGGCAGAGCCGTCGCGGAACGGGCGGGGAATGCCGAACAGGCCGTTGGGACCGTTGGTGATGGCGCCAAGATTGGTGACGGCGATCTGGATGGAGACGCCGATGCCGAAGGTGGCGATCGCGAGATGGTCGCCACCGAGCCTCAGCACGGCGGCCCCGACCAGGTAGGCGGCAATGGCCGATGTGACGCCGGCAGCGACGATTCCGATCGGGACCGGCAAGCCGAAGCCGCCGAGAGAACTCGCCCATTCCGGCCCGGTCAGGATCGCGCTGGTATAGGCGCCGATGGCGAAGAATCCGGCAATGCCGACATTGAACAGGCCAGCATAGCCGAACTGCAGGTTCAGCCCGAGAGCGGCGACCGCGAAGATGACGGCGAAGGTCAGCGAGAAGGCCGTATAGGCGATAAGGTCGATCACGACGCGGCCCTCCCCATCAGCCCGTTTGGGCGGATCATCAAGATGAGGATGATCAGGGCGAACGAGATGACTTGGCGCCATTCGGCGAAGCCGTAATGGACGGCCGCGGCCTCGGCGAGGCCGATCAGCATAGCACCGACCAGGGTGCCGTAGATCGAACCGAGACCGCCTAGGATGACGGCGGCGAGTGCCGGCAGCAGGTACTCGTAGCCAGTTTCGGGCCGGATCGGGGCGAGCATGGTGAGAGCTAAACCGGAAAGCCCACAATAGAAGCCAGCCAGCAGCCACGCGCCGAGCCGGATTCGGTCGACGGGAATTGCGGTGACGGCGGCGAGGTCGGGATTCTCCGCGGTGGCGCGCAGACAGCGGCCGAACGTCGTCCGGCTCATGACGAGATGGAGCGCGTAGATCACCACCGCAGTGGCAATCAGGATCCCGATCTCCGTCGGGGTCAGTCGCACTCCGTAGCCGATATTCTCGGCGATCTCGAGCTCGCGCTGGACGTAGAGCTCAGTTGGGCCGAATAGGAAGACGATCAGGTTGCGGATCAAAAGGCCGGTGGCAAATGCCGCGATGATCAGTGCCGGGCCGCCGCCGCGCGCGGCAAGCGGCTGGAACACGATTCGGCCCGAAAGCGCGGCAATCAGCGCCGCGGCCAGGATCGCGACCGCAGCACCAACCAGGATCTGAATCGGCTCGTTCAAGACCGGAGCGGCGGCGGTGAAGCCGACGAACGCACCATAGGCGCCAACGGTCAGGAATTCGGCGTGGGCGAAGTTCGGGAAGCGGAAAATCGCATAAGCCAGCGACAGGCCGAGCGAGGCGAGGCAGAGGATGGCGCCGACCAGAACGGCATCGACCAGGAGGGAGATCATTTTGTGCCTCCGCCGAGAAAGGTCTCCATCACCGCCGGATCGTCCAGAAGCTCCGATGCGGAAGCGGACAGCCGAACGGAGCCGTCGGCCAGGAGCAAGGCGCGATCGGCGATCTTGAGGGCGGCTTTGACGTTTTGTTCCACCAGCAGGATCGGAACATGAAGTCGAAGCTGCCTAAGGCTCTGGAAAACGAGGTCGACATTGCGGGGCGACAGGCCGGCGGAAGGTTCGTCGAGGATCAGAACACTCGGACCGAGCAGCAGGGCGCGCGAGATCGCAACCATTTGGCGCTGCCCGCCGGAGAGGGCGCCTGCGCGCCGTCGCCCCATCTCCTGAAGATCGGGAAAGAGTTCGTAGATCTCGGCCAAGGTCGGCCCGCGCCCGTTGCGCATGGCGATCGCGAGATCGAGATTTTCGCGCACGCTCATCTCGGTGAAAACGTTCTTCACCTGGGGCACGTAGCCGATACCGGCGCGTGCGATGCGATGGGCCGGCTTGCCGGCGAGATCGCTGCCGCCGCAGTGGATCGCTCCGCCGAACACGGGCGCCACACCTGCGATCGCCTTCACCAAGGTCGATTTGCCGGCGCCGTTGGGACCGAATACGGCGAGGATTTCCGCCGGTGCGAGCGAGAGGGACACCTCGCGCACGATTGGCTGGCCTTTGACATAACCTGCGATCAGCCGGTCGACGGTGAGGGAGGCCTCACGCATGGGCTGCTCCCAGGAAGGCATCTAGAACCCGCTCATCGTTGCGCACCACGTCCGGCGTGCCGTCGATCATCACGCGGCCTTGGGCCATGACGACGATGTGGTCGCAGTGGCGCATGACGAAATCCACATTGTGCTCGACCAAGACGACGGTGATCCCGCGCGTGCGCAGGCGCTCCACGGCTTCCGAGAGGCGCTCGATCATGGCCGGTGCGACGCCTGCGCACGGCTCGTCGAGCAGGATCGCCTTCGGATCGGACATCAGCGCGCGGGCAAGTTCCAGAAGCTTGTGTTGGCCACCGGAGAGCCCGCCCGCCATCCGGTTCCGGTGATCGATCAGCCCGAGTTCTTCCAGGATTGCGCGCGCCGTATCATCCGCCGCCGTTTCCTCTTTGCGCACTGTACCTGGGCGAAACAGCGCATTGGCCAGGCGATCGCCGCTTTGGCGTGGCCGAGCGAGTAGCATGTTTTCCAGAACCGTGAGACGGCGAAAGGGCCGCGGGATCTGGAAGGAGCGGACGAGGCCGCGCCCGAAGATCTCGTGCGCCGGCAGCGTGTCGATCCGGTCTCCGGCAAACAGGATCTCGCCGTCGGAAGGCTTCAGTTCGCCGGCGAGCATGGAGAACATGGTGCTCTTTCCGGCGCCGTTGGGACCGATCAGCCCAGCGACTTCGCCCGCCGGAATCTCGAAGCTGACCCGATCCACCGCCGCCAGGCCGCCGAAATGCTTGCTGGCACCGCGCACGTCGATCAGGGGGGCTGAAGCCATGTGAGAAGTCCCGCTGGCTGGCTAGAATGTCAATTTCGTAGCATCATTGCATACAGTATGCAAATCCCGTAAAACTGCGCTGTCGATAAAGTGGGGAACTGAAAAAATGGGTTTGAAAACCACCTTCCAATTTCTCGCCATCGCCGGTGCTGTCGCCGTGGCGGGATCGGCCCAAGCCGCCGATTGTCCGTCCAAAATCGGTCTCGTTCTGCCGATGACCGGGCCGATTGCGCCGATCGCCGAGGGTATGCTGAAATCGGCCAATCTTGCCGTGAGCCAAGTGAACGAAGCGGGCGGTGCCGCCGGCTGCCCGGTCGAGCTCGTCGTGCGCGACAGCCAGGGCCAGCCCTCGCTCGCCGTGGACGCGGCGCGTCAGCTCGTCGATCTGGAGGGAGCGCGCATCATCGTGGGGGAGGCCTTGTCCGGCACCACGCTCGCCGTCCTCAATTCCGTGACCGCGCCGGCCGGAATCCCGCTGATCTCGCCGACGGCCTCGTCGCCGAGCTTTTCGGAGATCGGCAAGAAAACCGGCCTGTTCTTCCGGGCGAACATCTCCGACGCTCTGCAAGGACTGGCAGCGGCCCAGCATGCCATCGATGAAGACGCGGGTAAGATCGACATCCTCGCCGTGAACAACGACTGGGGTCAGAACCTCTCGAAGGTCTTTAAAGAGAGCTATGAGGCGCTCGGCGGCGAAGTCGGCGAAATCGTGCTCTACACCCCGGACCAATCCTCCTATCGCTCGGAAGTTTCCAGCCTGATCGAGGACGAGCCGGACACGCTGTATCTGATCGGCTATGTCACCGAAGGTTCGCGCATTGTCCGCGATTGGCTGAGCCAGGGCGGATCGCCAGAGCTTCTATTCGCGCATAACCTCAACGACGCGGAATTCGTGAAAGCGGTCGGGGCCAAGTTCCTAGGCGAGGCCGCCTGGCTGACACCGGGTGCGTCGGAAACGCCGTCGCTGGAGAATTTCCGTGCGGCTTACACTGCCGCCAATGACGAAGACGCGGAAGGTCCGGGCCGGGCCAACACCTACGATGCCGTGGCGATCGCGGCTCTCGCCATCGATGCGGCCGGAACCTCGACGGACGGCAAGGCGATTACGGAGGGCATCCGCACGGTGACGGACCCGGAGGGCGAGACCGTGTATGCCGGCGTCGATGGCTTCAAGACGGCACTCGCCGCTCTCGCTGACGACAAAGCGGTGGACTATGTCGGAGCCGTCGGCCCGCTCCGGTTCGACGCCAGCGGCGATATCGCCGGCTCGTTCGTCACCTGGAAGCTCGACGATGACGGCAAGCTCTCCGTGGTCGACGAGATGTCCGTGGAGGATGTCGAGACGCTGCGCCAGAAGCTGCAGGCCGAATAGGGCCGAAACTCGCAAGTCGCGTTGGAACCGTTCCACTTTTCGGCGAATCGTGGAACGGTTCAAAATCAGAGTTTGACGCAAATCCGGAAAAGCGGGTGTCGCTTCTCCTGGGTTGCATCGGTTCGAACACGGGTGTCGGAGATGGAACTGGATCGCTTCCTGGTCGGACGCGGAACCTACCTCGCCGACATCGTTCCGGACGGCAGCCTCTACGCCGTCTTCGTTCGTTCGCCACTTGCTCATGCCCGGTTCGACGGAATCGATGTGGAGGCCGCGCGCGGGGCGCCGGGTGTGGTCGCCGTCCTGACCGCCACCGATCTCGGCGATGTCGCGCCGATCGTCTCGCCGCTCAGCTTTACCGGCGAGGGCGATTTTCTCGCCCCGATCGAGAGGCCGATCCTGTGCCAAGACAGGGTACGCCATGTCGGAGATCCCGTGGCCGTGGTGGTCGCCACGTCCGAAGCGGCGGCGATTGATGCGGCCGAACTCGTCGAGATCGACTACGAGCCGCTTGCGGCGGTTACCAGCGTCACCAGTGCGGTGGATGCTCCGCCGGCTGTGGAGATCGATGCCCTGGCGCCGGGCAACGTGGCACTGCGCTGGTCGTCGAAGGGTGGCGAGGCTGCGGCCCGCGCTTTCGAGGCTGCCGCGACGGTGGCGCGCCTGGATCTGGACCTCTCCCGTGTGGCACCGATGCCGATCGAACCGCGCGGGACGATCGCCTCCTATGACGGCGGGAGCGACCGCCTGACGCTGGAAATTCCCGCCCAGGGGGCGGGGCTCCTCGCCGGGCTGCTCGCAGCCTGCCTGAAGCGCGATCCCGCAACTGTCCGGGTTATCACCCGCGATGTGGGTGGTTCGTTCGGTATGAAGACCTATCCCTATCCGGAATATCTCGCGCTGGCGGTTGCGGCCGAGCGGCTCGGCCGTCCGGTGACATGGATCGCGAGCCGGGCGGAGTCGCTCCAGACGGACACCCAAGCCCGCGAATTGCGTGCCCATGGCGAACTCGCGCTCGATGCAGACGGACGCTTCTTGGCAATCCGTGTGCGTCACGAGGTCGACCTTGGCGGCTATATCTCCTTCTTCGAGCCGCACGTGGCGACTTACGGGCTCTCCAGCGTCGCGACCGGGCTTTACGATATCCCGGCCGCCGACATTCAAGTCACCGGGCACCTGACCAACACGCCCTGGACTGACGCCTATCGCGGTGCCGGCAAGCCGGAGGCGATCCTGGTGCTGGAGGCGCTGGTCGACGAAGCCGCGCGGGTAAGCGGCATCGATCCGATCGCGCTTCGCCGCCGCAACCTGATCGCCCCTTCCGCGCTGCCGTTCCGGACCGTGGCCGGAGAGATTTACGACACCGGCGATTTTCCGGGACGGCTCGATGCTGCGGTTGCCTCGGCCGACACCACAGTGACCGCCGAAACACGGCGGCAGACCGCCCGCGCGCGCGGCCAGTTGTTCGGTCGCGGTGTCTCGCTCTGGCTCGACACCACCAGCGCCGGCCCCGTGGACCTGGCGCGGCTCGTGCTCGATGCGGACGGGCGGATGACGGCGACTGTCGGAAGCCAGGACACCGGACAACGCCATAAGGCCGCTTTTTCCGCAATCGTCTCCGACAAGACAACGCTTGCGCTCGACGTACTGCGTCAGGGCGATTCCGTCGACAGTCCGGACGGCGGCGGCACCTATGGCGCCAAGACCATGGCGGTGGCGGGCAGCGCGGTGGCCAATGCCGCCGATGCTTTGATCGAAACGGCGCGGACCCGAGCCGGTAAGCGTTTCGGTGTTTCCCCCGATGACGTGACGTTTGAGCAGGGCGATCTGTTCGTGCCGGGCACCAACCACCGGATCTCGCTCGTCGCCCTGGCGCGAGAGGAGGGCGGCCTGGCGGCGGAAGCGACCGGCGGTGGGGCGACCACCTATCCCAATGGCTGCCATCTCTGCGATGTCGAGATCGATCCGGAAACGGGACGTGTGGAGGTTGTCGGCTACGTCGCCGCCGACGACTATGGCCGTATCCTTGACCAAACGGGGCTCGTCGATCAGCTCGTCGGCGGCGTCGAGCAGGGGCTTGGCCAAGCGATCCTTGAACGCGTCGGTTTCGATCCTGCCGATGGCCAACTTCTAACCGGAAGCCTGATGGACTATGGCTTGCCGCGCGCGGCCGATATGGCCGCAATGCCTCGTGTGGTGCTCACGGAAGAGCATCCATGCACGACGACGCCGCTTGGAACCAAAGGGGTGGGGCAGGCCGGAGCGATCGCCTCCGCCGCGGCGATTTTGAACGCGGTCAACGACGCGCTCGCCCATGCCGGCGCGTGCCCGATCGGTGCGCCGACGACTCCACTAGCGGTGTGGACCGCGCTGCAGGCTGCAGACCGATAGGCCGCCCCGCGAGGGCTACTTTCCCTCCAGTCGGGCGCGGGTGTCTTCTGCCGGTGCCTTCTTGGCGATGCGATCAAACGCCTCGCGCCAGCCGTCCGCGAGCTCCGGCAATTGGGAAAGGTGCTCCGCGGCGTCCCGGTCGATCCGTCGCGTCAGGCGCGCTTCAGTAACGGCCTTGAGCGACCACTCCGGACAGGGACGCTCCTGGAGCGTGATCTCGTCGCCGGCTTGGATATGACCAGGTTCAAGCACGCGATAGTACCAGCCAGTACGTACCGACTTCTGGAACAGAAAGGCCATCCGCTCCTCACCGGTATGGGCGGAAAGTTTCCAGCACGGCTGCCGGCCTTGGCTGATCTGCACCGTTGCCGTGCCGAGCGTGAAGATGTCGCCGATGCAGAGTCGGTCCTCGGTCAGCCCGAACGTGGAAATGTTCTCGCCGAAGCCGCCCGGCCGCAAATCGTCTCGGCCGAGTTCGTTTCGCCAGTCGGCGTAGTGGTCGCTGGCATAGTGATGAACCGCTTTGTCCGGACCGCCATGCACGGTGAGATCGGCCTGGCTGTCGCGGCGAAAGCCGGTCGTGGTGAGCTCGAGTCTGTCGGCGGTCGTGGTTTTACCGATTGCCGACGGTGGCCGTTCCGGCCAGCGAGTTTCAACGCGTCCGATATAGAGCGCTTCGATGGTTGCGCGCAGTGTCATGCCAGCTCCTGCCTCCCGATCGGGATCCGCACGGCTCCCGGTTTTTGATCAGATAGCTGGGCGCTGGTGGCGTTGTCGACGTTGCAGATCGCCGCTGTTCGAGAGCATTTTCAGGCGAAGCCGAAACCGGTTCGCACTCCGGAAGCGTATCAAAACAGGGGCTTCGAGCCGTTCTGCGATCCAGAGAAAGCGGAACGGCTCTGATACTGCGTCCGGGCGGAACGCCCTAAAATTTGAACGAAGCGCCGATGATCGGACCTTGGATGGTCACATCGAACTCGAACGGTCCGTCCTGGTAGTCGACCCCGAGGGCGCGATAGCCGGCGAGGGCGGAAAAGCGGTCGGAGACGTCGTAGCCGACGGCCCCCAGCAGGTCCCACGCAAAGTCCGAGGAGCCACCGCCGCCGAGCGCTGATCCCGTGAGATAGAAGCGGTCGGACAGGTCCACACGGCCCTTGATGCCGCCCATGGCGTCGACCCACGTCGCGGAGTCTTTCGCACCACGGCCGTTGAGCAGGCCGCCGTTAAAGGAAAGCTCGTTCCGGACTGACCAGACGCGCGCACCTCCGACCACATCGAGGCGGACATTTGAAAGATCCAGAACCGAATAACCGGCGAGCGCTGTCGCTTCCATCGTCGTCGAGCCCAGGCTGACATTGTCGACGATGACGCCATGGGCAGAAGTCTCCTTGGTGGAGAGCTTCAGATAAAGAAGATCGGTGCTCAGACTGAAGCGGCCGTGGCGCGCCACGCCCGCCGCCATGACGGAGAAGTCGAGCCCATCCATGATGTCGGAAAAACTCATATCGACGTCGACGCCCGGCGCCCCGAACGAAGCCACGGTGCCCGTCATGCCGGCCGCCCAGAAATAGGGGGCCACACTAACCTGCCAGCCCGGTTCGGCCACGGCATCCGGTGACCAGTCCGGCTCTGTGGCTCCGGTTTCAAGATCTGCCGCCCGCGCTTCGCCGACATGCGCCATCCCGACCGTGAGGGTCCCCATGGCGAAGGCCATGACCAGCGCTTTAAGATCGAATCGAAACGATTTTTCCACGCTGTTTCCTTCCTTTTGAAGCTCCGGCGGCCTCATGTGCTGATCCTCGATCGGCCCTAGTTGATATGCCGTCGTTTTGCTTTGCATTAGGCGTCAACCTGCGGTTAGGCGCTTGCGTGACTGGGGATAAGCGGCGCATTGGCAAGGCGATAGGCCGTCGGCGAGACGCCGGTCCAGCGCTGAAAGGCGCGAGTGAAGCTCGGATGTTCCTGGTAGCCGAGCATTAGAGCGATTTCGACGACCGCCAGATCGGTTTCCCGCAACAGGCGAATCGCGCGGTGGTGTCGTGCGCCGTCAACGATCTCGCGATAGGTGAAGCCTTTCTGCCGAAGCCGGCGCTGCAGGCTCTGAACGCTCAATCCGGTAATCCGTGCGGCCCCTTCGATATCGGTGTCTCCGTCCATGAGGCGGAGGGCCACGACGGCGGAGAGGGAGCGGGCCGGCTCCGGTGCCGCTTTCAGAAGGACGTCCGCCACGACCTCCCGCAGGGTGACGATGCGCTTGTAGGCGGCAGGAAGCAGCTCTCGCCGCGCTGCAAGGTCTTCCTTTCGAAGCGCGATACCGACTCCGTGGCATCCGAAACGGATCGGGATTTGCAACCGCTGTTCGATCAGCGCAGCGTCCGGATCGCGAGCGTAGTTCATCTCGATCCATTCCGGCGTCCAATCGCGTCCGAGATAGTGGCGAACAAATTCCAGCATCGGCGGAAGGATATGGTCGCTGTGCTGGTGGTTGGTCGCCTTCAGAGGCGGCGGCACATACTGCCACAGAACATGGCGCTCGCTTGCGACAAGCTCCATCCGGCAGTCCGATTGATGCGTGCCAATCGTTGCTATGCTTCGTCGCAGCGCGTCACCGAGCGTAGCCGCCAGGATGCTATGCTCGACCCAGAGCCCGAAGCCGCGATGGGTCATCCGCTCTCCGACCTCAAAGCCGAAGGTCCGATCGCCGAGCAGCGAGCCGGCGCGTCCGAAGACCCGCATCACGGCATAGACGGGGAGGAGCGTATGCGGGGTGTCGATCGTCTCGATCGAAAGTCCCTCGCGCTCGAATGTCTTGAAGAGCGCACGTTCGCCGACGCGTTCCCGAAGCAGGTCCGGCAGCGAGCCGAAGCCCGCAGCGCGCGTCAGAGCGACCGAGTTGGAATATCGCATCAACGTCCCCGCGTTTGACGCAAAATATCAAGCACCAACTGCAACTTTTGGGCAATATCCGGCCGAAGACAATCAAAATGGCAAGTGATGGGCACGGACGTGCCTTTGGGTGGGGACGGTCGCCATTTTTAATCCCAAAACGAGCACCTGACACGCGAGCTGTCATGGCCTTGCGCCCCTGAAGCGAGAATTGGGGTGCTGCGCAGCCTGGCCGGCGTTCGATATCGATCAGAAGTTGATTTTATGGAGCTTTCGCGACTTTAGGATTACAATTCGACATCGGACGCCAGCGGGACCGACCGACAGGGCCGCACGCGGTGAATCGAGCGTCGCACGCCCAGGCCACGGCACTCTGCCCGAATGCCC
This sequence comes from Amorphus sp. 3PC139-8, assembly GCF_040750475.1. NCBI lineage: Bacteria > Pseudomonadati > Pseudomonadota > Alphaproteobacteria > Hyphomicrobiales > Amorphaceae > Amorphus > Amorphus sp. 3PC139-8. The sequence goes on along the minus strand of NZ_JABJVY010000010.1, from coordinate 131,395 downwards.
GTCCGAAGTCGCCCCCTAGTTGTGAGGGGTGGCCAAGTCCGGTCGGAGCAAGCCTTCGATCCAACACAAGGAGACGTTTGATGAGGGGACTAGTTGCTGCTGCGGTGGCGGCGATGGTGGTCTCTGGGCCAGCTTGGGCTCAGGATGCCTCGTCCACCGAGACGGCGGATAAGAAACCGAACATTCTCTTGATCGTGTCCGACGATACCGGTTGGGGCGATCTCGGCCCCTATCTCGGGGGCGTGGGCCGCGGCATGCCGACGCCGAACTTCGATGAGCTTGCCTCCGAAGGCATGATCTTCACCAACTTCTATGGCCAGCCGAGCTGTACGCCCGGCCGCGCCGCTATCCAGACCGGCCGTATTCCCAACCGGTCCGGCATGACCACGGTCGCCTTCCAGGGGCAAGGCGGCGGTTTGCCCAAGGCCGAATGGACGCTCGCCTCGGTCCTGAAGGAAGCCGGCTACAAGACCTACTTCACTGGCAAATGGCACCTGGGCGAGGCGGACTATGCGTTGCCGAACGCCCAGGGCTACGACGTGATGAAGTATGCCTTCCTCTACCATCTCAACGCTTACACCTACGCGGACCCGAAGTGGTTCCCGGCGATGAGCGACGACCTTCGCGAGATGTTCCAGAAGGTCACTACCGGCGCTCTCTCGGGCAATGCCGGCGAAGAGGCCAAGGAAGTCTTCAAGGTCAACGGCGAATATGTCGACACCCCAGACAAGGGTGTGGTCGGTATTCCGTTCCTCGACAAGTATGTCGAAGAGGCGGCGGTCGAGTTCTTGGAGGATGCGGCCAAGACGCCCAACACGCCCTTCTACATCAACGTCAACTTCATGAAGAACCACCAGCCGAACATGCCGGCGCCGGAGTTCGAGCATAAGTCGATCTCGAAGTCGGATTATGCCGACGCCGTCGTGGAGCTGGACACCCGCGTCGGCAATGTCCTGAAAAAGCTGGACGATCTCGGCCTCGCCGACAACACGCTGGTGTTCTACACCGTCGACAACGGCGCCTGGCAGGACGTCTATCCGGATGCGGGCTACACGCCGTTCCGAGGCACCAAGGGCACGGTCCGCGAAGGCGGCAACCGGGTTCCAACCATGGTGCGTTGGCCCGGGCACGTGAAGCCGGGAACGCGCAGCGACGATATCCTCGGTGGTCTCGACCTGATGGCGACCTTCGCCTCTGTCGCCGGCGAAAAGCTGCCGGAGAAGGATCGCGCCGGTGAGCCGATCATCTTCGACAGCTACGACATGACTTCTGTCCTCGAGGGAACAGGTCCCTCGGATCGCAACGAGTGGTTCTACTTCACTGAAAACGAGCTGTCGCCCGGCGCGATCCGCTCCGGCAATTTCAAGTTCGTCTTCAACCTTCGTGGCGATGACGGTGCGAGCACGGGCGGTTTGGCGGTGGACACCAACCTTGGCTGGAAAGGGGCCGAAAGCTACGTAGCCACCATCCCGCAGGTGTTCGACCTCCTGGCCGACCCGCAGGAGCGTTACGACATCTTCATGACCACCTTCACCGAAAGCACGTGGGCCACGGTTCCGGCCAACGAAGCATTGGCGAAGCTGATCAAGACCTATGTCCAGTATCCGCCGCGCAAGCTGCAAAGCGAGACCTACACGGGCCCGATCACGCTGACCGAGTACCAGAACTTCAAATGGGTGCGCGAACAGCTCGCCAAGGACGGCGTCAACATCCCGATGCCGACCGGCAACTAACCGGTTTGCCTCGACAAGACCGACCGGCATCTTTGCGGGTGCCGGTCGAGCCGTATGCTCTGTTTGGTTGAATTGAATTTTTCTTGGGACTATCCTTCGTTTCATAGTCGCGCACCAAGAAAAAAGCGACCGCCAACAGCGAATGCAAGGAAGGCCGCACGCGGCCCAATAGAGAAAATCTTGCATCGCGAGGGATCAGAGGGAACGTCGATGAAGCAGTGTCTCGTGGCTGCCGTTGCAGCATTTTCACTTGCCGGGCCGGTGCTGGCGGAAGAAGATAAGCCGAATATTCTCGTCATCTGGGGCGACGATATCGGCCAATCCAACATTTCGGCCTATACGTTCGGTCTAATGGGCTATCGGACGCCCAATATCGATCGGATCGCCCATCAAGGGATGATGTTTACCGACTACTATGGCGAGCAGTCCTGCACGGCGGGCCGGTCGTCTTTCATTACCGGTCAGTCGGTGTTCCGCACGGGTCTTTCGAAAGTCGGGCTACCGGGTGCGGAACTCGGAATGCGCGAAGAAGACCCCACGATCGCCGGCATGCTAAAGGCGCAAGGCTATGCGACTGGCCAATTCGGAAAGAACCATCTCGGCGACCGCGACGAGCATCTGCCGACCAATCACGGTTTCGACGAGTTCTTTGGAAATCTCTATCACCTGAACGCCGAGGAAGAGCCTGAGCATCCCGATTATCCCGGCGATATGATCCTTCCGAATGGCCAAACCTTCCGCGAGCAATTTGGTCCGCGAGGCGTAATCCATTCCAACGCGATTTACGTGGATGGCGCAATCAGGCAGGAGATCGAGGACACGGGCGCGCTCTCGCGCGAACGGATGGAAGTCGTGGACGACGAGACTTCCGACGCTGCCATCGACTTCATCCGCGCGCAGAACCAGGCGGGAAAGCCTTGGTTCGTCTGGTGGAATGGAACCAGAATGCACTTCCGCACCCATGTTTCGCCGGAGATGCAGGCGCGGGCAGACGACATCGCCGGCAAGCCCGTCGACCCCTATACGGCCGGCATGATCGAGCATGACATGGACGTGGGTAAGTTCCTCGATGTGCTCGATGAACTGGGCATCGCGGACAACACGATCGTGTTCTACTCAACCGACAACGGGCCGCACATGAACACTTGGCCCGACGCGGCCATGACGCCGTTCTGGAGCGAAAAGAACACCAACTGGGAGGGCGGCTGGCGCGTGCCGGCAATGGTGCGCTGGCCTGGTCACATCGCGGCCGACACCGTGACCAACGAAGTCGTCCACCACATGGACTGGTTCCCGACTTTTGTTGCCGCTGCCGGCGACCCGGAAGTCAAGCAGGAGCTCCTGGATGGCTTGTCGGTGCCGGAGCTGGGCCGCGAGTACAAAGTGCATCTCGACGGTTACAATATCCTGCCGCTCCTGACCGGCGAGAGCGAGCGGAGCCCGCGCCGCGAGATCTTCTATTTCACCGACGATGGCGACTTGTCGGCGCTTCGCTTCGGCGACTGGAAGATGGTGTTCCTGGAGCAGGAGCGGTGGGCCACTTTCCGTACCTGGATTCAGCCGTTCACCGAACTGCGGGTGCCGCTGATGTTCAACCTGCGGCGCGACCCCTACGAGCGGGCCTATCGAACCTCCAACACCTACTATGACTGGCTGCTCGATCATGCCTTCATGCTGGTTCCGGCCCAGCAATATGTGGCCAGCTTTCTTGCCACGTTCCAGGAGTTCCCGCCGCGGCAGAAAGCAGCGAGCTTCACGCTCGAGCAGGTCATGGACAAGCTGACCGTGCCCAACGTCAACCAGTGATTTGATGGATCGCGGTCGGCTGTCATCTCGGCTGACCATCGCAGCCGAGATGAGACACCTTGGTAAGGAAGGATCAAAGATGTTCCGTCTCGCTCGCCGTTTTCGACCGGCGGTTTTCGCTTTGACCGTCGTCTCTCTCGGCGCCGGGCCCGTGCTGGCGCAATCCGATCCGCTGCCCTCTTGGAACGATGGGGCCACCAAGTCGGCGATCGTGGATTTCGTCAACGCGGTGACCACGGAAGACGGGCCGAATTTCGTCTCGCCGGACGAGCGCATCGCCGTCTTCGACAATGACGGCACGTTGTGGGCGGAACAGCCGGTCTATGTGCAGCTCTTCTTCGCCTTCGACCGGATTAAGGCGCTTGCGCCGGAGCATCCGGAATGGAAGACGCAGGAGCCTTATGCCTCGATCCTGAAGGAGGATTTCAAGACTGCGCTTGCCGGTGGCCACAAGGCGATTGCCGAGATCGTCGCCGCGACCCATGCCGGACAGACGACGGATCAGTTCGCTGAAGAGGTCGCCGCCTGGTTTTCCAGCGCGGAAAACCCGGCCAAGAAGCGGCCGTTCTCCAAGATGAATTACCAGCCGATGGTCGAACTGCTCGCCTATCTGAGGGCGAACGATTTCCTGACCTTCATCGTCTCCGGCGGTGGCATCGACTTCATGCGGGTGTTCTCCGAGGATCTTTACGGCGTGCCGCCGGCCCAGGTCGTTGGCTCGACCGGCAAGCTGACGTTCGAGATCAAGGACGGCGCGCCGGTGTTGGAAAAGTTGCCGGAGGTCGACTTTGTCGACGACGGTCCGGGCAAGCCGGTGGGTATCCAGATGCACATCGGCCAACAGCCGCTCATGGCGTTCGGCAACTCCGACGGAGATCTTGAGATGCTGCAGTATACCTGCCTGGCGCCGGGCTTCAGCTTTTGCGCCTTTGTCCATCACACCGACGCCGAAAGGGAATGGGCCTACGACCGCGACTCCGATGTTGGCAAGCTCGACAAGGGGCTGGACGCCGCATCCCAGAACGGTTGGACCCTGATCGATATGAAGGACGACTGGAAGACGGTGTTTCCTCCCGAAGGCGGAAACTGACGTATCCGACATTTCATCTGCGTCGCCCCGACGGTTGAACAAGCTCTTCGCAGTCCGACAGAGCGTTGGCACGCGACGTGCGCCGCGTCCCGAAGCGGTGTCATCGCATTGTGGGATACGCCTGCTAGCCTTGCCTCTTGCGCGCGGTAGACCTCGCGCAGGAGGGAGCGGGTGCCGCAATGCGAACGACGATTAGCCAGCTAAGGGTTCTGGAGGCGGTGGCTCGAACAGGTAGCTTTTCAGGGGCCGCGCGGGAGCTCGGCATCACCCAGCCGTCGGTTTCGACCCAGCTCAGAGCCGTCGAAGGGCAATGTAAACTTAAGCTGATTGCACGCGATGGCCACAAAATTCGTGTCACGCGATTCGGAGATACGGTTCTTCCGAAGGTGCGGGCGCTCCTGACGATTATGAACGAGATCGAAGATCTGCTCGAAGACGAGCGAAGTTTGAAGACGGGCGCCTTGCGGCTAGGCTATTCGACGGACCAATTCGCGATGCCGGTGATCAGCCGGTACATGGGTGCTTATCCAGGTATCAAACTCGAAACGCGATGCATGGCGTCGCTCGACGTGGTTAGCCACCTTAAGAAAGGCGAGTTCGACGCCGCCTTTATCACGGCGAAGGAGCCGCCGGACGGTCTAACCGTGGAGCGGCTGAGGACCGACCGGATTGTTTTGATGGTCCCCGCGGACCATCCATTCGCCGCGCGCGGCCAAATCGGCTGGGGTGAGCTTGCGCGCTGCGCCATCGTCTGTCGGGAAACCACCTCCGGCACCCGGATTATTTTCGAGACGGCGGCGAAAGACAGCGCGGTTCCGCTGCAGCCGCTGATCGCGCTTGGCTCCTGGCAATCGATGCGGGCAGGGGTGCTTGCGGGAATGGGGGTCGGCGTCGCGCTTGCCGGCGAACTCGACGAAAGCGATCGGATCAAGCCTGTGGAAATCGACGACCCGGGTCTTTGGGCCTCGCACTATCTCGCGTGCCTGCCGGAAATGCGCGAAGCCACGGCTGTGGACCGCTTCTTCGACGTGGCGTCCGGCTTTCGTGACGATGTGATGACGGACCGTAAAACATAGGCAGAGCCTATAAATTTTAAGATTTCATCAAGTTGTTACATGACGTGGGCATCCGCAGGGGACGCGAGCCGAGCGCGGAATGAGGAAAACGGGAGTCGGTATTCCGTCCGCATCCCGCTCTGATGTTCTGAATCGATCGCGTCTTACGATTTCGGGCCATGAAGACCCGAAGTCATCGTGATCTCGGGAGATGCCCCATGACCCGTTCTCTGCGACTAGCCTTATGTTCCAGCGCGTCCCTGCTTTTGATGAGCGCGGCGGCTTCGGCTGCCTGTCCGACAGCGACCGTTGCCGATATGCAGGGCCTTAGCCCGGAATATCCCCAGCAGTTCGAGCTGGCGGAGTTCGAGCAAGCGGCCAACTGCGAGATGGATTTCTCCGAAAACCCACAGATCGCCGCGCTTAACGACAAGATTTTCGGCAACGACGAGCTGCCGGCTTTGGCCGAGCGCCTGCCGGAAGAGCCGCTGGTGGTCGCGCCCTACGACACGGTTGGCCAGTATGGCGGCGTGCTGACGGGTATCTCCAAGGGTACGGAATCCGGCACTTCGGATCTGCTCTCCGTCCGCCACGTCAACTTGGTGCGCTACGCCGACGACCTGAAGACGGTCGTTCCGAATGTCGCCAAGTCGTGGGATTGGAACGACGACTTCACCGCGCTGACGGTGACGCTGCGAAAGGGCCATAAATGGTCCGATGGCGAGCCCTTCACCGCCGAGGACGTGGCGTTCTGGTATAATGACCTGATCCTGAACCAGGACGTCTACGAGAAGACGCCGGACCGTTGGCTCTTTTCCGGCAAGCCGGCGACCGTGGAAGCGGTAGACGATGTCACCGTGAAGTTCACCTTTCCGGTGCCGATGCCGGGCATCCTGAACCGCTTCGCCGTCGACTACGGTCAAGCGTTCCAGCCGAAGCACTTCCTCGCGCGGTTCATGCCGAAGTACAACGAGAACGCCGATGCGCTCGCCCAGGAGCACGGCTTCGAAAACGCGGCTGCGGCGCTGAACTTCTACTATGGCGGTTCCGACTGGAAGGACGTTCCGACCCCGCTTTTGAAGGACGGCGACAAGGCCCGCGACTTCGGCCGTGCGGTGACGCCGACGCTGGAAAGCCACATCGTCGTCGAAGAGAACGCCGAGGGCCGCAAGCTCGTCGCCAATCCGTATTTCCATATGGTCGACACCGCGGGCAATCAGCTCCCGTACATCAACGAGATCGACGAGACCTATATCGGCGACAAGGAAGTCCAGAACCTCAAGATCATGAATGGCGACGTCGTTTGGAAGCAGCAGGCGCTGTTCCTGGAGGACTTCCCGCTGCTCAAGGAGAATGAGGGCAAGGGCAACTACACCATCAAGTTTGCGCCGAGCCTGGGCGAGACGGTGTTCTACGCGTTCAACCAGACCCACAAGGATCCGGTGCTGCGCGAGATTTTCATGAACCCGGACTTCAACAAGGCGATGTCGCTCGCGCTCGACCGTGACGAGATCAACGAGATCGTCTATCTGGGGCAGGGCGTGCCGAGCCAGGTTTTCCCGGCCGAGCCGCGCACCGTCTCCTTCATTTCCGAGGACATGATCAAGGCTGACACGGCCTACGATCCGGACACGGCCCGCGAGTTGCTCGGCTCCGTCGGCCTGACTGACTCCGATCGCGACGGTACGCTGGAGCGTCCCGACGGCAAGCCGCTGGTGATCCGCCTGGTCTATTCGACCCAGGGCACGCCGGCGAAGATCCCGGAGCTGGTGCGCGACTATCTCGGCGCCGTCGGCGTCCGCGTCGACCTCAAGGAGGTCACCTCCGACGAGTATCGCGCAGCTGCCAACAACAACGACCTCGACGTCATGACCTGGAAGAACGACGGCATTGCCGCGCCGGCGATCAGCCAGGACCAGACCTCGATGGTGCCGCCGTTCGGCGACTATTTCAGCCCCGGCAACGGCTTCGCCTGGGCGGCCTGGAAGACGTCGGGCGGATCTGAAGGTATCGAACCGCCGGAAGACATCAAGAAGCTCTGGCCGCTCGCCGACCAGTTCCTTCAGCAGCAGATCGGCTCGGAGGAATCCAACCGGATCGGCCGAGAGATCTCCCAGATCTACCGCGACCACTACATCAAGATCGGCCTGATCGGCGACGTGGTCGGCCCGTACGTCTACCGCAACGACCTTCAGAACGTGAAGGACCTGACGGCGAAGAGCTACGACTACTACTGGGCCTATCCCTACCGGCCGCAGCAGTGGTGGCTGCAGCAGTAGCCCGCGACGAATGAGGTCGGCCGGGGCGCATTGTCCCGGCCACCGCTTCGCCCGGTCGGAGATCCACCATGCTTCGCTTCGCGTTCGATCGCTTCGTCGGCATGATCGTGACGATGCTGCTCGTCTCCATGATGGTGTTCGTCATCATGGAGCTGCCGCCCGGCGACTATGCCGATCGTTACGCCTTCCGGAAGTTCTCCGGCACCGGCGTCAGTGTCACCGAGGCCGACGTCCAGGCGATCCGGCACGATTTCGGCCTCGATAAGCCGATGGCGCTGCGCTACGCCGACTGGATCGGCGGCATCGTCACGCGCGGCGATTTCGGCCAGGCGTTTGCCTTCGAGACTTCGGTCGTGAAGGTCATTGGCGACAAGGTCTGGCTGACGCTTGGGATCCTGGCCGCGACACTCCTGATCACCTATCTGGTCGCCATTCCGATCGGGATCTTTGCTGCGGTCCATCGCGGCTCCACCGCTGATTATGGGCTCACCGCCTTTTCCTATCTGGGTCTTGCGCTGCCGAACTTCCTGCTGGCGCTGATCATGCTCTATTTCGCCAACCGCTGGTTCGGTGCGTCGATCGGCGGGCTGTTCTCGCCGGCCTATGCGGATGCGCCCTGGTCGCTCGCCAAGCTCTGGGACCTGATCAAGCACCTTTGGCTGCCGGCGTTCGTGCTCGCCTGGTCGGCCGTTGCCTATCAGATCCAGACGGTGCGCGCGACGATGTCGGACGAGCTCAATAAGCTCTCGGTGACGGCAGCGCGGGCGCGCGGTGTGCCTGAGCTCAAGCTCCTGATCAAGTATCCGGCGCGGCTGGCGATCAATCCGGTTGCCTCGACCATCGGTTTCGACGTCAACCGGATCTTCTCCGAGCTGCCGATCGTTGCCGCCGTCCTGGGACTGACGGAACTCGGTGAACTGCTGCTGAAGGCCTATCTCGACCTCGACATGTATGTGGCCGGAGCAATCCTGCTGCTCCTGACCTTCATCATCGTGTTCATGAATTTTGTCTCCGACCTGCTGCTTGCGTGGCTCGATCCGCGCATCAAGCTCGGGAGCTAGAGCGATGGCCGTCGTCGAAGGACTCGACCCCTCCTCGTCTCGGGATCTGAAGCGGGCGGAGAAGGAGCGTCAAAAACTCCTGAAATATTATTCGGCGTCGCAGTGGACGCTGATCTGGTGGCGCTTCCGGCGGCATCGCTCGGCGATGGTCGCGGCGACCATTCTCGTGTTGATGGCCGTGCTCGGCCTGTTCGCCGAATTCGTCGCGCCGTATGGCCCGACCGCTCGCGACACGAAATATATCGACGGTCGGCCGCAGATCCCGATGTTCTGCGATGCCCACGGCTGCTCCGCCGTTCCGTTCGTGCATGGTGTGAGAACCGAGCGCGATCCGGTCACGCTTCGGGCGAAGACGGTGCCGGATCCGGATACGCGGGTCTATCTGGAGTTCTTCGCCAAGGGCGAGCCGGTCAAGCTCCTCGGGGTAATCGAGACCGACATCCATCTCTTCGGTCTCGCCGATCCCAAGGCGATGCTGCACCTCTGGGGCACTGACGATCTCGGTCGCGACGTCTTTTCCAGAACCATGTACGCGACCCGGAATTCGCTTTCGATCGGCGTGCTCGGTGTTGTCATTTCGTTCGTGCTGGCGCTCGTGATCGGCGGCATCGCCGGCTACGCGGGTGGTATGACAGACAACGTCATCCAGCGGGTCACCGAGGTGGTGCGCGTGGTCCCGATCATCCCACTCTATATGGGACTCGCCGCGGCGATGCCGAAGGAATGGTCGACGACCCAGGTCTATTTCGCAATGACCCTGATCCTCGGCCTGTTCGGCTGGCCGACGCTGGCCAGGCGCATCCGCTCGCAACTCTTGTCGATCCGCAACGAGGACTATGTGGTCGCCGCGCGGCTCGCCGGTGCAAAAGCTTCGCGCATCATCGGCCAGCACATGCTGCCGAGCTTTACCAGCTTCATCATCGTCGATCTGGTGATCTCGTTTCCCTACATGATCCTGGCCGAAACGGCGCTCTCCTTCGTGGGCCTCGGTCTACGGCCGCCGACGGTGAGTTGGGGCGTGCTTTTGCAGCAGGCCCAGAGCGTCCGGGTCATCGAGCAGACGCCGTGGTTGTTCATTCCGGCCGGCTTCGTGGTGGTGGCCGTGCTTGCCTTCACCGTCATCGGCGACGGCCTGCGCGATGCGGCCGATCCCTATTCCGAAGTCCGATGAGGGGGCGGCGATGAACAAAATGCTGACCGTCGAGGACCTGACCATTTCCTTTCGCACCGACGAGGGCGTGATCACGCCGGTGCAGAAGGTGAGCTTTGAGGTGGAGGCGGGCAAAACGCTGGGCCTCGTCGGCGAGTCGGGTTCGGGCAAGTCGGTGTCGACCAAGGCGCTGATGCGGCTCTTGCCGGGCTCGGCGGTGCTCGATCGTGCCTCGCGCATGCGCTACCGCGCAAAAGACGGCCGCGAGATCGATATCGAAAATGTGCGATCCACACGGGCGCTGCGGCGATTGAGAGGCGGGGAGATCGGCATGATCTTCCAGGAGCCAATGGCCTCGTTCAGCCCGGTCTATTCGATCGGCAACCAGATGATGGAGGCGATCCGGCTTCATCGCGGCTTGCGCGGCCGTGCGGCGCGCGCGCTCGCAATCGAGATGCTCGACAAGGTCGGGATCTCCAATCCGACGGCGCGGATCGACCAGTTTCCGCACGAGATGTCGGGCGGCATGCGCCAGCGCGCCATGATCGCGCTCGCGCTTTCCGCAGGACCCAATCTGCTGATCGCCGACGAGCCGACCACCGCGCTTGACGTAACCATTCAGGCGCAGGTCCTCGACCTGATGCGGTCGCTCCAGGACGAGCTCGGGATGGGGATGATCTTCATCACACACGATTTGGGGGTGATCGCCCAAATCGCCGACGAAATCGCGGTCATGTATCTCGGCACGATCGTGGAAAAGGGACCAACGCGGGAGGTGATCCGCAACCCGATGCATCCCTACACGGTCGGTCTTCTGGAGGCGATTCCGAGCCTCGACCGGCTGGAAGCGCGGCTGAAGCCCGTACCCGGCGACATCCCGAGCCCGAGCGAGCGACCGAGTGGCTGTGCCTTCCATCCCCGCTGCATCCAAGCGGTCTCCGGGCTCTGCGACGTACAAGCCCCGCCGGAGCGCGCCCCACGGGCTGGCCGGGCCGTTAGCTGTTGGCTGCATGCGGAAGAGGGGAGGACTGCGGCATGACGGAGACCCTGATCGAGGTGAAGAACCTCCAAGTCCGCTTCCCCGTCCGGTCCAAGAAGCTGTTTCGTACCGAAACGACGGAGTTGCGTGCCGTCGATGGGGTCTCCTTTGATATCAAGCGGGGCGAGACGGTCGGCCTGGTGGGCGAATCCGGATCCGGCAAGACGACCGTCGGTCGCGCGATCCTGCGCGCGATCGATCCCTCGGCAGGCGAGGTGATCTTCCACACCCGGAATGACGAGGTGGATGTCGCCCACATCGAGGGTGAAGAGCTCCGCAAGTTCCGCCAGCACATGAATCTGGTCTTCAAGGCCGGGCCGGTGCAGCTCTCCTCGCTCTCCGGCGACATGCTGCGCATGTTTCGCCCGCGCATGAGTCTGGTGTTTCAGGATCCGTATTCTTCGCTGAACCCGCGCATGACGGTGCGCGACATCATCGCCGAGCCGCTGGTGGCGTCGGGCATGATGAGTAACCGCGATGAGATCGATGCGCGGGTGCGCGAGATTGCGGCTCGCTGCAAACTGAACCTGGAGCATTTGAGGCGGTTTCCGCACGCCTTTTCCGGCGGCCAGCGCCAGCGCATCTGCATTGCGCGCGCGCTGGTTTCCCGGCCCGACTTCGTCGTCTGTGACGAATCCGTCTCCGCTCTCGACGTCTCGATCCAGGCAGAGATCGTCAATCTCCTGAAGGACCTTCAGGACGAGATGGGCGTCGCCTTCCTGTTCATCGCCCATGACCTTTCGGTGGTCGCCCAGATCTCGCACCGGGTGGCGGTGCTCTATGTCGGCAAGTTCGTGGAATACGCGCCGACGGAGAAGCTCTTCTTCGCGCCGCGTCATCCCTACACCCATGCGCTGCTGTCGGCCGTGCCCCGCGCCGACCCCGACGCCGACTTCGACCCGATCAAGCTCACCGGCGAGATCCCCAATCCGCTCGCCGCCCCGAGCGGGTGCCGTTTTCACACGCGCTGTCCCTATGCCAGACCCCGCTGCTCGGCGGAGGAACCCGACTGGCGGGCGCTCGACGAGGATCATTTCGTTGCTTGTCACTTCGCGGAAGAGTTCGACTTCGCTCGCCCCTCAGGGCACTGACCGCCCCGCCGAGCGCCATTTGCGTCCCGCCATCAGCTATGATCTCGCCGTCGTCGGCGCGGGCATCGTCGGCCTTGCGCATGCGCTCGCCGCCGTACGCAGCGGGAAGCGCGTGGTCGTGATCGAGCGCGATCGGCGTGCCAACGGGGCCTCGATCCGGAATTTCGGCTTCATCACGGTCACCGGCCAAGCCGCCGGCGATTGCTGGCAGATGGCGCGGCGCAGCCGGGATATCTGGATGGAGGTGGCGGAGGCGGCCGGGATCCCGGTGCTGCACAAAGGGCTCGTGGTTGCCGCCCGCCGTAGCGAGGCGGAAGCGGTGATCGAGGCGTTTCTGAAGACCGACATGGGCCACGACTGCCAGCGGCTGACCCCGTTCGAAGCGTTGCAATATGTCCCGACGCTGCGCACCGATACCGTGAAATCGGTACTCTATTCGCCCTACGAGCTGCGGGTGGAATCGAAGGATGCCGTGCCCTTGCTTGCCCGCTGGCTGGAGGAGGTCCACGGCGTGGATTTTCATTGGGGCACCCATGTTCACGCCGTCGATGCGCCGCATCTGGACACCTCCAGCGGACGGATTTCCGCGGAGACTGTGGTCGTTTGTCCCGGCGATGACTTCGCCACGCTCTATTCAGACCGGATCGCGGCCTACCGGCCGACCCGCTGCAAACTGCAAATGTTGCGCGTGCGGCCGTCGGCGCCCGTCACGCTCGGCGCAACCGTCATGTCGGATCTCAGCCTGGCGCGCTATCTCGGCTATGCGGAGCTGCCCGAGGCACAACCGCTCGCAGAGCTTCTCGACTGCGAACAGGGCGAGGAGCGTCGCAGCGGCGTCCATCTGATCGTGGTCCAGTCGGAGGATGGCTCGCTCGTGGTGGGCGATAGCCACGACTACGACGCCACGCCGGATCCGTTCGTGCCGAGCCGGGTGGGCGATCTGATCTTGGGCGAGATGGATGCGGTTCTGGATCTACCGGCGCGATCGGTGGAAGAGCGCTGGATCGGCACCTATGCCAGCGCGCCAGGCCGGTGGCGGTTCACCGATCAGCCGGACGAGGCGACCCGCATCTGCGTGGTGACCGCCGGATGCGGCGCGTCGACGGCCTTTGGAATTGCCGAAGAGACGATCGCGGATCTGTTTGGGTAAGAGCCTTTTTAGGGCATGTAAGGGAGTGAGACATGGGACGGTTCAAGGCTGTCGTGTTCGACTGGGCCGGCACGACCATTGACTGCGGCTCGTTCGCGCCGATGGGCGTGTTCGTGGAGGCGTTTGCCAAGTTCGGCGTGACAGTCACCATCCAGGAGGCGCGCGGCCCCATGGGCATGCCCAAGTGGGATCATATCGACGCAATGCTGAAGGCCCCCCGCATTGCGGCGGCATGGGAGAAAGTGCTTGGTCACGTCCCGACCGGTGCGGATGTAGATGCCGTCTACAAGGTGTTCGTGCCCATGAACGAGGAGGTGGTCGCGAACTATGCGATCCTGATTCCCGGTGCTCGCGAAGCGATCGAGACGCTCCGGCAACGAGGGCTGAAGATAGGTTCCACGACTGGCTACACCCGCTCCATCATGGAGCATGTGCTGCCTGTGGCCGCCCGGCAGGGCTACGAGCCCGACAATCTCGTCTGCGCCGACGATCTGGTGGAGGGACGGCCGGGTCCGCTCGGCATGTACAAGTGTTTCGTCGATCTCGGCGTTTATCCGCCGGACGCGGTGATCAAGGTGGACGATACGGTGCCGGGGATCGCCGAGGGCGTTGCCGCCGGCTGCCTGACCGTCGGCGTCTGCCTGACCGGCAACGAGGCTGGGCTGACGGCCGACGAACTTGCAGCCGCATCGGAGGAGACGAAGGCGGAGATTCGCGATCGGGTCGGGGCGAAGCTGAAGGCGGCCGGTGCTGACTTCGTCGTCGACAGCGTTGCCGATATTCCCGAGCTGGTCGAGCGGCTGGAGGCCGGTCGCGCGGCGGCCGAATGAAGCCGAACATCCTGTTCATCACCGCCGATCAATGGCGCGGGGACAGTCTCGGCGTTGCCGGCCACCCGGTGCTGCGCACGCCGGCGATTGATCGGCTGGCGGCGGAGGGCACTGCATTCCTACGCCATTACGCCAACGCTGCTCCCTGTTCTCCGGCCAGGGCTGTGCTCTATTCCGGTCGCTACCAGATGACGAACCGAGTTTGCCGTAACGGCACGCCACTCGACGACCGGTTCGATACGATTGCCAAAGCCGCTCGGCGCGCCGGCTACGATCCTACATTGTTCGGCTACACCGATACCGGTGCGGACCCCCGTTCGCGTGCGCCGAACGACCCGGCGCTGACGACCTATGAAAGCGTGATGCCCGGCTTCACGGTGCGCCAGGGGCTAGACGAGGCCGAACGGCCTTGGATCTCCTGGCTGAAGCGCCAGGGTGTGGAGGTCTCTGATCCGGATCTGATCCACAGGCCGCGCGATCCGGCCGCACCGGAGGTCTCGTCGGTGCCACCGGCCTATGCGGCCGAGCAGACCCAGACTGCCTTTCTGACGGAAGCCTTTCTCGATTGGCTCGGCGAGCAGGCGCCCGAGCGGCCCTGGTTCGCCCACATCTCCTTCCTCCGGCCGCATCCGCCGTTCGTCGTGCCGGAGCCCTATGCCTCGATGTACAATCCCGACGAGGGACCGGGCTTTGCGGCGTTGGGCTCACCGGACGATGAGGCGGCACTGCATCCGCTGGTCGCATTCCAGATGCAAACGGTCAGCAAGGATCATTTCATCCCGGGTGCTGGGGGGCTGGTGCGCGACTGGAGCGAAGCTGAGCGGCGCGCGATTCGCGCGATCTATTGGGGTATGATCGGCGAGGTCGACGCCCAGCTTGGTCGCATCTTCGACGCGCTGAAGGCGGCCGGGACCTGGGACGAGACGGTGGTGCTGTTCACCTCCGACCATGCCGAGCTGATGGGCGACCATCACTTGTTCGGCAAGGGCGGCTTCTTCGAGGGCTCCTACCACATCCCGTTGGTGGTCCGGATGCCGGGCGGGACGGCGGGGCGCGCTGTGGAGAGCTTCACAGAGGCGGTAGACCTCTTCCCGACACTCTGCGCACTGATGGGGACCGAACCTGCGGAGGCGGTAGACGGGCGTTCGCTTGTGCCGTTTCTGACCGGTGACCAGCCGGTGCGCTGGCGCGACCACGCCTTTATAGAGTTCGATTTCCGCGATGTGGTCGGGCAGATGGCGGAGGCCCGATTCGGGCTCTCGTCACGAGAGTGCAACCTCGCGATCCTCCGCGACCGGGATGTCAAGTACGTCCACTTCGCAGATCTGCCGCCGCTTCTCTTCGATCTCGCGGCCGATCCGGCAGAGACGCGCAACGTTGCCGACGATCCCGCCTATCGCGATCTCAGGCTTCACTGCGCGGAGCGGCTGCTTGCGCACCGCGCAGCACATCTGGACCAGACGTTGGCACTTTCGGCGCTGACGAAAGACGGTGTCGTATGGCGGAGGGAGTGGCCCGAATAGGGAGGGCCACAACTATAGGCAGCTATAAGCTACGGGCAGCGAACCGGGTTGCCGTAGTAGTCGCGGCAGGCTTTCGGGGCCGTCGCGCCGCCAAGAATCGCGCCCGCGGCGCCGCCGATGATGCCGCCGGCCAAGGCCGCGCCCCCGGTTCCGGCCGCAGCGCCTGCGATCACGGCCCCTGTGCCGGCCCCGACCGCACCGCCCACCAGGGCCCGATCACGGGTCGAATTGGCACTGCAGGCGGCAAGGCCAAGCGCAATCGCGGCGACGAGGACGAACTTCATCGGATTCCCTTCTTTTTAAAATGCCGGTGACCAGTGCGGCACCTCTTTCGCTCATAGAGACGTGAATGGTTCTTCCCGGCAAGTGATTTTCGACAATGCTATGCCGCGTAGCTTGCACGAGGCCGACAAAAAAAGCCGGCCGTCCCGAACGACGACCGGCTCCAAAAAGTGAAATTGGCTGTACACCGTTACGGGCAAGCCACCGCACGGCCATAGCGATCGCGGCAGGCTTTCGGCGTGGTCGCCGCGCCGGCGAGGGCCCCGGCACCTGCACCGATCGCGCCACCCGCCAGTGCCGCTCCCGTCGAGCCTCCGGCCGCAGCACCAATCGCGGCGCCCGACGCGCCACCGATCGCACCGCCGGCGAGCGCGCGGTCGCTCGAGGAATAGGGGCTGCAGGCGGCAAGACTACCCGCAACAAAGGCGAGGATGACCAGGACTCTCATGCTTCTCTCCTCCGGTCGAGCGGCGCCGCGAGACTGTCCTACGCGGGCCAATAGCTACGAACATGATGGGTTCCATTCGGAGAACCGCATCCGGCCGGAGAGAGTTCCATAGGCGGAGAACAGATTCGTTGCCGACACGGCCCTGCGAAAGTGCGTACAGACAGAGGAGGACCGGTTCGGGTCCCAAAATGTCTCGCACCAAAAAAAGCCCCGGCACAAGGGCCGGGGCTTCCTCTGGAGTGACGCGGCCCGGTATGAAGCCGGGCTTCGCGCTTTCGCAAGAAGCAACGCGGGAAGACAGACACGCAGGACCGCCGCGACCGCGAAACCTAACCTCCTGCCGGGACCGAGATGTTTCTGTCCCGGCAGAATCTCGGTCTGATTAGACCGAGTAGTACATGTCGAACTCGACCGGATGCGGCATGTGCTCGAACCGGATCACTTCCTCCATCTTGAGCTCGATGTAGGCGTCGATCTGGTCATCGTCCATCACGCCGCCGGCCTTGAGATAATCGCGGTCGGCGTCGAGCGACTCCAGCGCTTCACGCAGGCTGGCGCAGACGGTCGGAATCTCTTTGAGCTCCTCCGGCGGCAGGTCGTAGAGGTTCTTGTCCATCGCGTCGCCGGGATGGATCTTGTTCTTGATGCCGTCGAGGCCGGCCATCAGCATGGAGGTGTAGGCCAGATAGGGGTTCGCCGACGGATCCGGGAAGCGGACTTCGACGCGCTTGGCCTTCGGCGAGGAGCCGAACGGGATGCGGCAGGACGCCGACCGGTTGCGCGCGGAATAGGCGAGCAACACCGGCGCCTCATAGCCTGGGACCAGACGCTTGTAGGAGTTGGTCGACGGGTTGGTGAAGGCGTTGATCGACTTGGCGTGCTTCAGGATGCCGCCGATGTAGAACAGGCACTCTTCCGACAGGTCGGCGTAGAGGTTGCCGGCGAACACCGGCTTGCCTTCCTTCCAGATCGACTGATGGCAGTGCATGCCCGTGCCGTTGTCTCCGAACACCGGCTTCGGCATGAAGGTCGCGGTCTTGCCGTAGGCGTTGGCGACCTGATGCACCACGTACTTGTAGATCTGCATGTGGTCGGCGACGAGCGTCATCGGCGCGAACTTCAGGCCGAGCTCGTGCTGGGCGGCGGCCACCTCGTGGTGGTGCTTTTCGACGGAGACGCCCATTTCGGCCATCACCGACAGCATCTCGGAGCGCATGTCCTGGGCGCTATCGATCGGCGGAACCGGGAAGTAGCCGCCCTTGGTGCGCGGACGGTGACCGAGGTTGCCGGTCTCGTACTCGGTGCCCATGTTGGACGGCAGCTCGATGGAATCGATCTGGAAGCCTGTGTCGTAGGGCTCGGTGACGAAGCGGACGTCGTCGAACACGAAGAACTCGGCTTCCGGGCCGAAGAACACGCTGTCGCCAACGCCGGTGGTCTTCACGTAGGCTTCGGCTTTCTTCGCGGTCGTGCGCGGATCGCGGTTGTAGGCCTCGCCGGTGACGGGATCGAGGATGTCGCAGAAGATCGACATGGTCGTCTGCGCGAAGAACGGGTCGATATGCGCGGTCTCCGGGTCGGGCATCAGCGTCATGTCGGACTCGTTGATCGCCTTCCAGCCAGCGATCGACGAACCGTCGAACATCACGCCGTCGGCGAACATGTCTTCGTCGACCACGGCGATGTCCATCGTGACGTGCTGCAGCTTGCCGCGCGGGTCGGAGAAGCGCAAGTCAAGGAACTTAACGTCTTTGTCCTTGATCGTCTGCAAGACGTCTTGGGCTGTGCTCATGAAATCATCCTCAGATTTTTTGGATTGTTACCTGGGTGGTGGAACACGGAGGAGGAGGCGGACTCGAGGGGGCTCAGATCGCGTCGAGGCCGGTCTCGCCGGTGCGGATGCGGATCGCATCCTCGACGTTGGATACGAAAATCTTGCCGTCGCCGATGCGTCCCGTTTGGGCCGCATTGCGGATCGAATCCACAGCCTTCTCGACTAGTTCGTCGGCAAGCACGATCTCTACTTTGACCTTCGGCAGGAAGTCGACCACGTACTCCGCCCCGCGATAGAGCTCGGTATGGCCTTTCTGGCGTCCGAAGCCCTTGGCTTCGGTGACGGTGATTCCCTGCAGGCCAACCTCTTGGAGCGCCTCTTTTACCTCATCGAGCTTGAACGGCTTGATGATCGCTTCGATCTTCTTCATCGCCTCTCTTTCCGCGGCTCCAACTGAAATCGGCCGTTGCCGATCCCCAGACGCTATAGCATGGGCCGTGCCACCTTGGCGCAACCCTGACGATACTCGACAATTCGCCGCAAACGCTTCGAAACACGCCGCGAGCGCGCCAGATCATGGCACATCCGCGTGACAATCGCGCGCTTCTCCTTCGGGCGTCCGGCCACCGTCGCACAGCCGGCGATGGCCCGATATTCCGAGGCAAACCGAGCGATGCAGCGATTTGTCCATTTATTATGCATTCTGATTAAAAGTTGGTCGATTGCAGTGCAAAGCCTTTGTGCGACCGCGATCGCTTCCCGAGCGGATCTCTCCATCCGAGCCTGGGAAGACCTTCCGATTCGGTCATGAGGGGGCTCGCGGCCGTGTTTCGCATCGGGGTCGATGCGAGTGGCCGAAATCGGCATAGAATGGAGATGAGAACCGCCTGAAAGCATGAGGCGGGACAGAATTGGATGTGGGCCGTGATGCTGGAGCTGTTAACCCCGGAGGAGATGGGCCGGGCGGACCGTTATGCGATCGAGGCAGGGACGCCGGGCCAAGCCCTGATGGAGCGGGCTGGACGGGGCGTCGCCGACGCCGTCATCCGCCGTCATCCTCCAGGGGCCCGCGTGGCGGTGATGGCGGGGCCGGGCAACAATGGGGGCGATGGCTTCGTCGCGGCGCGCCTTCTGGCCGCGCACGGCTACCTCGTCCGGCTGGGCCTGTTGGGCGATCCGGAGAAGCTCTCCGGCGATGCCGCCTGGGCTGCGAGCACGTGGGAGGGCGAAATCGAGCCGGCGGGGACGGGGATCGTCGCTGGTGCCGACGTTGTGGTGGATGCTTTGTTCGGCGCGGGTCTGGCGCGTGCGATCGAGGGGCGTGCGGCAGACTTGGTTCGGGCGATCAATGCGTGCGGCGCGGATGTGGTGGCGGTGGATCTGCCGAGCGGGGTTTCGGGTCGCTCCGGACGGGTGCTCGGCTGGGCCGTTAGGGCCGGTGCGACGGTCACCTTTTTTCGCAAGAAGCCCGGACATCTCCTGTTTCCCGGGCGCGGCCTGTGCGGATCCGTGGAGCTGGTCGATATCGGCATTCCGGATGCCGCTCTTGGTAAAATCGCGCCGACGGCATTTTACAATGCCCCGGAGCTATGGCGTGCGGCTTGGCACGCCCCGCGCGTGGACGGACACAAATACGCTCGCGGCCATGCGGTCGTCGTGTCCGGTCCGATGGCTCAGACGGGAGCCGCGCGCCTTGCGGCGGGCGCGGCCCTCAGAGCCGGATCGGGCCTAGTTACGGTCGCCTCGCCGCCCAATGCGCTTATGGTCAATGCGGCGCACCTGACCGCCGTGATGGTCCGCGCTATCGATGGGGCGGAGGGGCTCGCGGCACTGCTGTCCGATCGGCGACTGAATGCGGTTCTGATTGGGCCCGGCGCCGGAGTGGGCGAGGGGACGGCCGCGTCCGTCGAGGTGATTCTCGGAGGTGAAGATCGTTCGCCCGGCGCGCACAGGGCCGTCTGCCTCGATGCCGACGCGCTGACAAGCTTCGCCGATCGGCCCGAGCGGCTGTTTCAGGCGGTGCAGGAGTGGCCGGATCGCCCAGTTGTTCTGACGCCCCATGAGGGGGAGTTCGCCCGGATCTTTCCCGACCTGGCTGCGAACGACGAGGCCGTGGACGATGCCGCGCCCTCAAAGCTCGACCGTGCCCGCATGGCCGCCGCGCGCAGCGGGGCGGTAATCCTGCTCAAAGGCGCCGATACCGTGGTTGTGGCACCCGATGGACGCGCCGCAATCGCAGACAATGCGCCGGCATGGCTTGCGACCGCAGGCTCCGGCGACGTGCTCGCCGGCATCGTGACGGGCTTGCTTGCCCAATCGCTTCCGGCGTTCGAAGCTGCCTCAATGGCGGTCTGGTTGCACGGCGAGGCCGGTCGGCACGCAGGCGCCGCCCTGATTGCGGAAGACCTGGCGCCCGCTCTGAAGTCGGTCATTGCCGGACTGGTCGGGCAAGACGCGTAGCGCGCAGCGCTGCCGTCGATCAGCAGCCCGGCACGGCGATCCCCGGCTCCAGGCGAAAAATCGGCCGATCTTCGCGGGCGTGCAAGGTACCCGCGGCGGAGAGGCGACCGTCCCCGACGATCCGGTCGACGAGCCGTTGCATGGCGTCGCTGTCGACGACGAAGAATTGCGGTCGGCCGGCTTCCGAGACGGCATTGATCAGGGTCGACTGCTCGCATTCGCCGGTGAAAATGACCTTGGCTGCGTATTTCTGGCGATAGTAGCGCAGAGTGCCGCTGGTCATATCCGCCCAGACGATCGCCTCCGGGGCGAGCACCTCTGCCGGAGCTTCGACCCGATAGCTGTGGCGTGGCAGCATCAAGACCTGGCCGGCGGCGAGCACCGCGACAACGGTGACCACGGCCCCCGCAGCCCGCAGACGCAGGCCTTCCACCCCGGTGGTCTCCGCAACCACGAAGACGCACAGTCCCACGCAGAAGGCAGAGGTCGGGATCAGGTAGGGCGTGGCGGCGATTTCGTGGGTGCCGAAAAAGACGATCGAAATGCCGTAGGCCGCCGCGCCACCTAGGAATGCCGCCCAGCATCGACGGCGACTTTGTGGCGAGGGGGCGAAAACAGCCGCCACGAGCACCAGGAGAAGCGCGGCAAGGGCGCCCCAAGTCACCGGCGTCGCAGGGGTGTCGAAGAAATAGAACCGCAAATTGCGGAGGAACAGCGCAGTTTCGAACCGGGCAGGCGCGGAATCCGCCACCCCGTAGGTCGATTCAAAAATGCCGCCCGCGTTGATTTTGTTTGCCGTCAGCAAGGGAAGCAGGCCGATCGCGAACACGACCACGCCGGACAGGAGAAAAGGGAGTTGGCGCGCGAGCCGCTTTGGCGACAGGCTTCCGATCGCGATCACGATAAAGACGGCCATCCCGATCACGACGAAGGCATTGGCGATTCGCAGATTCATCAAGAAAGCGGCGAGCAGGCCGAGCAGGGCGCCCGTCCACCAGCTTGGGCGGTCGGGGCGATGCGTTCCGTAGAGAAGAAGAGCAGTCGCCAGGGTGATGAAGCCCAAGGTCGGCGCAAATGATGCGCTCACCATCAAGGTACTGTTCGCCAACGGCATGGCAACGACCACGAGACCGCCGATGACAGCGGCGGTCGACACGAATGCCGGCAGGCTCCGGACCGCAAAGATCCCGAAAACCGCCAGGACCACCGCCAACGAGAGCAGGGCGAGCGCTTCGACCTCGCGATCTTCGGGCAGCAGCGACAGCAGGAAGCCGGTTCCCGGCGGATACTGAAGGATGACGCTATCCGAGCCCTCCTCATAATGATGGCAGTGTGGCGCAATCATTTCCCCGAACTGATCCGGCGTCAGCCCGGCGGCACGCGCTGTCTTGATGAGAAACAGCACCTCCTCGTCCTGAGCTCGGGTATCAAGACCATTGACGAAGCCCTTGTCGCGAAAGAGCTCTTGCTGCCGGGCGTATCCGTAAGGGTCGCAGCCGAACGGATAGTCCGGGATCGAGGGCTTTGCGAGCAGGACGTAGATAATGCCAACCGAGACAAGAATGGTCGCGATGGCAACCGTGGACGCAAGTCGGCTGAACGGTCGGCTCGGTGTCACCATTGCGCGCTTTCTCTCGGGGCTTGACCACGCTCTTGAAGCCCACGTTCGGCTACCAAGGCAAGCCTCGATGTGCGCACGAAGATGTGGACGGCTGCGGATCGCAGCCCTGCGCAGACCGCAGGTCGATTCTCCCCGACAGCGCGCCCGCAATTCCGAAAAGAAAAGATCACAAACCCTGTCGCCATGGCGCTGAATTTGTGCAAAAAGCGGTGCCCAACCGGCGTGAGTTGGCCGAAATTGGCGCCGCGCGGGCGTGGTGGAATTGGTAGACACGCTGGATTTAGGTTCCAGTGGCGCAAGCCGTGGGGGTTCAAATCCCTCCGCCCGCACCAGGCAGCGTTTCGACGGCAGCCCTTGCAAACGCGATCGGGCATCTCTTATCTCACCGGCACCGTTTGCAGCCGCAGACGTGGCGGACGCCGTTCAACCCGAATTTTCACGACTGGTAGCGAAGAAGAACAGTATGCAGGTCACCGAGACGCTTTCCGACGGTCTGAAGCGCGAGCTCGAGGTCGTCGTTCCGGCCACCACGCTCGACGAGCGCCTCGATCGTTACTTGTCGGAGATGAAGGACTCCGTGAAGTTGAACGGTTTCCGCCCGGGCAAGGTACCGCTGACCCATCTGAAAAAGATGTACGGCAAGCGGGCGATGGGCGATATCATCGGCGAGGTCCTGAACGAGTCGGTGCAGCAGGCAATCAACGATCGCGATGAGCGCCCGGCGACCCAGCCGGACGTGGACTTGCTCGAGGGCGTCACGATGGATGGCGTCGTGGAAGGCAACGCCGATCTCGCCTTTAAGGTCTCCTATGAGATCCTGCCGGCGATCGAGCTCAGCGGCTTCGACAAGATTGAGATCGAGAAGCCGGTGGCCGAGGTCGCCGACGAGAAGATCGACGAAGAGCTGGCGCATCTGGCCGAACACAATCGCCTCTACGACACCAAGGACGGCCCGGCGGAAGAGGGCGACAAGGTCAAGCTTTCGTTCGTCGGGAAGATCGACGGCGAGGCATTCGAAGGCGGCGCGGCGGAAGATGTCGAAGTCGTGATCGGCGACGGCCGCTTCATTCCGGGCTTCGAGGAGCAGCTCACCGGAGTGGCGGCGGGCACGGAGAAGGTGATCGAGCTGAGCTTCCCGGAGGACTATCCGGCCGAGCAGCTTGCCGGCAAAGCCGCGACCTTCGACGTCACCGTCGCGGAGGTGACGGCGCCTCAGGAGACGGTCATCGACGATGCGTTCGCAGAGCGCCTCGGGCTGGAATCCCTGGAGAAGCTGCGCGAAGCGCTGAAGAGCCAGATGGAATCCGCCTACAACCAGGCAAGCCGCGAGAAAGCCAAGCGTGCTTTGCTCGACGCCCTCGACGAGGCCTACAAGTTCGAGGTCCCGGAGAAGCTGGTGACCGCCGAGTTCGATGCGATCTGGCAGCAGGAGATGGCCGAGCGCGAACGGTCCGGCCGCTCGTTCGAGGACGACGACACGACCGAGGAAACGGTGCGCAACGACTATCAGGGCATCGCGGACCGCCGGGTGCGGCTCGGCCTGCTCCTGTCGCGGATCGGCGAGAACGCCGAGGTTCAGGTCAATGACGAGGAGCTGCAGCGCGCCCTGATCGAGCGGGTCCGCCAGTTCCCGGGCCAGGAGCAGCAGGCCTACGAGTACTTCACCAAAACGCCTGAGGCGATGGCATCGCTGCGGGCGCCCCTATATGAGGACAAGGTGGTCGACTATCTGTTCGAGCTCGTCACCCTGAAGGAGAAGCCGGTGAGCGCGGATGAGCTGCTCGCCGATCCGGAGGGCGGCGATCACGATCATGACCACGATCACGAGCACCACCACCACGATCACTGATCGGGCGGCGGACAGAAGCGGGATGAGGTTGCGCGGGCATCGGTTGTTCGCCCGCATCCCGCATTCTGCTGACTGATCCAGACGACGGACGCGGGCGTTCGGCCCGCGTCTTGAGGACCCCAAACGAGCGCCTCCAGCGGGACCGGGTATGAAAGATCCGATTGACACCTACATGAGCACTCTCGTGCCGATGGTCGTCGAGCAGACGAACCGGGGCGAGCGGGCCTACGACATTTTCTCGCGCCTCCTGAAGGAGCGCATCATCTTCATCACCGGTCCGATCGAGGACACTGTCGCCTCGCTGGCCTGTGCGCAGCTCTTGTTCCTGGAGTCGGAGAATCCGAACAAAGAGATCGCGATGTACATCAATTCGCCGGGCGGCATCGTGACCTCCGGCCTCGCGATTTACGACACCATGCAGTTCATTCGCCCGTCGATCTCGACGCTGTGCATCGGCCAATCGGCGTCCATGGGCTCGCTGTTGCTCGCCGCCGGCGACAAGGATCTGCGCTTCTCGCTGCCGAATGCCCGTATCATGGTGCATCAGCCGTCCGGCGGTTTCCGCGGCACCGCGGCCGATATCGAGCTGCATGCCAAGGAGATCCTTGCGCTGAAGCGTCGGCTGAACGAAATCTATGTGAAGCACACCGGGCGAGCCCTCGACGAGATCGAAGAGGCGCTTGAGCGCGACAATTTCATGACCCCGGATCGGGCCAAGGAGTTCGGTCTGATCGATCAGGTGATCTCTAGCCGCACCGCGCTTGAAGGCTAGTTTTCTGGGGAGCTTTCAAGCTCCTTGGGAGGCAAAAGCAAATCTGCAAGGGGCAAGGGACGTGGTTTTTCGCCGCGTTCCTTAAGGAAATGGAAGCCCGATGCAGGCTTGATTTGCCAATAGGCACCGTGATTGCATAGCTGAGTCGGGCCAGCGAACGAATCTCGGAGTTGAACTCCGGGCCCTGATGCTGTGCGATGGCAAGAGGGGGGACATGCACCGTCGCTTCGTGTGGCGGTCAGCAGATACGAAGAGGTTGATTGGATGAGCAAGGTCAGCGGCGGCGGCGACAGCAAGAACACCCTCTACTGCTCGTTCTGCGGGAAGAGCCAGCATGAGGTGCGCAAGCTGATCGCGGGGCCCACCGTGTTCATCTGCGACGAGTGTGTCGAGCTGTGCATGGATATCATTCGCGAGGAGAACAAATCCTCGCTGGTGAAGTCGCGCGACGGGATTCCCACCCCGGCCGAAATTCAGAAGGTGCTCGACGACTATGTGATCGGCCAGCCGAGCGCCAAGAAGGTGCTGTCGGTCGCCGTCCACAATCACTACAAGCGGCTGAACCACGCCTCGAAAAACAACGATGTCGAACTGTCAAAGTCGAACATCCTGCTGATCGGTCCGACCGGTTGCGGCAAGACGCTGCTCGCCCAGACGCTTGCGCGCATCCTCGACGTGCCGTTCACCATGGCGGATGCGACCACGCTGACGGAAGCCGGCTATGTTGGCGAGGACGTCGAGAACATCATCCTGAAGCTCCTGCAGGCTGCGGACTACAATGTCGAGCGTGCCCAGCGCGGCATCGTCTACATCGACGAGGTCGACAAGATCAGCCGCAAGTCCGACAACCCGTCGATCACGCGCGACGTGTCGGGCGAGGGCGTGCAGCAGGCGCTTCTGAAAATTATGGAAGGCACGGTCGCAAGCGTTCCGCCCCAGGGGGGACGCAAGCATCCGCAGCAGGAGTTTCTTCAGGTCGATACGACCAACATCCTGTTCATCTGCGGCGGCGCGTTCTCGGGTCTGGAGAAGATCATTTCCGATCGCGGCCGGACCACGTCCATCGGCTTCTCCGCCCAGGTGATGGCGCCGGAGGACCGTAAGACCGGCGAGCTGTTCCATGCCGTGGAGCCGGAAGACCTCCTGAAGTTCGGTTTGATTCCGGAGTTTGTCGGCCGTCTTCCGGTGATTGCGACCCTGGAGGACCTGGACGAGGCAGCCCTCGTGCAGATCCTGCGTGAACCGAAGAATGCGCTGTCCAAGCAGTACTCTCGGCTGTTCGAGATGGAAGGCGTCGAGCTCACCTTCCACGAGGACGCGCTGGCGGCAATTGCCCGGCGGGCGATCGAGCGCAAGACCGGTGCGCGTGGTCTGCGCTCCATCATGGAGGAGATCCTGCTCGACACCATGTACGAACTTCCGGGTCTGGAAGGCGTGCGTGAGGTGGTGATCTCCCAGGAAGTGGTCGAGGGCAAGGCGCGTCCGCTCTACATCTACGCGGACCGCGCAGGGACCTCGCTAACGTCGGCCTGACCGGAATTTTCCAGCGATGGACGGATATCGGGCGCCGGGCGGGTCACCTCCCGGCGCTTCGTTTTTTCCGGCTGGACGCAGGTGAGGAGATATCCTCGCCATCAGCGACTTGAAACGCCGTATATAGCGGTCCACCTATTGAGAAACGTTTGCGGTCGTGGGGGGTCAGGTGCACGCCAGTTTTGGGTGCTTCCCTGGCCCGGCCGGATGCGGAGAAGGCGTCAATCCACAAGGATGCCGCATCCGCTCAAAACGCCGCAGCTCCGGTGGCCCGACTCGTGCATTATCAGCACATGGCGAGTTCGGCTCCGGGATCGACCTGCGATCAGGATCTCCCTCTGATCCCAGTTCTCGGTCGTTGGACGAAAGTCAGAGCACCGCTTCGGCGAGGGGTCCGAACCCACGCCTTTGCCTGGGGTGCTCTCGGGAAAGGACGGACGAATGAGCAGTTTGGAAAACCAGGACACACGGCAAGGGGATGCGGGACAGGTTTATCCCGTGTTGCCTCTGCGCGACATCGTCGTGTTTCCGCACATGATCGTGCCCTTGTTCGTGGGGCGCGAAAAGTCGATCCGCGCGCTGGAAGAGGTGATGCGGGCCGACAATCAGATCCTGCTCGCCACCCAGAAAGAGGCCGGTGACGACGATCCGGCACCGAGTGCGATCTATGAGGTCGGTACGCTCGCCACCGTCTTGCAGCTTCTGAAGCTGCCCGATGGCACTGTGAAGGTGCTCGTCGAAGGCAATGCGCGCGCCAACATCACACGCTTCACCGATCGTGAAGGCTTCTTCGAGGCTGAGGCGGACCTGATCGAGGAGACCGTTCCCGACGAGGTTGAAGCCCAGGCGCTCGCCCGCTCCGTCGTGAGCGAGTTCGAGAGCTATGTGAAGCTCAACAAAAAGGTTTCGCCGGAGGTCATTGGCGCAGTCTCTCAGATCGAGGACTATGCCAAGCTCGCCGACACGGTGGCCTCGCATCTCGCCGTGAAGATCCCGGAGAAGCAGGAGATCCTCGCGATCGCCTCCGTCTCCGAGCGTCTGGAGAAGGTGCTGGGCCTGATGGAGAGCGAGATCTCCGTGCTCCAGGTCGAAAAGCGCATCCGCTCGCGCGTCAAGCGCCAGATGGAGAAGACCCAGCGCGAGTACTATCTGAACGAGCAGATGCGGGCGATCCAGAAGGAGCTGGGCGACGGCGAGGACGGCAAGGACGAGCTGGCCGAGCTCGACGAGCGCATCAAGAAGACCAAGCTCTCCAAGGAGGCCCGCGACAAGGCCAATGGCGAGCTGAAGAAGCTGCGTCAGATGAGCCCGATGTCGGCGGAAGCGACCGTCATCCGCAACTATCTCGACTGGCTCCTGGGCCTGCCGTGGAAGAAGCGGTCACGGGTGAAGCACGATCTCTCGCATGCCGAGCATGTGCTGGAGACCGATCACTACGGGCTTGAGAAGGTCAAGGAACGGATCGTCGAGTATCTCGCCGTCCAGAGCCGGGCGAACAAGCTGAAGGGTCCGATTCTGTGCCTCGTCGGCCCGCCCGGCGTCGGGAAGACCTCGCTCGGCAAGTCGATCGCGAAGGCGACCGGACGTGAGTTCGTGCGCATGTCTCTCGGCGGCGTTCGCGACGAGTCCGAGATCCGCGGTCACCGGCGCACCTATATCGGCTCGATGCCCGGCAAGGTCATCCAGTCGATGAAGAAGGCCAAGAAGTCCAACCCGCTCTTCCTGCTCGACGAGATCGACAAGATGGGCATGGACTTCCGCGGCGATCCGTCGTCGGCGCTGCTGGAGGTGCTCGATCCGGAACAGAACTCCACGTTCATGGACCACTATCTGGAGGTGGAGTACGATCTGTCGGACGTGATGTTCATCACCACGGCCAACACCCTCAACATCCCCGGACCGCTGCTCGACCGGATGGAGATCATCCGGATCGCCGGCTACACCGAGGACGAGAAGGTGGAAATCGCCAAGCGGCATTTGCTGCCGAAGGCGGTGAGCGAGCACGGCCTGAAGGACGGTGAGTTCACGGTCGACGATGACGCGATGCGCACGGTCATTCGCCGTTATACGCGGGAGGCCGGCGTCCGTAATCTCGAGCGCGAACTGGCCACGCTGGCCCGTAAGGCGGTCAAGGAACTCGTCATCTCCAAGGGCGAAACCAAGACCGTGGCGATCACCGACGCGAACCTGGATGATTATCTGGGCGTGCCGCGCTATCGCTACGGCGAGGCGGAGCTGGAGGACGCCGTCGGTGTAGCCACCGGACTGGCCTGGACCGAGGTCGGCGGCGAGCTTCTGACCATCGAAGGCGTCATGATGCCCGGCAAGGGCAAGATGACGGTCACGGGCAACCTGCGCGACGTGATGAAGGAATCGATCTCCGCGGCGGCGTCCTACGTCCGCTCCCGGTCGGTCGACTTCGGCATCGAGCCGCCGCTGTTCGACAAGAAGGACATCCACGTCCACGTGCCGGAAGGGGCAACCCCGAAGGACGGACCGTCGGCGGGCATCGCCATGGCGACGGCCGTGGTCTCGGTGATGACCGGCATCCCGATCCGTCGCGATGTCGCCATGACCGGCGAGATCACGCTGCGTGGCCGGGTGCTGCCGATCGGCGGGTTGAAGGAGAAGCTTCTGGCGGCGCTCCGGGGTGGCATCAAGACGGTGCTGATTCCGGAAGAGAACGCCAAGGATCTGGCCGACATTCCGGACTCGGTGAAGAACCGGCTGGACGTCGTTCCGGTCTCCCGCATGGACGAGGTGCTTTCCCGGGCTCTGGTCCGCACGCCGGAGCCGATCGAGTGGGACGAGAAAGCCCACGCCAACGATCCGGTGGCCGTCAGCGACGACGACAGCGCAGCCATGCGCGCCCACTGAACAAGGTTGAGCTCGGGTCGAAAGACCCGAGCTTGCCGACCCTATCGTTTCGCCGCAGCCATCCTGGCGATTCGGTGAGACGCGGCGATTTGCCGACAGGTTGTGACGACAATGCCCCGCGGAGCTTCCTCCGCGGGGCTTTTTTGTCATAGGACGCCCTTAAACGTCGGATTTCCGGGAAAAATTCGGAAAAGGCGGTTGCGCTCAAGCGTGTTTCGCCGCACCAAGAGTGGACGGCTGGGCTGGCTTATCCTTTGTGGCTGTCATTTAAGAAAGGGAACCACATGAAGAAGAACGATCTGGTCGCCGCGGTGGCCGACAAAGCAGAGTTGACCAAGCCGGCAGCCCAGAAGGCCGTCGACGCCATGTTCGACACCATTTCTGAGGCCCTGAAGGGCGGCGACGAGGTTCGCATTGTCGGCTTCGGCGTGTTTGCCGTGACCCAGCGCGCCGCCTCCGAGGGCCGTGACCCGCGCACCGGCAAGACCATCAAGATTCCGGCGGCGAACGTGCCGAAGTTCCGCGCGGGCAAGCCGCTCAAGGAGCTGGTGAACAGCTAATCCCGGCGAGTCGTTTCCGCCGATCAGGTGGTCTCGTACCCGATCGATCGGAAATGGCTCCAAAATCCGCCCGTCGATCTGTTCCGAACAGGGCTATTCAGGCGGATATAAGCGTCTTTTGAACGATGATTTCGGGTCGCTAAGGCCCGAAATCATGCATGTCTTGCCATTGCGCATGCAAGCACCCCCCGGCCGTCGGGGCGGCCCGGCTGGCCCAGTCGGTCGCCGGAGCCAGACTCTCCAAGTGGGTGTTCCGAACCATCCAAGGTCTTTTGCCTCAGGAATGGGCGTGGCGTCCGTCGCCACCGTGCTGGCTTTCGCTTCCAAACACATGGACCCGGTTGCGGCCGTTTCGTTTGGCCGCATAGAGCGCCTGGTCGGCAAGAGCCACCAGCCCGGCCTTGTCTGCTCCTGGATGATCGGCGGCGCGTACCAGACCCGCGCTGAAGGTGTGGAAAATCATGCCCGTCCCGTAGGACGTCCGCTTCATTTCAAACTGCTCCCGCGTACGTTCCAGTACAGAGCGCGCGGTGCTTTCCGTATGGGCGGAAAACAGCAGGACGAATTCCTCCCCGCCAAAACGTGCGATGGTGTCCTCGGCCCGCACCCCGGCGACCAGAATTCCGGCCAGATGGACCAATACGGCGTCACCTGCGGCGTGACTGTGGGTGTCGTTGATGTGTTTGAATCGGTCGATATCGATCGCGGCAAGCCAGAGATTGCCCGGCCAATTTCCACTGGCGGCCAATCGGTCGACCCGCCGGCCGAATCCCCTTCTGTTCAACAGTCCCGTCAGCGCATCTCGCGCCGCGGCCTCCTCGGCTGCCACCCGCGCCGTTTCTTGCCCGCGCAGCCACTGTGCGAGCGAGATGCTCAGGAGCAGGCTCTCCAGCACGGTCGCGGCGAAGGCAAGCTGGACAAAGTCCGTATGCGTGGCCGTAGTGTAGGGAAAGTTCAGCATGCTGCCGAAGGTGGAAAGCAGGGCGCCGATCGCAACGCTTACCCAGCCGAACACCATCCATTTGGCATAGGAGACACCGTCGCGGATCCACGCGATCCAACTGAGTGTCATGATGTAGAGCGTGGCCCCGTTGACGGCGACGAAACTCAGCGGGGCCTCCACGGACATCGGGAGGACCACGAGCGAGCCGACCGAAAGCGCCAGGCAGAAGAGCGCTACGCCGATGAGGATCCGATTGTGGAGGGGATGATTAGCCGCCATCTCGAGGTGGCGCCTGGCAAACTCGAATGCCGCGGCGGCGACTAGAAAAAGCGACCAATGAAAGCCGAGCTCGGCGATCCATGGTCGATCGGGATAGAGAACCAGATAACCGACGCCGGAAAATAGGGCGTAGGTCGCGACCAGACCGTACATATAGACGGCATAGGCGACCATACGGAGCTGGCGCATGATCGTGCCGTAGAGCGTCCAGAACACCGCCGTCATCAGAAGACACGCGATCCAGAACACGTAGAACGCCGTGTTCACGATGATGTGGCGCTCGAAAGTGGACGCGCTCCACAGGTGCAGACTGATGTGAAGTGGGATGATGTAATCGTTGCGAAAACTCACCACCACGTCGCGGCTGGCGCTGGCGGGAACGCTGATTTCGGCGGCGGGGCCCGCATAGGGTAGGGCCCGGTCGGCGAATGGGTCGTTGGCCCGAAAGACGGTTCGAGTGTCCTCACCATCCGGGGCAATGACGTTGACGGCGAATGTCGAGAGATTCGCAATATCGTGGCTGATGACGAGCGACTGGTCGTGGTTCGTGTCGTTCACTAGCCGGAAGGCAATTCGAAAAGTGTCTGCCGTGATCCCCTGGTTGCGCGTCGATGCGGTGAGGGGCTGCCAGGTCGGCGTCTCCAGAGCGGCGTCGAGGGTGAGGTCGGGCTCACTGGATCGCGAATAGGCGGCAAAGCCGAACAGGGTCGTCCCGCTAGAAAGCCGGCTGAGTTCGATCGGAGGAATATCCTGCCATTGCAACACGCCAGCTTGGACGACGCCGACGGCCAAAAGCACCAACAGCCAGGCAAGGGCGAGCCGGGCGCCAAATTGGGGTAAAATCCGCATGATTGGGGGGACCGCCACTCCTCCAAGACATGTGTGTGTGCTTAGCACGAAATCCTCGCCGGGAATGGTGGGCGCTGGCGAACTGCAGAATCCAGGGGGAGGGACGGCCACAACCGACGCTTCACATGACTCCACATGGCTCCGTTCCTTAGCGAGGCCGGTTCTGGAGCATCGTCTTCCCAGGCAAACAAATCGTCGGTGCGTCACGGGATGGACGCCGACCCGATGGTGTTCAGGAGAAATCGGCGAATAAGTCGGAACGATCGCGCGCCTGCACGGGTTTGAGCCTTATGGCTTTAAACCGGCGCGCATCGGCAATCAGGGGAAACAAGACGACAAGGACTCTGCTGCCTGCAGGGACGCAGGTGTTTCTCCGTCGGGCGCGGTTGCGATGACTGCGATCCCGCATACAAGTGAGTTCGATCTCACCGCTTCCGTCTTGCGCGAAGGCTATCTTGCGCTTCCCCGAAGGCGCCAGGAGCTCGGCTCCGACGTGTTTCGTAGCCGGCTTCTGCTTTACCCGGTGATCGTCATGGCGGGAGAAAAGGCGGCGCGCGTCTTCTACGAGCCCGGCGCGTTCAGTCGCCAAGGCGCCATGCCGCAGTCGGTGGTGAAGCTGTTGCAGGATCACGGCAGCGTCCAGACGCTCGACGATGCGGCGCACCGGGTCCGCAAGCAGATGTTCTTGCGGATGATGACACCGACGGCGCTGGAGGATTTGGCGATCTGCTTTTCCAGGCGCTGGGCCGAGCGGTCGATCCAATGGGAAGCGCGCGAGCGCATCGTGCTGTTCGACGAGGTCCGCCCGATTCTCTGTGCGACGGCCTGCGATTGGAGTGGGATCCCCAGCGAGCGATATGCGCTCGAGCCCTTGAGCGACGAGCTGTCGGCCATGATCGAATATGTGGGCACGCTCGGCTGGCAGCATTGGCAGGCGCGTCGCGGCCGGCGCCGGGCCGAGCGCTGGGCGGCTGACCTCGTCGCTGATGTGCGTGTCGGAGAGGTCGATCCGCCGGCGGAGAGCGCGCTGTCGATCATTGCGCATCACCAGGACGCGGACGGACGCTCCCTTACGTCTGAGGTCGCCGCAGTCGAGCTCCTGAACGTTCTGCGCCCGATTGTAGCCGTCGCACGCTATGTTGTGTTCGCTGCCCATGCCCTGCATGTCTCCGGATCGGGAACAAACATCAATTCTTCCGATTCCGTGCTGGAAGCGTTCGCTCATGAAGTGCGGCGCGCCTATCCCTTTTTCCCCGCGATTGGCGGGCGTGCCCGGCACGATGTGGACTGGAACGACAACCGGATCGTAGCGGGAAGTTGGGTGCTGTTCGATCTGCATGGCACCAACCACGATCCCGCGATCTGGCCGGATCCGGATGTGTTTCGCCTCGAACGCTTTCTGGATTGGGATGACGACCCGTACCGCCTGGTCCCGCAAGGTGGTGGCTATGTCGAAACCAACCATCGATGCCCGGGAGAGCGGGTGACGATGGTGCTGATCAAGACGGCGGTGCGTGAACTCGTTGCTACCGACTACACCGTACCGCACCAGGATCTCTCGATCGATCTCGGCGAGATGCCCGCGCTCCCGAAGTCGGGCTTCGTGGTGACCGGTGTGCGGCGGCGCAAGGCGGTCACCGACGCGTAAGCGTCAGGCTTTGCGCGTTTGCCGACCCGGCCGATGACCGGCGCGCCGGCAAACGTTTTGGCGCCGATGGTCAGCTCGGCAGCCAGTTGCGCGTGACGTAGTCGGCGAAGGTCAGCGTGAACAGGATCACGAGCCAGAGTGACCCGGCCGCAGCCGTGAGCCATAAGGTCCGCGCGCTTGCCCCGAGCCCCATAAAGCCGAACGTGATCCCAAGGCCGATCAGCAGCGCGCATACGAGGTTGGCGGCGAGGTTGAAGCCCCCCAATGGCACGAACGAAACGCCAATCATGGCGGCGAACAGAACGGCGAGGCCAACGAAGATCAGCGCGCCTTTCAGCGGCGTGGGAGCGGTCACCTTCATGTGCGACCTCCGAGATAAAGCAGCACGAAGAAGATCACCCAGATGATGTCCACGAAGTGCCAATAAAGGCTGGTGACCTCCATTCGTGCCTGCCAGCCGGGCGGAGGGGCCGCGCGGGGGATGGTGATCGCCAAGACCCCAGCGAGCCCGACGGCGATGGTCAGATGGACGAAGTGCAGCCCGGTCATCACGAAATAGAGGAAGAAGAAGTGGCGGGCCGCTTCCGGGTGCGGTTTATCCCATTCGAACGCGAAGGTCGGGACAAGATGCTTGTGGGCGTCCTCGACATATTCGTAGCCTTTCAGCATCAGGAAGGCGGTGCCGATCGCCACGCACAGGAGCAAGAGGGCGCGCACTGGGCGCGGGTTGCCAACCTGCGCGGCTCTGAGCGCAAGCGTCATGACGAAGGAGCTTGTCAGGAGCAGGCCGGTGTTGACTGAACCGAGCAGCAGGTTGGTTTCTTGGCGGGCAAGACGGAAACCCTCCGCCTCGTTGAACACGCCAACGGCATAGGCAAGGAACAGCCCGCCGAAGAACAGGACTTCGGTCGCCAGGAAGATCCACATGCCGAAGGTGTCGGCATATTCGCGCTGGCCGGCGCTCTCGAACTGCTCCTCGATCCCGGTGTAGTCAGCCATCGTCGCCTCCGATTGTCGAAGACGGGGTGCCGTAAGGCGCCGAGACCACGCGCGGGCGGACATTGAAATTGCGCGTCGGAGGCGGCGACGTCGTTTCCCATTCCAATCCGATTGCGCCCCACGGGTTTGGGCCCGCGGCTCGACCGCAGAGAAACGACCAGCTCAGATAGATCAGCGGCATCAGATAGGCGAACGCCAGGACCACGGCACCGGCCGATGACAGCACGTGATAGATTTGAAACACCTCCGGGTACACATGGTAGCGTCGCGGCATTCCCATATATCCCATGATGAACTGTGGAAAGAACGTCAGATTGAAGCCGAAGAACATTAAGATCGCGGCCGTCCTGCCCCACTGTTCGTTGAACAGGCGTCCCGAAATCTTCGGCCACCAGTAGTGAATGCCGGCGAAGAGCGCGCTCACCATGCCGCCGACCATAATGTAGTGGAAATGCGCCACCACGAAGTAGGTGTCGGTAACGTGCACGTCGATCGGCAGCGAGGCCAGGAACAAGCCGGTGAGCCCGCCGAGCGTGAACAGCCCGACGAAGCCGGCGGCGTAGAGGAAAGGCGTGTCGATGCGGATGGTGCCGCCGTAAAGCGTGCCCAGCCAGTTGAACACCTTGATCGCTGACGGGATCGCGACAAGGAAACTTAAGAGCGAGAACACGATGCTCGCATACATCGACTGGCCGGCCACGAACATGTGGTGGCCCCAGACGAAGAACCCGATCACGGCGATTCCGACGAGGGAAAACGCCATCGCCCGATAGCCGAACACCGGCTGGCGCGCGGCGGTCGCGATCACCTCGCTGACGATGCCCATTCCGGGCAGAATCATGATGTAGACGGCCGGGTGCGAATAGAACCAGAACAGGTGCTGGAACAACAGCGGATCGCCGCCAACACGCGGATCGAACACCCCGACGCCGAACAGCCGTTCGGCTGCGATCAGCACGAGCGTCACCGCAAGAACGGGCGTCGCCAGCAGCATGATGATGCTGGTGGCGTAGAGCGACCAGACGAACAGTGGCAGCCGGAACCAGGTCTGTCCCGGAGCCCGCATGGTGTGGATCGTGACGACGAAGTTGAGGGCGGTCGCGATCGTGGAGAAGCCGGAGATGAAGACGGCGACGACGGCCAGGATCACATGGCTGTCGGAATAGATGGACGAGAGCGGCGCATAGAAGGTCCAGCCGGTGTCCACGCCGCCGACGATCAAGGCGAACAGGGCGACCAGGCCGGAGACGGAAAACAGATACCAGGAGAACAGATTGAGGCGCGGGAAGGCGAGGTCCGGCGCGCCGAGCTGCAAGGGCAGGACGAAATTGCCAAGTGTCGAGGGCACGGCCGGCACCAAGAAGAACCACACCATGATGATGCCGTGCAGCGTGAACATCTTGTTGTAGCCCTCGTCGGTCAGGAGGTCGCCGGCCGGCGTGACCAGCTCCAGACGCACGAGGGCAGCGCCGACGGCGCCGATAAAGAAGAAGAACACCAGCGTGCCCATGTAGAGAAGGGCGATCCGCTTGTGATCGAGGGTCGTCAGCCACGACCAGACGCTGCGCCCGTCGGCGAGATAGTTCTGGGTGCCGTCTTCGCGAAAGTGCAGCGGCTCCTGCTTGGCGTAGGTGAGCTCGGTCATGGCCGCTCTCCCGCGGATGCGTCGCTGCGCGACTGGATGTAGGCGATGAGCTTGTAGAGGTCGTCCTCATCGATCCCGGAAAAGTCCGGCATGACCGGGTCGAAGCCGGCCACCACCTGGGACTTGGGCCGCAGGATGGAGTCCCGCACATAGCGCTCGTTGGCGATGACGACCTCACCGTTCCGGAGCCCGACCGTGCGGCCGAACAGGCCGTCCAGGCTGGGGGCGCGGACGGTGCCGTGGGGCTCGTGGCATCCCGAGCAACCGAGCGAGCGGTAGAGCTCTGCGCCCTGGCTGACAAAGGAGGCTTGGGTTGGACGGGCTTCCAGCCACTCGGCATAGTCGGCCTCGGAGAGGACAACGACTTCCCCCGTCATCCGCGAATGGCCG
Organism: Amorphus sp. 3PC139-8; assembly: GCF_040750475.1. Taxonomy (NCBI): domain Bacteria; kingdom Pseudomonadati; phylum Pseudomonadota; class Alphaproteobacteria; order Hyphomicrobiales; family Amorphaceae; genus Amorphus; species Amorphus sp. 3PC139-8. The sequence continues at coordinate 94,659 of NZ_JABJVY010000010.1, read as the reverse complement.
GCCCCGCAGAATTCCGCGCACAAGAGCCGGAAACGGCCGGTGCGGGTCGCCTCGAACCAGACCAGCGTCTTTTGGCCGGGCACGGCGTCCTTCTTGATGCGAAACGCCGGCACATAGAAGGAATGGATGACGTCCTGGGAGGTCAGCGAGATGCGGATCGGTTCGCCTATAGGCACGTGCAGGGCGTTGATCTCGCGCTGGCCTGTCTCGTGCTGGACCTTCCACATCCATTGCTTGCCGACCACGTCGACATCGAGACCAGTCGGGGGCGGGTAGAACAGCCGGAAATCCTGCGCCGCGGCCCAAGTAAACAGCGTCATGAAGATCAGAAGCGGTAGCAGGATCCAGGTGAGCTCAAGGCGAAGGCTGCTCGCCGGCCGTTTGGGCCGCTCGAACCGGTTGCCCTCCCGATACTTCACGATCAGGTAGACGAGCGCGACCGAGACGCCGATCAGGACGGTGCCGCAGATCGCGAGCAACACGAAGAAGATCAGGTCGGTGTTGCCGGCAACGGTGGAGGCTTCGCCGGGAAAGAGCGAGAAGGTCACGGCAGCGGCCCTCCCGGCTGGTCCTGGGGCTTGGGCGTCGGATCGAGCCGGTAGCCATCGGCGACCAGGGAGGTCATGGCCGCGTCGATGGATGCAGAGGCCGGTTCGGCCGCCTTGCCTTCCAATACGGCCCGCTGCTTTGCGAGCGCGTCTTCAAGGTCAGCACTCGGATCGGTCTGCAGCACCGGATCGCCTTCGGCGACGAGGCTCTGGCAGAAGGCGGCGAAGCTTTCGATCGCCGGAATGTTGGAGGCGTAAAGCCGCATCAGCACAACGCTGACTCCGAGGGCGACGACGAGCATGCCTATGATTGCGAGCAGGACCCGAACGATCCAGACGACATGGACGCCTTCCGGCTCATAGCGTTGGTCAGCCATGGCGCCCTCTCCAGACGAACGAGAAGGTTGCCAGGAACAGGGCCGCAAGCCCGGCAAAGGTGAGGACTGCGACCACGGGCGCATCAGCATCAACCTCGAAAGCCGGCCCGACGAGCCAGACCGAGCGAAGCGCAAGCCCGGCCAGCACCAGGGCGGCCACGGCGGCAAGCACACGGCCGCCGGCACGTACCGTGGGACTGAGGAGCGCGAAGAACGGGATCGCCAGGGCAGCCAGCACGATCGCAACGAAGACCACGATCCAGCCGTCTCGGATGCGGTCCAGATACCAACTCACCAGCTCCGGAATGTTGCCGGCCCAGATGATCAGAAACTGCATGAACGCGAGGTAGGCGGAGCCGGCGATACCAACGAGCAGCAGCTTTGCGAGGTCGCTGACTGCGCCCGGCGCGTTGGCGTGGTTCGGTAAGGTGAGGATGAGCGAGGCGGCGATCGCCGACGTGAAGGCGTACGCGAGAAAAATTGCGCCATAACTTGTCGACTGCCACTCCGGATCGATCGACATGCCCCAGTCCATCGCGGCCAGGCTCCCGGTCACGACGAGCAGGATGAGTGCGACGGCCGCAACCGGCCGGCTCGCCCCGGTGGTGGGGGGACGAACCACCGCGAACACGGCCAGCGCGGCCCAGACCACGCCATAGACAACGGCGCGCAGCAGGAAGAAATCGACGCGCAACCAGCCGCGTTGGAAGGTGAGCTCCGCCGCGTGCGGTCCGGCCCAGGGATAAAGAAGCGGCAGCGAGGCCGCGAGCGGCAGGAACAGGACCATGACCAGCGGCAAAGTCGCGACGAGGGCGACCAGCGGACCGTATGCCAGCTCGCCCCAGCGCCCACCCGTGAGGGCATGGGTGTAGAGTACCAGCATGGCGCCGAGCGGCAGGCCGAGAAGGAACAGAAAACCGGCGAGAGTGGTCGCCATGGCAGCCTGCGGGGCCATCAGATAGGCCGCGACGACGGCGCCGGCTCCGGCAATTGCGGCCAGCGTGGCGCAGGCAGGGCGAACGGAGCGCTCGAAGGCAAGCCGGGTGGTCATCCGCCGGGCTCCTTCGCTTCAGGAACAACGGTCGCGGTGGCCGACATTTGCCTGGCGCGCTGAAGGGCGCGGACATAGGCGACGATCGACCAACGGTCGCGCACCGCAATGCGGTTGCCATAGGGGAACATCACGCCATAGCCATCGGAAATGACGTTGAAGATGTGCCGGTCGGAGACGCTGCGCAGTCGCGCCGTGTGGTAGCTCGGCGGAGCAGGAAAACCGCGCTGAACGATCATACCATCGGCATCGCCAGCCAGTCCGTGACAGGGGGCGCAAAAGATCTCGTAGCGCTCCTGCCCGCGCGACAGCAGGGCTTGGGTGACTTCGGGCGGATGCCGTTTCGCGCGCTCGCGCTCCAGTGCGCCACGGGCGACGGTTCCGGCCGGCGGCTGGCGGGCGGCCTGGGCCTGAGGGAAGCCGGGCGCGTCCTCGTAGGTCTCGTATTTCGGCTGGTCCGACATGTCGTCGCAACCGACGAGAATCCCAGCGAGGGCGCAGGTGAGTACCAGCATAAGGGGTGGACCCCGGCTCATTCCCACACCTCGCTGACGCTGGTTGCCCCGAAGCTCAAAAGCGCATCGCGGCCGCCGGGGTAGGAGCCATCGAGGGAACGCACCAGGAGCGCCAACTCATCCTGGGTGGTGCGCTCGAACCGAGGCACCTCGAACAGCGGGTGGTGATAGCGCGGCAGCCCGTTCGCGCGGAACATGGCGATGGCAGCGGCGAGCACCGCGGCGAGCACGCCGATCTCGAAGGTCGGGATGAGAAAGGCCGGCCAGGAAAGGCTCGGCCGCCCGCCGCTGTCGAACGGATAGGCGACCAAGAACGAATAGGCCTGCAGCGCGAAAATGAAACCCGCGCCGCAGAGCCCGCCCACGAGCGTCACAAGGTTCAGCCGGTTCCGGCCGGCGCCGATGCGTTCGGCGATCTCCTCGTCGCCGAACGGCAGAAAAGCGTCGACGATTTCGAGCTTGTCGGACGGTAGGCGGTCGAGCGCGGATTTCAGCGCGGTTTCGTCGGCAAAGTTCAGCAGATAGCGCGGCCGGGGCTCGGTCATTGCACCCTCCCGCGCAAAAGCTTGCGCATTTCATGCATGGAGACGATCGGAACCAGGCGGACCAGCACCAGGAAGAGAAGCAGGAAGAAGCCGAGCGAGCCGATCGTCAGCGCCCAATCCCAGACGGTGGGCATGTAGTCGGCCCGGCCCGACGGCATGTGCCCATGGGAGAGCGTGAAGACGATGATGCCGTAGCGCTCCAGCCACATGCCGATGTTGATCAGGATCGCGATCACCACCAGCGGCAGGATCCGGCGCCGTGCGGCCGGAAACCACAGCGCCTGCGGGATGACGACGTTGCAGGCGATCAGCGACCAGAACACCCACCAGTAGTCGCCGGTCGCCTTGTAGACGACGATCGACAGGTGCATGTCCTCGGCCGAATACCAGCCGATGAAGGACTCCATCGCGTAGGAGTAGCCGAGCACCAGCGCGCCGAAGAGCATCATCTTGCCCATGAGGTCGAAGTGGCGCTCGGTGATGTAGGCGTGGAGGTTGAAGGCGGAGCGGATGATCGCGGCGAGCACGACGACCATCGCGAAGCCGGAATACATCGCGCCGACGACGAAGTAGGGCGGGTAGATCGGCTCGTTCCAGCCCGGCGCGACACTGGCCGCGAAGTCGAGTCCGACCACGCTGTGCACAGAGACGACCAGCGGCGTCGCAAGGGCGGCGATCAGGATGTAGGCGCGCTCGTAGCGGCGCCAGTGGCCTGCGGACCCACGCCAGCCGAGCGCGAGTATTCCGTAGAACACCTGCTGGCGGCGCAGCCGTGCCCGGTCGCGCAGGGTCGCGAAGTCGGGCACCGCCCCGATATACCAGAAGGTCAGCGACACGATCAGGTAGACCGCGATCGCGAAGAAGTCCCAGACCAGGGGGCTGTTGAAATTGGGCGGCAGGCCCATGGTGGTCGGGTAGGGCACCAGCCAGGCAAACAGCCACGGCCGCCCGAGATGCAGGATCGGAAACAGGCCGGCGATCAAGGCGGCAAACAGCGTCATGGCTTCAGCAAAGCGATTGATCGACGAGCGCCAATCCTGCCGGGTGAGATAGAGCATCGAGGAGATCAGCGTGCCGGCGTTGCCGATGCCGATCCACCAGACATAGTTGGTGAGCGCCAGGCCCCAGACGACGCTGGTGTTGACGCCCCAGATCCCCACGCCCGCGATAAAGAGGTGCAGGATCGCGTAGGCGAACACCATCGTGAGCGCCAGCGAGGCGAGCGCCCAGATCAACCAGGCCCGGCTCGTGGGCCGTTCCAGGACGACATCGCTGACGTCGCGCGACAGGCCGCGGTCGGCGACCACCGGCGCCGATCCCGGCTCTGCGGCATGCAGCGAGCTGTCGGCCGCCGTCGTCATCCGGATTCCTCCGACCCGTCGTGTCCGTCGGAGGCGAGATCCGGGGCGGCGTTCACGACCCGCTTGAGATAGGTCGTGCGCGGCCGGGTCCCGAGATGGCCGAACAGGGCATATTCGTGCGGCTCTTCCCGCAACTGGCTGACGGCGGAGCCGGGGTCGTTCTTGTCGCCGAAGGTGATCGCCTGGGTCGGGCAGACGGCCTGGCAGGCAGTCTTGATCTCGCCGTCGGCGAGGGCGCGGCCGTCGACTTTCGCGTCGCGCCGGGCGGCGGAGATTCGCTGGACGCAGTAGGTGCATTTCTCCATGACGCCGCGGCCGCGCACCGTCACGTCGGGATTCTTCAACGCTTGCAGGAGCGAGGGCTCCGTGGGCGTCTGCTCGGCCTCCTGGATCGGGTCGCCGGCATAGTCGAAGAAGTTGAAGCGCCGCACCTTGTAGGGGCAGTTCGACTGGCAAAAGCGCGTACCGATGCAGCGATTGTAGACTTGGTCGTTCAGCCCCTCGTGATCGTGTACCGAGGCTTCGACCGGACAGACAGGCTCGCACGGCGCCTTTTCGCACTGCATGCATGGCACCGGCTGAAAGCGCGTCTCGGGCGTTTCGTCCGGCGTCTGGTGAACGTCGACTCGGAGCCAGTGCATGTCGCGGTTGCGGGCGATCTCCTCGGGGCCGACCACTGGCACGTTGTTTTCCGCCTGGCAGGCCGCAACGCAGGCGCCGCAGCCGATACAAGCGCTTTGGTCGATCACCATCGCCCAGGCGTAGCCCTCGTCATCGAGGCGCTCGGGATAGAGGCTTTCCGGCGGCTCCTCCCGCTCCTTCGGGCCAAGTGCGCGATAGTCCGCCAGCGAGACGATCTCCGAGGTGCGGGCATCCGGCGTGTCGAAGTCGTGCTGTGTGCGCAGCAGCGGACGATGGTCGCCGGTCTTGCTGATCTTAGCTCCGGTCAGGCGCCACGTGTCGGTGTCGGGCCGCAGGGAAAAGGCCGAAACGCCCTGCGCATTCTGCACCTGCCCGGCGATCTCGCGGCCGAAGCCGAGATGGAGGCTTGCCGCGCCGACCGCTTGTCCCGGCTGAACCGTCGCCGGAAGCTCGATCGTCGCGCCATTGGTCTTCACCCGAACCATGTCGCCGTCGGAAACATCGAGCGCAGCGCCATCGTGGGGGGATAGGAACATGGCGTTCTGCCAGACCAGTCGGGTGACCGGGCGCGGCAGCTCTTGCAGCCAGGCGTTGGCGGCGCGGCGCCCGTCCCAGAGGAACGGGTCTGGCGACAGCGCGATCTCCAGCCCATCCGTCTTAGGTGGCATGGACGCGTCGGACGAAGCCGGCGGGGCCGGCGCCAGTTCGGGCGCGATCGGAGTGAAGCCGGTGCCCGGCACCAGGCCATCGTGCAGGACCTTTCGCCACCGCTCCTGGAACGACCCGCCGTCGGCACCTTCCTGCTCGAAGCGGTTTTGCCAGGTGCGCCGAACCAGATCGTGCGGTGCGGTGACCGCGTCGCCGGCCATCAGGGCGACGAGTTCGTGCACCGAGCGGCCGCCCTTGAGGGGCCGCGTCAGCGGTTGGCAGATGGCAACGGTGCCGTCGGCAGCTTGGACGTCGCTCCAATCCTCCAGAAAGTGCCGGGCCGCGATCTGCCAGTCGCAGGCCTTTGCTGTCGCATCCAGGTAGAGGCCATGATGGACGGTGACATCGACCGCCTCCAGGGCCGCGCGCATACGTTCGGGATCGGGAGCACTGTAGATCGGGTCGCAGTCGAGAATGACGAGGCTGTCGATCCGCCCTGCGAAGGCGTCGTCCTGAAGCTGAGCGAGCCCCGGAAGGGTATCGAGGCCAGGATCCACCGGTGGCAGGTACGAGATCGTCGTGCCCGCATTGCCGAGGGCGACGTTAATCCGGTTGACAACGTCATGGATCTCCGCCGGCAGGCCGCGGCCAGCGACCACCGCGCCGCGCCCGCGATGGCCATCGAGATCGGCGGCCACCTGGTCGAGAAAGCGGTCGGCGGGGTCGGAGTCCATGCCCGCCTCTGGTCCGATGCCGAAGCGGGCGGCAAGCGCGTGGGCGAAGCGGTCGATCCCGCTAGGCGGGAGCGCCAGCCGATGGTCGCAGGAGGCACCAGTGGTCGTCGTTTCGCTCTCCACCGCGTAGGCGCGGTTGAAGTCGCCGGCTCCGCCTCGTGCCCGCCGTCGCGCCGCGAAATCCCGTGCGTGCCGAACCCCTGTGGTGGGCTCGGCAAACAGGTTGGCATCCAGGAACAGGACGATCTCGGCGCGATCGAGATGCGGGAAGGGAAGGGCCGGCTCTCCGAAGCTCCGGGCAGCCCCGGCCCGGGTGGCGGCGTCGGATATCGGCTCGTGGCGATAGATCGCCGCTTCGGGCATGGTTTCGCTCAGGCTGTCGAGCTGGCCGGCGAGCGTGAGCGAGCGCACCGCGCCCGTGAGGATCGCGAGGCCTTGGCCCGATTGCTCACGATGGGCGCGCACGCGGGTGCGAAACGAGGCAACGAAATCGCCCCAGGAGGTGAGGTCGCCGTCCCGATGGACCGCCTCGGTTCGAAGCGGATCGTAAAGGTCGAGGACATCGGCCTGGGAGGCCGCGTCGGTCGCCCCCAGGCTCATCGGGTGATCGGGATTGCCCTCGATCTTGGTGGGCCTGCCGTCGTGGCTTTCCACCAGCACCCCGCATCCGGTCGTGGGCGAGACGCTCGCGTAGAACAACGGCGTTCCCGGCACCATTCCTTCCGGCATGTCGACATAGGGCACGATCTCCTCGCGCGGCGGAACGCAACCGGCGAGGCTGGAAAAGGCCGCCGTCGCGCCCATCAGCTTCAGCGCGGTGCGCCGCGAGGGTCCCTTTGCGCCGCTCTGGCGCGCGCGGGAAAGACGGTCGACGAGGGTGTGCTTGTCTGCGCTCATCGGTGGCACGTCGAACAGTCTGTGAGGGTTTCGGTCTGGATGCCGTTTGCCTTCATCAGGTAGTGGCCAAGCTCAGCGCGCGACTTCTTCGTGCTCCAGCCCATGGCAAACACGGCGGACTTGGGACGCAGTCGTTTCGCCGGGTCGCGGTGGCAGTCGACGCAGAAGCTCATGGTCAGCGGCTCGGCCTTGCGGGTGAGCGGCATCTGGTCGACCCGGCCGTGGCAGGCTTCGCAAGGCACGCCCTTGGCCACGTGCACGGAGTGGTCGAAGTAGGCGTAGTCCGGCAGCGAATTGACCCGCTGCCATCGGATCGGGGCGCCGGTAGCCCAGCTCTCGCGCACCGGCTCAAGCACGTCGGCATCGGTCCAGAGCTGAGAATGGCAGGTCATGCAGACTTCGGTTTCCGGAACGCCCGCGAACGCGGAGGTTTCCACCGAGGCGTGGCAATAGCGGCAGTCGAGACCGAGGCCGCCGACATGATGCTTGTGGCTGAAGGGAACGGGTTGGTCGCGCACCAGGCCAACGGCCGTCGCGTAGGGTGAGCGCATCAGCAGGAACGTTACTCCCAAGGCCACCACGACGGCGATCGCGACACCCCAGATCGTCAGGCGCGCGAGGCCGTCGGCCTTGGGTGAGAAGATCTGCGGCATGCCCTCATTCCGCTCTGCATCGCTGCAGTGAAGGAACTCGCCAGATCACGTCGGTTTCGGCAGGAGGCCGAGAAAAACGAACGGAGTCAGTAGCCTATTGCAGAGTGTTTGCAGAAAGCGGCTTTCATCCGCCTCACCCGCTCCAGCGGTTCCCATTGGGCCGAACGACTATTCGTTGAAATTGTTCCATTCGGTGGGGCTATCGTCCTTGATGGGCCTTCAAGTCGAGCCGGACCCAAGAGGCGCTTTCACGCGATCAAGAGGTGCCGCGCTGGGAAGAAAAGTCACCAAGCGCAAATCGGTGGCAAGGCGGGTGGAACAAACGTCTCCGCGAATTGGTTGGGGGGCGGACCGCCAGACGCGAGCCGACAAAAGTCGTGACGCCGGTCGGAACCACATCAGCGCCCTTGTTGGGAAAGGCGAACACCATGGCCGACACCGATCAGAACATTCGAGAGAAGGCCTATCATCTGTGGCTCGACGAAGGCCGGCCCGAGGGACGCGCCGAGGTCCATTGGGAGAAGGCGCGCGAACTTGCCGCGATCGAGGAGGCGCAGGACACGGCGACCATGCCCCCGGAAGACGCGCTGGAGCGGGGAGCGGAGCCAACCCAGGCGTTTCAGAATTACGGCGAAGCCCCGGGACTGGCTGACCAGGGCAGCGAAGAAACGGGCCCTTCCTTGGGGGCGGCGCGCCGGACCCTCGCTCGAGGGCCTCGGGACGGGTAGGCGCTGCGCCCGCGCCGGAGGCTTCCATGCCCGGATCTCCGGCCGATGAGCCCGTGGCGACGATCTTCGGGGCCACCGGATTTCTCGGCCGGCGGATCGTTTCGCGAGCACTTGAGCGCGGGTGGCATATCCGCGCCGTGTCACGTCACCCCGATCAGATCCGGACCGTACTCGGCACGGACGACCGGATCACACCGCTCGTAGGCGACGTGCTCGATGTTGCGAGCGTGGAGGCCGCCCTGAAAGGTGCGCGGGCGGCGGTCAATGCGGTCAGCCTCTATGTGGAGAAAGGCGCCTACACGTTCGATGCTGTCCATGTGAAAGGGGCGGCGAACGTCGCCCAGTGCGCGTGGCGGCTGGGCGTTGCGCGTCTGGTTCACATCTCCGGAATCGGGGCAGATCCGGACTCGCGCTCAGCCTATATCTTGGCCCGCGGCCGAGGTGATGAGGCGGTTCGCTCCGCGCATCCCGATGCCGTCGTTCTGCGATCGGCCGTGATGTTCGGGAGTGACGATTCCCTGACGACCACAGTGGCCGGGCTGGTTCGCAAGTTTCCCGTGTTTCCACTGTTCGGGTCCGGCTCGACGGCCCTTCAGCCGGTCTGGGTCGGCGATACCGCCGAGAGCGTCGCGCGTCTCTTGGACCTGCGCGTTGCGGCAGAGGTGCCGTTGGAGGTCGCGGGCCCGGAGGTCATGACCTACCGGCAGCTTGTCGAAACGATCGCTGAGGCCGAAGGCGTTTCCGTCCATACGATACCGGTTCCGTTCTCGCTCTGGCAGGCGCTCGCCAGGATGGGAGGCGTGATCCCGGAAATTCCGATCACTCGGTACCAGATTGAACTGATGCAACGCCCAAACGTGGCGGAGGGGAGGGGTTCGAGACTCCACGATCTCGACATCGAGGCCACGAGCTTGATGGGTTTCCTGCGCAATCGTTCCCACGTAAGGCGTTGATTTATCGCAAAATTCTCGCCAAAAAGTCGGAAGCAAGTAAAGTTCACTTTTTAAATTTACCGAATATCCCGATTGGATATTCGGTATTTTAGGAGGAAAATATCGATAAAAGTCTGCAATATAATCTTTAATTCGACAATATTGATCGGAATTATCCCGGATAAATAAATCGATCCGGGATCCGGGAACGGTAGTGTCGCAAAGCGGATGGGAAATGTGTCGCGATATTTCTTTCATACGGAAAATGGCGGATCCTTCACGGATACCGAAGGAGTCGAGCTGCCTTCTCTGATGGTGGCCCGCAATGAAGCAATTGCTGCAGCCTCAGAAATGCTTTCAGATCTGAGTGGAGCGCTCGCCGAAGGCGGCAACTGGCGAATGGATGTTCAGGACGAAGCCGGTAGCCTCTGCATGAGCATTGTCATCTTCATCGATGGGGATCGCTTATGATTATTCTCAAATATTGATAAGGAGACATTTACATGAATGAAGATATTAATCCAATGTTACGCAAATTGGACGCCCTCCAGGCATTGTCTGATGGCGATCAATTTGCTCTAAAATCTATTTATTCACGAACGATCGACTATGAAGCTCACATTGATATTGCTCGCGAAGGAGATCGCGTTGGCGAATGCGGCCTTCTTATGAGCGGTATTGCGTGTCGTTACTCCATGACGACGGAAGGAAAGCGGCAGATTACCGGTTTCGTGGTGCCCGGCGATATCTTCGACGTTCAAAGCTTTCTGCTCGATGTCATGGACCATTCCATCGCCAGCATGTCAGCCTGTACCGTGGCCGTTATTCCCCACACCGCCCTGGTGGCGCTCACTGAAAACTCCGGCCGGCTTGCGCTCGCCGTATGGCGAGAGTCGCTCGTGGAAGCGGCAACATTCCGCGAATGGGTGGTCAATGTTGGCCGGCGCTCGGCGTATCAGCGCATCGCCCACATTATGTGCGAGCTCTATTGCCGGCTCGAGACAGTGGGTCTCGTGGAAGGATCTACGATCCGCTGGCCGATCACGCAGAGCGACATCGGCGATGCGTGCGGCCTGTCCATCGTACATGTGAACCGCTCGCTGCAGGCTTTGCGCGGAAACGACCTGATCGTTCTGCAAAACGGCATTCTCACCATCAAAGACTGGGACGGGCTCGCAGAAGCGGGCGAGTTCGATGGCACCTTTCTCCATCGGCAATGAAAGGTCTCCCGAGCCGCAGTCCGAGGCAGAGCCTTTCGCCGCTTCGGTTCCTCGCCGGCCTCGACCATGCTCCCGATACGATCATCGATCGACTTCTGCCGAAGTGGAGAAATCGGTATCGGCGCAGCCCTATTCGAAGTTCATGACAGCCTCTAGGACGGCGGGTCCAGGTCGCTTTCCCCCTTTTCGGCAATGCGCGAAAGCAGTTCGCCGAGCGTTCCGAGGATCAGATGGCAGGTACTGCATTCGACAACGGCATCATGATCACTTTCGCCGACAAGCAGAACCTGGCTGGAGCCACAATGCGGGCAATCAACCATGGAGTCGTCCATTTGGGCGCGGAGTTACGGAAAATGTGATCGAGATTTTTCTCGAGGCCCAAGCGGAGCGCTATTGCATATGTTAAAATTGAATAAGTTCCTCTCGGAACAGTTCATTCAGTGAGGCGACCGAGCGATCAGCCTCTATCGATTTGTTTTGCGGGGATGCAGGCCGTTGCGCGTTTAGGAGCCGACGAGCGTTCCCCCGTTGGGGTGAAGGATCTGCCCGGACATATAGGAGCCATCGTCGGACGCTAGGAATACGTAGCTGGGGGCAACCTCGTTGGGTTGGCCGACACGTGCCATCGGCGTGCCCTCGCCATGCTTTGCGGTGTGCTTGGCGTCGAATGAAGCGGGAATGAGGGGCGTCCAGATTGGCCCAGGCGCAACGCCGTTTACCCGTATGCCTCGTTCGACGAGTTGCATCGACATGGTGCGCGTGAAGGAGGCGATGGCGCCCTTCGTTGCGGAATAGTCCAACAGGGTCGGATGGCCTTGGTAGGCCGTAACCGACGTGGTGTTGACGATCGCACTTCCCGATTTCAGGTGCGGCAGAACCGCTTTCGTCATGTAGAAATAAGAGAACACGTTCGTCCGGAAAGTGCGCTCCAATTGTTCTGGCGACAGCTCGACGAGATCAGCGACCTCATGCTGCTCGGCGGCATTGTTGATCAGGATATCGATCCGATCGAATTCCGAAAGTGTCTGGTTGACCACCTCGTGGCAATGCTGGACGTCGCCCAGATCGCCGGCAATCGCGAAACCGTTGCGGCCTTCTGAATAAATGGCTTCGAGGGTTGCCTCGGCGTCGTCGTGCTCATCGAGATAAGCGATCGCGACATGCGCACCTTCGCGCGCGAAGGCATGCGCGACAGCGCGGCCGATGCCGCTATCACCGCCCGTGATGATCGCGACCTTCCCTTCCAAGCGTTCGGAGCCCGGATGGCGCGGTGCGGTTTCCGGCTCCGGACGCATGTCGCCTTCCAGCCCGGGCTGGCGATCCTGGCTCTGGGCGGGCTTGTTGTCGAGCATGGCTGGTCTCCATCGGTAGCTCTGTTTCGGCCGAAACCACCTGGGCTCGACATTGTTCCGGCCATTCGCATCGACCTACGATTTGGCGTTGTGGGCGGGCTTTCCCTGACGCTCGGTCGAGGCCATGTCCTCCAACTCGCTCTCGCTCATGGAGTCGTACATGGACTTCGCGGCACCGTTCAGGTTGCCGACCTTTTCCTCGCCGCGCTTTGCGGCCAATGCGGCACCCGCCGCCTTCTGCTGGGATTTGGATTTCGCGGGCATGAGCGTGCCTCCGTTCGTTGACGATCTGCGCTGCCAAACAACGGGCCCGGCTGCTTTGTTCCCGAGCGCTTGTCGCGAAAACCGGCCAATATCGTCGGTCAGATCGCTTCGATTTGGACGACCAGGGCGACGATCAGAACCACTGCCGCAACCGTGAGCAGGAAAAGCAGGATCGGCCCGATGCCGCTTGGAGCGGAGGATGCGAGATCGCCTCGGCTGCGTTCCTCTGTGACCGCAGGGGCTTGAGGGCTCTGCGGGGCGGATTCCATCTGGCGCACCTGCGAAACTCGCTCAGGCGAGGGAGGACTCCCCGAGGCCTCGTCATCGGTACCCAATGGCGCTGCGCACGGATCCTCATAGGGGACTTTGTCGCCAGTCGCACCGGCGTCGATGTCCTTGCGCAACCTATCCGTGGTGTTGGCCCGATCCGACATCGTCGCCTCCTGATCCGGGACGGAATGAAGCGGAGCGACTCGGCGCACGAATTTGGCTCGATTGCGCCAGATCCATCCCTGATTGGGCCGAACCCGCAAAGCGCTGCTTTGTTCCCGCGCCTGCTTGGACGTTCACGGCTTTCGTCGCATACGAGGCCCGGCACTCACCAGAACAGGGCGATCGGCACGGCGCACAGGACCAGAAGCACGCCGGCAAGCACCTTGTAGTCACCAAGGATGGGGCGGCGGACCTGGGCAAAATCGGCGGCGAAGTCATCGCGGTTCCAGACCACTTGGTCGACGGTCTGGTCGCCGGGGCGGGGCGCCGTCAGGCTGAGCCCGACGTGCAGCAGGATCGCTGCGATCATGATGAAAGACGACATCACCGTGTAGTGGATGTCGGGGAGGCCGGCGGCGGTCCACCAATCGAAAACCTCCTTGGAGAGGAACATCGGAATGCCGACGATGATGCCGGCAAAGATTGTCCAGAACGCGCCGCGGTCGTTGCCGCCGCGCCAGAACAGGCCCGCCAGATAGACCACCACGATCGCCGGTACGACATAGGAGAGCGAGGACTGGAAGTAGCTGAACAGGCTCTCGAATCCGGCAATCAGAGGCGCGTAGATCGCTCCAACCACCATCGCCACGCCGGTGACGACCTTGCCGATGGCAACCAGTGCCTTTTCCGAGAGGTTCGGACGCAACGGCTTGACGAAGTCGAGCGTGAACAAGGTCCCGGCGGAGTTCAGCGCGGAGTCCAGGCTCGACATGATGGCGGCGATCAGGGCGGCGAGGATCAGGCCTTGCACGCCGACCGGCATCAGCTCAAAGGCGAGCTTGGGAAAGGCAAGGTCCGGTGTGGAGAGGTCGGGATAGAGCGCAAAGGCGATCAGACCCGGGCTCACCATCAAGAACAGGTTTGGCAGCTTCAAAAAGCCGGCAAACACCGAGCCGCGCCGTCCTTCGCGCAGATCCCTGGCCCCGAGTGTCCGCTGCACGACGAACTGGTTGAGTGTCCAGTAGTAAAAGCCGAGCAAGATCACGCCCCAAAGCCCCGTCCAGGGCAGGAAATCGTTGTCCGCGGGCAAGATGAGCTGCCTCTTCTCCGGAGAGAGGCTTTCCATCAGCGCGGTCCAGCCGCCGACTTCCGCAAGTCCGAAGCCGAAGATCAGGGCAGAGCCCGCCATCAGCACGATTGCCTGGACGGTGTCGGTGACCACCACTGCGGACAGCCCACCCAAGATCGTATAGAGGCCGGCGACCAGCGCCAAAGCCGCGCTGGCCTGCCAGAGGCTGAGAGGCTCGATTGCGTTGGAGATCACCAGTCCGCCGGCATAGAGGGCGCCGGCGGTGTCGATGAACATGATCGCGATGAGCGTAAAGGCGGAAAACGCGCGGCGCGAACGAACCCCGTAGCGATGCTCGAGATATTCCGGGACGGTGGAGACTTTCGCGCGCAGATAGGAGGGCAGAATGAAGATGGCGAAGAAGACCAGAACCAGCGCGGCCGTCCATTCATAGTTGAAGATCGCGATGCCGTTTTCATAGGCGCCGCCCATAAGGCCAACGAAGCTGGAACCCGACATGTTGGACGCGTAAAGAGAAAAGCCGATCAAGTACCAAGGCAGTGCGCGTCCGGCCAAAAAGTATCCATCGGCGCCGGATTTCACGCGGCGAGACACATAGACGCCGTGGGCGATAATGGCGGCGAAGTAGATCACCACAATCGCATAGTCGACCCAATGAAATGAGAATTGAGCGTTCTCCATTTCTGGCGGCCCTCCTTTTTTGTGAGGACCGAAACACGTTTGGTTGCGAAATTGTTCCTGAACAGACGGCAAAAGTGGCGGCAATAGCGCCGAGCTTTGTCCAGCTCAATCCGCTCCGCAAATGGGTGGAACATTCAGGGGCACTGCGGGTTCGGACTGTGACGACCTCACCATCCCGCAGCGGCGTTCTCGCTGGCTTTGATTGAGGGCGAAACCTGACCCGAACGGTGGACACCGACATGCTCAACGCGCTTGCATTGAATTGTACGCTCAAGACCACAGACGAGCCCTCGTCTACCGAGCGGCTGTTGAGGCAGGTGCTTGGGGCGCTTGCCGCTTTCGATGTCGAAGCCGAGCTGCTGCGGATGACCGGCTACGACATCAAGCCGGGCGTTACCTCTGATGAGGGGCCGGGGGACGATTGGCCGGCAATTCGCGAGAAGGTCTTGGCGAGCGATATCTTGCTTCTCGGGACGCCGATCTGGATGGGCCAGCCCTCAAGCGTCTGCAAACGTGTGCTGGAGCGGATGGATGCGTTTTTGGGGGAGACCGACGACCAGGGGCGAATGGCGTCCTATGGACGTGTTGCGGCGGTCGTCGTGGTGGGCAACGAGGACGGGGCGCATCACGTTTCGGCGGAACTCTATCAGGCTTTGAGTGATGTCGGCTTCACCATTCCGGCCAACGCCGTGAGCTATTGGGTCGGAGAGGCGATGCACGGCACCGACTACAAGGATCTCGACGAGACTCCGCAGGTCGTCGGTCGTGCCACCGATATGCTGGCCCGCAACACCGCCCATCTGGCGCGTCTGCTCAAGGCCAATCCCTATCCTGGCGAGCGTTGAAGCGATGTCGCGGGCGAAGTGAATCGGGCGGCCGCCTCGTGGCGACCGCCTTTGTTTCAGGTGTCTATGTCGAAACATCAGTCAGCGTACGAGCTCTCCTGGTCTCGCAGCTTGCCTAGGCTGTCGCCAGCGGCAGACGGGTCGCCCTCGCTGGCGCCATCCGCGAGTGAGA
Source organism: Amorphus sp. 3PC139-8 (assembly GCF_040750475.1). NCBI lineage: Bacteria > Pseudomonadati > Pseudomonadota > Alphaproteobacteria > Hyphomicrobiales > Amorphaceae > Amorphus > Amorphus sp. 3PC139-8. Next base: position 78,972 of record NZ_JABJVY010000010.1, on the reverse strand, counting down.
CGATGCCCACCAGCCGTTTGTCGCTGTTGACCACGGGCATGCGCCGCACCTTGGTGTTGGCCATGTTTCTCATGACCTGATCGACGTCATCTTCCTCGAAGCAGTATTTGACGTCCTTTGTCATGACATCGCCGACGCTGCAGTCCGCTCCACGGCCTTCGGCCACAACGCGAGCCATGATGTCTCGGTCCGTGATGCTGCCAACGAGGCGGTCCTGTTCGCCAACAGGCAGATAGCCGAGATCCTCGGCGACCATTCGCTGGGAAATCGCCCGTGCAGTGTCGTTGGGGTCGGCGACCGCCGTGCCGCGTGTCATGATTTCGGAAATACGCATTCTCATTCCTCCTTTCCGGCAATTGGGATGCTCCCGAACTGTCGAAGATCGTGAATGTTCCGATCGCCTGGAGGACCAAATGGGCAGAGGCGCCTTACAGTTCCTTCAAAGCCCGAACGGATAGGTGTCCGGTTCGCCCCTGTCGCTATGGGTCGCAAGAGGGGAGATCGCGCTGGTCTTGTCGAACCACAGGTAGAAGTCGAACTGGCGGGCTAGCGCCGACTCCACATAGTGGCTCCAACGCTCGGTTTCCGGGCGGTAGATGACGCCGATAAAGCGTTCGAGCCTCCGCTCCGACAAGGGCGCGCGTCGGTCCGCATCCGCATGGCGGAAGTCCGCGAGAAAGCTCGGGATGCCGGTTGCCTGCGCAATAGCCTCGTAGGAGGAGGGCAGGGCAGGCCGAACCTGCTTGATCTCCATATCGTCGCCCCAGTCGGTGGCGGCGGCGACCGCACCGCGATCGGTCCCGAAGCCGACGAGTAGGGCCGCATCGCCCCAGCGTTCGCGACAGAGTTGGCCGAGATTATATTCGCCGCGCTCCGACATGCCGGTCTCGCGGGCGTCGCCGATGTGGGAGTTGTGGGCCCAGACGATGGCTTTCCCGCCAAGCTGTTCCTCGCCCACGAGCGCTTCGAGCGTCTCGAACATGTGCCGGTCCCGCAAATTCCACGATTGCGCCGAACCGTAATACATGGCGCGATAGTAGACCTCTGCGTCGCGCACCAGACGTGCATTCTGCGCGGCGTCGAAGAAGGCCTCGCCGTCCTGCGCACAATAGTCGAGGCGTTTGGCGAGCAGCGATTGCAGCATGCCCACGACCGCCTCCTCGCAGGGCGCAAAACCGCGTTCCAGCGCGGCGCGGCCATAGTCGACATGGGCTCCCGCCCAGGGCCGCAGGCATGCATAGCGCTCGCGGGCCACATTCGCCGTCGCGGGATCGACTGCGTCCAGATAATCGATGACCGCGCGGATCGACGTGTCGAGGCTGTAAAGGTCGAGCCCGAAGAAGCCGGCCGGCGCGCGGGGTGCAGCCTCGTTTCTGTCCCTGAGCCAGCGGATGAACTGGTCGACCTCGACATTGCGCCACATCCAGACCGGAAATCGTTGGAACGGTGCCTCTTCGTCCGGACGATGCGGCTTCCAGCGCACGTAGCGATCGATCGCGGCGGCATCCGGCCAGTCCGCCTCGACCGCGACGATCCAAAATCCGTGCCGTTCGATCAGCCGCTTGGTGATGGCCGCCCGTGCCCGGTAGAACTCGGAGGTTCCGTGGCTCGCTTCGCCAAGGAGCACAACTTTGGCATCCGCCAGTCGATCTGCGAAAAAGGCGAAGTCGGGCGCATCAAGCGGCGGCAATGGCTCCGCGAGGTTGCTGAGGGCTGCGACAGCCGACCGCTCGTCCACGGAAAGGTACTCGTCAGGAGACCGTGATCTCATCGTCGCCCGTCCGCTTGGTCAGAGCCATCGCGTTTCCCGCAACAGCCGGTCTGATGCGGCCTGCTACAGCAGGTTACCTCAGTTTTCCCGCCGATTGGACCGACAACTCTTATTGCGGCTCCGCCATGCGCCGGTGCATTTCCGCAAGGACGCTATCGGGGATGATCCCGGCGAACGTGGTCTGCACCTTGTTCATGAAGCCGACTGTCACGCCGCTGACGCCTTCTTCCATGGCCTCGTAGCCTTGCCTGGCCACCTTCGCGGGATCGTCCTTGTCATCACTGGATCCGATCTTGGTATCTTGCATTCCGGCCCGATTGAAGAATTCCGTCTCGGTCGGGCCCGGCATCAGGCACGTGACGGTGACACCACGCTCTTTCAACTCGTTGCGCAGCGCCCAGCTGAAGCTGTCGAGGAAAGCCTTGGTCCCGTTGTAGACAGCCTGGAAGCTCCCCGGCATGAAGCCGGCAACCGAGCCCGTGATCAGGATCTTGCCGGACCCGCGCGCACGCATCTGCCGCCCGACATCGTGGATCAGCGCGATCGTGCTGACCACGTTGAGGTCGATCACATCCACGGCCTTGTCCAGGTCCTCATCGAGGAAAGCATCGCCCAATCCGCGTCCGGCATTGGCAAGGAGCGCATCGACGGGGCGATCGGCGATCGCCTCGCACAGCGCGGCTGTCCCTTCCCGCGTCCCGAGATCCGCCATGAGGGTTTCGACCGCCACGGTCTCATCCCGCAGCGCCTCGGCCGCCTGCTCGATCTCGGGTTCGTCGGCGCAGATCAGAAGATCATAGCCGTCATGCGCGCAGCATTTCGCAAGTTCGAAGCCAATCCCGGTGGAAGCGCCCGTGACGACCGCAAACGGATTTGCGTTCATTGTGCCTCCTCTGCCCAAGGGTTCAAAACGACCTTGGTCCATTCGTTCGCGTTTTCCTTGAAGTTCTTGTAGCCGGTCGCCGCCTTTTCGAGGGGCAACCGGTGGCTGATCAGGAACGTCGTGTCCAACTCGCCGTCCACGATCATCTGCAGCAGCTTATCGCTGTAGCGCTGGACGTGGGTTTGACCGGTCCTGACGGTCAGGCCCTTTTCCATCAGGGCGCCGAGGGGAAATTTGTCGGCAAAGCCGCCGTAAACGCCCGGCATGGAAACGCGGCCTCCTTTTCTGCAGGCATAGATCGCCTGGCGCAGGGCATGGGCGCGGTCGGCGCCGAAGCCGACCTTCTGCTTGACGGTGTCGAGCACGCTGTCGGGCGCAAAGCCGTGCGCCTCCATGCCGACCGCATCGATGACGGCGTCCGGGCCGATACCCCCGGTCATCTCCATCAGAGCTTCGGCTACGTTCGTCTGGCTGTAGTCAACGACCTCCGCGCCCAGTTCGCGGGCCAGTCTGAGCCGGTTTGGCAAGTTGTCGATGCCGATCACCCGGTCGGCGCCCATTTTGAGGGCGCATTGGATCGCGAACAGGCCGACCGGTCCGCATCCCCAAACGGCGATGGTGTCGCCCTCTTCGATCTCCGCGTTTTCCGCCGCCATCCAGCCGGTCGGCAGGATATCGGAGAGGAACAGGACCTTTTCATCCTCGATGCCGTCCGGAACCTCGACCGGACCGACGTTGGAGAAGGGGACCCGGACATATTGCGCCTGGCCGCCGGGGTAGCCTCCGGTCAACTGCGAATAGCCGAACAGCCCGGCGACGCCGTGGCCGAACAGGAACTCCGTCATGTCCTGCTTTTCGGACGGATTGGAGTTGTCGCAAGCGGAGTACTGCTGCTTCTCGCAGAAATAGCAGTGTCCGCACGCAATCACGAACGGGACCACCACGCGTTGACCGTTCTTGAGGGGGCTCTGCGAACCGGTTTCCACCACCTCGCCCATGAACTCGTGGCCGAGGATGTCTCCCGGCAACACCGCAGGGATCACGCCGTCATAGAGATGCAGATCGGAGCCGCAGATGGCGGTCGAAGTGATCTTGATGATCGCGTCGTGGGGGTTGAAAATCTCAGGATCGGGGACAGTCTCGACCCGGACGTCCTGGGACCCATGCCAGGTGAGCGCACGCATTGTTGCGACTCCTCAGTTGGAGTGGGGAATGCCGGCGGTCGCGATCTCGCCGGTTTCCATCAGCATCTTGAAGCGTTTCAGTTCGCGGCGGGCCTGGATGCTGGGCTCGCGCTGGAAAATCTTTGCGGCGAGCCTGCCGATCTCTCCCGACGGCGGGACATAGGCGATGGTCGCGGAGACGACGGTGCCTCGGCCGGCCGGAGCATCCTTAAAGGTAACGCGACCTTCCGTTTCGATGTCGGACCCGGCCACGGAGCGCCAGGCAATGAGCTCATCGGGCCGCTCCTGCACGATCTCCGTCACGATCTCCACATCGCGGCCAAAGGGAGCTTTGACGGTCCACGCATATCGCGTCTCGCCGACCTGCCGGACCTCTTCGATATTTTCCATGAATTTCGGGAGGTTTTCGAAGTCTCGCCAGAAGGCGAACAGATCGGCCCGTGGGCGCTTGATGGTCACGCTGCGGCCGACGGCGGCAAAGGCTCCGAAGCGGCTGCGCCGAGCCGTGCGTCCCGGTGCGGAATCGGCCGGATGCCGCGGTTCTCTCGGTTTCGAGAGTGCTGCGCCCAAAGCCACCCCGACCAGCGCGATCGCGCCAAGACCGAGTACGGGCGCAAGGCCGTGCTCCCGGGCCGGAGGTCGTTTCTCCCGATCCCAATCCTCTCGCGCGAGGTTATGCCACGAAGGCATGGGAACTCGGTCGGACCATTCCGGAAATCGATTGGTTCGAACCTGCCAATGCATGACGCGGTTCCTCCTATTGAGATCGCAAACAGCCGTCGATTGATGCTCGGCTTCGGAGCGAGCGACCCGATCGTCAAAGGTCACTGCCGACGGCCCGAAACAGTAAAGTGCGGGCAATCGGTCCGTGGATGCAGCGATCCGGTTCCCCGTTGCTGCTCCAAATAGATTGGACCGGCCAATTGTTCCTTGGCTGCGAACCGCTCTGGGGAAAAAGCTTCGGGTGGGCGGCACGGCCGACGTCACCCTCACTTCTCCTGGCTTTGCTCTAATCGTCCCGGGCGCGGTAGTCGGCCACGGTCAGCTGCAGGCCATCGAGCAGCAGATAGACGAATGCGCTGGCCGCGCCGGCCAGAAGCCAGCCCAGTGGACCGTTTATGAGGAGGCCGCAAAGATAGGCCGTGCTCATGCCGCAGCCGATGGAAATGAAGCTCAAAAGCCGCCCAAGCAGGCGCGTCTTCTGGGAGTCGTTGGTCGCGGGCCCTTCCAGAAAGGTCAGCGCCGCGACTTCCGCCAATACGAAGGCAGAGGCCGCTCCGAACGAGCCGGCCAGGACCTCCACGAGGTCCGGCGGGGAGAGCGTGTTCAAAAGCGCGTAGGAGCCGGTGATCATCACCGAGAAGCCGTAGGGAGATGAATTCTCCTCCACGCTCAGGCGCATATTCCGGATCAGCTTGTAGACCGCGGGCCGATCCCGCACGGGCCGGGAACGCGGACGGCCCGCGTTCCGATTTCTCCTCATGTGGGTCCGCTCACCGCTCATTCGCCTGGCCGTCGCTCGCGCCGGTCTCGCTCGGTAGGACGGCCGGGGCGATGTCGGTCTGCGACGGGCGTGTTCCGCCGCCACTACCTTGCGAGGTCGTCACAGGCGCCTGACCGGTGAGAAGCTCGTCGGATGAGGGCCGGGCGCCCTGGCTCGCTTGGCTTGCGCCGCTATCTGGCGCAGGCGTCGCTGCGGCAGAGCTGTCCGTCCGGGCAGGGGAGGCCGCGCTGCTTGTCGCCGTATCGAAGCTAGAGGAAGTGTCGGCGGACACGCGATCGGTTCCGATCGGTGCATCCGTGACGGAGCCGTCGGCGGCGGCGACACGCCAGACGGTGTTGCCCGCGTCGTCGGCCACAAGAAGGGCTCCTGTGCCGTCAATTCCGACGCCGACCGGCCTGCCGTGGGCCTCGTCTCCGTCGATGAAGCCCGTGACGACGTCTTGAGCTTTTCCGGACGGAGCGCCCTCTTGGAAGGGAATATAGACAACCTTGTAACCGTTGAAGAAGGTGCGGTTCCAACTGCCATGCTCTCCGACGAAGGCGCCGCTGCGATAGTCGGCCGGAAGGGCGGACGCCATTGCGAAGGTCATGCCGAGCGGGGCGACGTGACTCGACAAAGCGTAGTCGGGTGCGATGGCCTGCTCCACCATGTCCGGGCGCTTCGGGCGAACGCGCGCGTCCACATGATTGCCGTAGTAGCTCCACGGCCAACCGTAGAAGCCCCCGTCCTTCACCGACGTCATATAGTCGGGAACGAGATTGGGCCCGAGTTCGTCGCGTTCGTTGACAACGGTCCACAGGGCCCCCGTTTCGGGATGGAACGTCAGGCCGTTCGGGTTGCGCAGGCCCGATGCGAAGACACGACTTGCCCCTGTCCGACGGTCGACCTGCCAGATGGCGGCGCGGCCCTTCTCTGCCTCCAGGCCATTTTCCATGATGTTGGAGTTGGATCCGACGGAGGCATAGAGGAAGCGCCCTTCCGGCCCAAGCGCGAGGTCCTTCGTCCAATGGTGATCGATCGGCCCGCCGGGCAACGGCGTCAGCACCGTGGGGTCGGCGGTGATCTCATTGGCGCCGAGTTCATACGGATAGGCCAGGATCGCGTCGGTGTTCGCCACATAGAGCGTTCCGTCGGCCCAGGCGACCCCGAACGGAGAGTTCAAGTCCGTAAGCAGATCGTGGCGCTCGTCGACCTCTCCGTCGCGATTGGTGTCGCGCAAGAGCGTGATCAGGTCGCTCGGCTTCTTTTCGCCGCCACCGCCGCCATGAGCGATCGACATGATCCAGCCCCGGATGATGTCCTTCGGACGCGAGACAGGCTCGCCGGACGGACCGCGAGCCTGGATCACGAGGACATCTCCATTGGGCAGGGTATGCAGCGCTCGCGGGTTCGCGAGATCCTGAGCATAGGCGGTCACCGACAAGCCGTCTGGCACGGTCGGGGTCTCGCCATCGGCCCAGCCGACCACCTCGGCGACCTTCATGTTGGCGACCAAGGGTGGATTGGGATCGGGTAGGACGGGGTCGGGGCCGATCTGCTGGGAGATGTCGAAATCCGAGGAATCGTTGCAACCGGCAAGCGTCGCGATCGCAACAAAGCCACCCATCAGGGCGAGCTGCCGTCTGCGGCCGGCGGAACCCGGCCGTGTGCGATCGCCTCTTGCCGAATATTTGGACGAACGGTCCGTTGAATCCATTTCCGGATTTGCCCTAAGCATGGTCGTCACCTCGTTTCGCCGTGCGACCGCGCGATGTGGTGTCGAATGCATCCGTGGCGATGATCACGACGACCGTCGCCACGGAGAGCGTGAGCCCCCATGGAACAACGGCCGTCCAGCCGTCGCCGGCGTGGATAAGGCTGTTGAGAAACGCCAGCACGAGAACGATCAGGCCGCCGATCACGGTGGGCCATATCGACCGGCGCGGGCCCGCCGTCTCCCCAAAAAGAAGATCGAGGAGCCCTGCCACGATGGCCAGGACGCCGGTGATCAGCCCGGCAAACAGCAGCCAGGACGAGAAGTTCTGCCACATCAGATTGGCGGTCCGCCAATAGGCAAGATCGGTGAAGAGTGTGAGTGTGAAACACACGATGGGAAACTGAACGACACGCGCGGAAATCGGGTGGCGTCTGTGCACCGGCGCCGTGTCGTAGCGCACGGAGGTCATATCGAGCCTCGTTTCGCATTTGCGTTATCTGTCGAGAAGAAGCCGGAGGCGCTGCCGAGATCCGCAGGCCGTCGGCTTCCGGCGTCCGAACGATGGATCGCAGAGATTGTTCCATCTCCACATGGGCCGGGCCGGAAAACGATCCGCGCCGAAGCGGGCCAACCGTCGATGCTGCCAATTCGGTCGTGTTCTCGTCGTCCGTTACTCGACCGTATCTTTACCGGTGAAGCGGTTGATCGGCGTATTCGGTTCGCGGGCGGCCGTTTCGGAGAAGAGGGTTGCGAGCCCAGCGATCGGCGGCCGGGTCTGCGGCGGTTCGTGCCTCGAACAAGAGTCCGGTCGCCGCACGGCCGTGAAAGACCTTCGCCTTTGCCTCAGGCCATCCGCAAACGTGCTGGGAACGGCGCCTGATGCACGTCGACTTGAACTGACGACGCGGTCCCGATCAGTGCTCCTGCAGAAGCTCGGAGACCGTTTTCATTTCCAGGTTCGCCAACACTTGATGACGGGCACGGTTTAGACGACTCTTTACGGTGCCTACGGCGCATCCTCTGAATGAGGCGGCCTCCTCATACGAAAAGCCCTGGATCCCAATCAGGATGAGGATCTCTCGTTGTTCCGACGGGAGTTTGTCGATGCAATCGCGTACCTCGCATCCTTGCAGCGACCAATCCTGCGTGGAAGCTACGGAGGGAGAGGAGGATACGCAATCTTCCGCTCCCGGCTTCTCCCGGCCACGGATCTTTATTCCGCTATAGAATAGGTTCTTCATGATGGTGAAGAGCCAGGATTTCATATTTGTGCCGGGTTGGAATTTTTCTCGATTTGCAAGTGCCCTGAGAATCGTATCTTGCGTTAAATCATCGGGATCATGGTCATTGCGGCACAAGGCGCGGGCAAAGGCGCGAAGGGCGGGAACTAGGGCAATGAGATCTTGAGCAAAGGGCGTTGTACGTGGATATGGCTTGTTGGAAACGACTTGATTTTCCAGGTAAGGGGTGGGCATGGCAGCGTTCCTGAGTGCCGGTCGTAACACCCCAGCCACATAGGAGAATGCACCGGATCGCTCTTGGTTCCTGGCGATTACTTGAAAAATCGCCCGTTGATTTTTGGTTGATTCTGTAATTGTTTGCTAAAAATTATCCTATGTTAATGTCCGGAAGCCGTGCCTCTGGTCGAATACATAGTCTTCGTCCGTGATAGAATGCCTTGACCGCATCATAAGTCATTGATTTCGCGGAGATACATTCCGTCTACGGGTTTTCTGCGAAGGCGAAGCGCTCGACGAGCGGCATTGCTTCGACGCAGGCCCGGTTCGGACGCCTTCAATTCGCAGGATCGCCGGCATCGTAGCTCCCAACGAAGGCCGCTTCTGACGGACCCGATGTTGGGCGATTTCTCACCGGACACTTGCCGGAATGTCCCGCTTTTCTCCAACGGCCGCGTCAAACGACAGGCTACGTGAAAGCGAAATAGCTGAGAGGATCGAACGAAGTTCGAACTCGGAGCCATGCGCGCAGGGTTGGTGTGGCGGCTGCGCGCAAATAAAGATGGCGGAGGAGGTGGGATTCGAACCCACGAGACGGTTGCCCGCCTGCCGGTTTTCAAGACCGGTGCCTTCAACCACTCGGCCACTCCTCCCGGTGCATTTCCTGTAGCGGGCCACGAACCGATTCAGCAAGGCGCGATCCACGCTTTCGTTTGTTTTGAGCGGTTTCGGCCATCGATCATCCTGGACCACCCGTCTCAATAGAGAGCCGAACGGCACCGTCGGCGGCCCATCCAGGGGCAGCTCACCGAAAAGCGATCCAGATGAGCGGGGCACGCGTAGACCGGGCAGACATCTTGCTTCAGGAGGTCCGCCATGCCGATCGTCCGGTCAGTCGTCACAGCTTTGGCTGGGCTCGCCGTGCTTGCGCCCGCTGCTACCCTTGCACAGGGCGCCGCGCTGTCGGGCTCCGAAATCCGCGCGACCATTGCCGGTAAACGCGTCTATCTCGCCACGCCGTTCGGTGGCGAATTCCCGCTCTATTACCGCGCCGACGGTACGGTCGACGGTTCCGGGAAAGCACTCGGCCTCGGCAAGGCCATGCGACCGACCGACACGGGCACCTGGTGGGTGCGCGACAATCAACTCTGCCAGAAATGGACGACTTGGTACGATGGGCGCCAATTCTGCTTCAGCCTGCGCGAGGGCGAGGGTGCTCGCTTGTACTGGACCCGCGATGACGGGTTGAGCGGGCGGGCCCGAGTGGGCAAGTAGTGCCTTCTCGGCGAAGCGGAAATCGGTTGGCCGTCCGCGGAAACGCGCAAAAGGTCGCCTCTAGGGGGAGCTTCCGCGATTCCTTAAAAGGCGGGGCGGCTCGAAGGCGCCTTCGAAGGGCGTTTCGCGTCCGGAACAGTGAATTTTCAGGGCCGCGTTTAGACCTTCTTATCTCTGGGTGCGCTGCAAACGGCCGCTCGTCACAATGCCGCCCCATTCTCCCGTGATCGAAGCAGTTGACGGAAGCGATCATCGGTTCCGTTCGTCGGGCTATGGCGCCGATGGTCACGATCCTGAAGGGGCGGGGCGCGCATGACGGTCATCCGGAACAAGGAATTGGGCGCCGCGGCGCCGGCCGTCGACGCCAGACAGATAAAGCGGAAGGTCGCATTGCCCTCCAACACCCTTTTTCGTTTCGGTGTGGTCATCGCCGGATGCGTGGCACTCGCCGCGTGCAACTCGACCTCCGGCGACCGCGCCGAGATCGACCCGAAATATGGCGTGCCGCCAAGCCCGCGCGTAATCGGCTCCGGAAAGCCGATTCCGAAGGGCGGCGGCCGCGAGATGGTCGGCAAACCGTACAAGGTCGCTGGCCGTTGGTATAAGCCAAAGCTCGACCCGAACTACGAGGCCGTCGGGACAGCGTCCTGGTATGGCGCGGCGTTTCACGGCCGGATGACGGCAAACGGCGAAGTGTTCGACGCCAACAGCTTCTCCGCAGCGCACACCACCATGCCGCTGCCGTCCTATGCCCGCGTGACGAACCTCAAAAATGGCCGCTCCATCATCGTTCGCGTGAACGACCGGGGGCCGTTTCACGGCAGCCGGGTGATCGACGTGTCTCATCGCACGGCCGATGTTCTCGACTTCCGCAACGATGGCGTCGCGAAAGTCAAAGTCGAATATGTCGGGCCGGCTCGGCTCGACGGCCACGACCAGGACTATCTGCTGGCAAGCTACCGTGGTCCGTCTTCCGGCAAGCCGCCGGCGACGCGGCCGAAGCCGGAGGCGCCGGAACGCTCTATCCTGCTGGCCTCGAAGAGCAAGCCGCAGAAAAATACCAGCGAACGCGTAACGCCCAACCGGTCGCGCGATACGGCGAACTCCGCGACCAGCGCGCTGCTGGCCTACGTGGAAGATAACCCGCGTCCGCGTCATCCGATTCCGTCGCGTGACGGGCCGCCGCCGGTGGCGACATCGTCCAAGCCTTCCAAGCGGACGGCGGAAAAGGCTCCAGAACCTGCTTCCCGGGATGAGGCGTTGCCCGGCGTTGCCGCGTCCGAATCCTCCGCTTCTGCGCCAGCTCCGACCGCGACACCGACCGCACCGGAGCCGGAACGCAAGCCGGATAACGACCCGATGGCCCAGCTCGTCGAAATCGCATCCAACGAAGACGCTGCGTCGCCTGCTGCTACGCAGCCGGAGGCGGCGCCGGTTCAGCTTGCATCTGCCGATTCCGATCCCGACCCGATCGGTTCGCGGATCATGGCTGCCTATGCCACCATGGGGACCGGCGCGGGCGGCCTGGACGCTGGCGCGATCGCCATGGCGGCGTCCAAGAGCGGGTCCGGTTCCGCCGCAACCGAATGACGGCTGCGGGGTCGCCCGTGGTGAACGCAACCGAAACGCTTCAAGTTCCGGATAAGAGCCAGGCCGGGCCGGCCGGCGCATCGGATGCGGCAGTATCCGAAGGCGTGGCCCGGAATGCGCGAGGCCGGTTCATTTCCTTCGAAGGCGGGGAGGGGACCGGGAAGACCACCCAGGTCCGTGCCCTTGCGCATCGTCTCGGAGAATTGGGTCTCCCGATCCTGAAGACGCGGGAGCCTGGCGGCACACGCGGGGCGGAAATGATCCGCCAGGTGCTGCTGTCGGGCGCTGCGCGAGAGTTCGGCGCGGATGCCGAAGCGATCTTGTTTTCCGCTGCCCGCATTGATCATGTGGACCGCACGATCCGTCCGGCGCTTGCCAAGGGCGTCTGGGTGCTGTGCGACCGGTTTGCCGACTCAAGCCGTGTCTATCAGGGGCTTTCCGGGGTCGAAACACCGATATTGTCCGCCATGGAGCGGATCGCGTTGGACGGTGTGAAACCCGACCTGACGATCGTGCTCGATCTGGATCCGGCCATTGCTCGGGCGCGGGCTGCAGCCCGCCGGGGGGAGATGCCGGCGGATCGGTTCGAAGGCGAGGGATGGGACGCAGACGCCGCGCGTCGCCGCGCCTTTCGCAGGCTTGCGGTTTCCGATCCACGCCGATGCGTGGTCGTGGATGCCAGCGGCCCGTCGCCGGAGATCGCCGAAACCGTGTGGCGCACGGTCGTCGAGCGGCTGTGCCCGATGGCGGCGCGGTAGGTTGCCATGGCCCGCGCGGCAAAGCGGACCGAAGAGCCGCCGAAGGAACCCGACCAGATCGGCGACTGGCCGCTCCCGAAGCTTCAGACACGTCTGATCGGCCACGAGACGGCGGAGGCGGAGCTTTTGGAGAGCTACCGCGCCGGCCGGCTGCATCATGCGCTGCTCCTGACCGGTCCGGAAGGGATCGGTAAGGCGACGCTCGCCTTCCGCTTCGCCCGCTTCGTGTTGGCGCACCCCGATCGCCAGTCGCCTGAAGTGGCCGCGGCACAGGATCTCTCCGTTCCGGCCGACCATGCGGCCGCACGCCAAATCGCGATCGGCGCACATCCGGGCCTTCTGCATTTGAGGCGGCCTTATGACGAGAAGGGCAAGCGCTTTCGCGGTGAGATCACCGTCGACGAAGTCCGCCGGCTGGTTCCCTATTTCGGGTCGACATCGGCCCATGGCGGCTTTCGGGTGGTCGTCGTCGATGTGGCCGACGATCTCAACACCAACGCCGCCAATGCGCTTTTGAAAGCGCTGGAAGAACCGCCGTCGCAAGCGCTGTTCCTGCTGATCTGCCATGTTCCGGGACGGCTTTTGCCGACGATCCGCTCGCGCTGCCGGCGTCTCGACCTGCGGCCATTGCCGGAAGAGGCGCTCCGGCGCGGGCTTCACGAGCTCGGTGCGGATGCCTCCCATGAAAGCGATGCCGTCTCGCTTGCGGCCTCGCTCGCCGACGGCAGCATCCGCCGCGCGCTGACCTTGCTGGAAGCCGGCGGGGTCGGTCTATATGGCGCCGTGGCGGAGATCCTTGATCGGCTGCCGGCGTTCGACGTCGCGGCCGTGCACCGCCTGTCGGACAGGGTGGCTCCCGCCGGATCGGATGAAGCCTACGAGCTCCTGATCGATCTGGTGTTCGATTGGCTGTCGAAGAAGATGCGGCGCGAAGCGGTAGCGGGCGCGCCTGCGGCAACGCTTGCCGGGTGGGCCGAGGTATGGGAAAAGACGGCCCACGCGGTCGGCCTCGCCGACGCGTTCAACCTCGACCGTAAGCAGGTTGTGCTCGACCTCTTTCACGATATCGCACAGGTCGACCGGACGGCACGGGCGCACGCGTCCTGAACCACCCGGTCGGTACCGTGCTTGCCGGATGCCATGACCGATCGTCCCGCGTACTACATCACGACTGCGATCTCGTACCCGAACGGTGCGCCCCATATCGGCCACGCCTACGAGGTGATCGCCACCGACGCGCTCGCCCGCTTCAAGCGGCTCGACGGGTACGACGTCTATTTCCTGACCGGAACCGACGAGCACGGCCAGAAGATGCAGCAGACGGCGGCGCGCGAAGGATTGACCGCGCGCGAATTCGCCGATCGCCAGGCGCCGCGCTTTGCCGCCATGGCGGCCGAGCTCAACTGCTCCAACGACGACTTCATCCGCACCACCGAGCCGCGCCATGCGGCCGCGAGCCGAGCGATCTGGGAGCGGATGGCGGCCGCCGGCGACATCTACAAGGACACCTATTCCGGCTGGTACTCGGTGCGCGACGAAGCCTACTACCAGGAGGCGGAAACCACCGTCGGCGAGGATGGCGTGCGTCGCGGCCCGCAGGGAACGCCGGTCGAATGGGTGGAGGAGGAGAGCTATTTCTTCCGGCTCTCGGCCTACCAGGAGCCGCTTCTCAACCACTACCGCGACAATCCGAGTTTCATCGGCCCGGACGAGCGGCGCAATGAGGTGGTCCGCTTCGTCGAGGGCGGCCTCAAGGACCTCTCGATCTCGCGTACCACCTTCGACTGGGGCGTCAAGGTGCCGGGCGACGAGCGCCACGTCATGTATGTCTGGGTCGATGCGCTGACCAACTATCTCACCGGCGTCGGTTTTCCCGACACGGACAGCGACAGCTACAAGCGCTACTGGCCGGCCGACCTGCATGTGATTGGCAAGGACATCGTGCGCTTTCATGCCGTCTATTGGCCGGCCTTCCTGATGTCGGCGGGCCTGCCGTTGCCCAAGCGCGTATTCGGCCACGGCTTCCTGTTCAACCGCGGCGAGAAAATGTCGAAGTCGGTCGGCAACGTGATCGACCCGTTCGCACTTGCCGAGACCTACGGCGTTGACCAGCTCCGCTATTTCTTCCTGCGGGAGGTGCCGTTCGGTCAGGACGGAAACTACTCCCACGAGGCGATCGTCAACCGCTCCAACGCGGATCTGGCGAACGATCTCGGCAACCTGGCGCAGCGTTCGCTGTCGATGATCGCCAAGCACTGCGAGGGCAGGGTGCCCGCGCCCGGTGCGTTCTCGGACGCCGACAAGGAGATCCTGGCGGCCGCGGACGGCCTGTTGGAGACCTGCCGCGCGGCGCTGGAGACGCAGGCACTGCACACCATGCTGGCGGCGGTGTTCCAGGTGGTGTCGGAGGCCAACCGCTATTTCGCCGCGAGCGAGCCCTGGGCCTTGCGCAAGAGCGATCCGGAGCGGATGCAGACCGTTCTCTACGTGACGGCCGACATCCTGCGCCAAGTTGGTATTCTGATGCAGACGGTAACGCCGGCGGGCGCGGACCGGCTGCTGGCGATCCTTGGGTTGGACGATCCCGACCAGCGCAGCTTCGCAACGCTGGGAGACGCTGGACGGCTTGCGCCGGGAGCGCCGCTGCCGCGACCGGAACCCGTGTTTCCCCGGTTCGTTGAGCCGGAAACCGAAGACACGAAGACCTAGAACGGGATGCGGGCGGGAAACCGGTTTTTCGCCCACATCCCGAGGTAACTAGAAGGACAAGGCAGACAAGCTCATGCTCGTCGACAGCCACTGCCATCTCGATTTCCCGGATTTCGCCGAAGAGCGCGACGCCATCGTCGAGCGGGCGCGTGAAGCCGGGGTCGCCACGATGGTGACCATCTGCACCCGCGTCCACGCGTTCGATCAGGTGCTGGCGGTCGCCAACGCCTATCCGGACGTTTTCTGCTCGGTCGGAACCCATCCCCACAATGCCGGCAACGAGACCGACGTGACGACGGAGAAGCTGGTCGAACTCGCCCAGCATCCGAAGGTGGTCGCGATCGGAGAAGCGGGGCTGGACTACTATTATGACTATGCTCCGCGCGAGGATCAGGCGGAGGGTTTCCGCCGGCATATCCGGGCGGCCCGCGAGACCGGTTTGCCGCTGGTGATCCATGCGCGGGATGCCGATGAGGATGTCGCGGAGATCCTGAGGACAGCACATGACGAGGAGGGGGCCTTTCCGGCGATCCTCCATTGCTTCTCGTCCGGCCGCGACCTCGCCATGGCCGGCATCGAGCTGGGCCTCTACGTTTCCTTTTCCGGCATTCTGACTTTCAAGAACGCTTCCGAAATCCGCGAGGTCGCGCGCGACGTGCCCGAGGATCGTCTCCTGGTGGAAACCGATGCGCCCTATCTCGCGCCTGTTCCGCATCGCGGTCGGCGCAACGAACCGGCCTATGTCGCCGAAACCGCCAAGGTGTTGGCGGAGGTGAGGAGCGTGACGCCGGAAGCGATCGCGGCCACGACCACCGAGAATTTCTGTCGGCTGTTCTCCAAGGTGCCGCGCCCGGAGAGCCAATGAGCGCGCTGACGTTCACGATCCTGGGTTGCGGCTCGTCCGGGGGGGTGCCGCGGATCGGCGGAGACTG
The DNA here is from genome assembly GCF_040750475.1 of Amorphus sp. 3PC139-8. Lineage (NCBI taxonomy): Bacteria > Pseudomonadati > Pseudomonadota > Alphaproteobacteria > Hyphomicrobiales > Amorphaceae > Amorphus > Amorphus sp. 3PC139-8. The sequence continues at coordinate 63,213 of NZ_JABJVY010000010.1, read as the reverse complement.
GGGCGCCTGCGACCCTAAGAACCCCAAGAATCGACGGCGGCGGTGTGCGCTCCTGGTCGAGCGGCGCTCCGAGCAGGGCGTCACGACCATCGTGATCGACACCGGACCGGATCTGCGCGAGCAGATCAACGATGCCGGCGTGGAACGGCTCGATGCGGTGCTCTACACTCATCCCCACGCCGACCACATCCACGGCATCGACGATTTGCGCGGGCTCGCGCTCAAGGAGCGCAAGCGGATCGACGTCTATCTGGATCACGCCACCTCGGCGCGCGCCCACAAGGCGTTCGATTATTGTTTCGTGACACCCGAAGGATCCGGCTATCCGCCGATCCTCAACGAACACCGGCTTCATCCCGGTGCCCCGGTGACGATCCGAGGCGCCGGCGGCCCGGTCACGGCACTGCCTTTTCTGCAGCATCACGGCGAGATCGACTCGCTCGGCTTCCGCTTTGGCGACATTGCCTATTCCAGCGATGCGAACGATCTGCCGGACGCAAGCGTCGAACTGCTCCACGGCCTGGATCTTTGGATCATCGACGCGCTTCGCTATGCCGAGCACAACAGTCATTTCTCCGTGGAGGAAGCGCTTGGCTGGATCGACCGGTTGCGCCCGAAGCGCGCCATCCTGACTAATCTGCATCTCGATCTCGATTACGAGACGCTGAAGGCCGAGCTCCCGGAGCATATCGTCCCAGCCTACGACATGATGCGCATCGAGGTGCCGATTTCGGAGTGAAAACTCGCGTATGCGAGCATCGGAGCGTCCAGGACTTAGCGTCGTTCCAAATCTCCATCTTCGCCAACGGCAACGATCATGGCTATCGCGGATCTATCCCAACCACTGGCCATGAAGGTCTGACACGCCTGGATGCCGTCTGGGCTACAAGAATGCTCAAGGGAGTGGCGTCAAGTCGCTCGCCCGGCTTGATAATTTCCGCACGGATCAACCAGCATGTCGAGGATTTGGATTGCGCGCCGACGACCCGCGCCGCTCTCGGATCTGACCTAATCCAAAAACCAGCTTCTTAAATTATGTTCCATAATGCATCTTATGCGACTTTAAACGAAACGCCGCGCACAGCCAGAAATCAGCGTCTCTGACGCAACGCACCGTTACCGACCCTGGATAAGATTGCTTTTGCGGCCCCTCCCGGCCCGAGCGCTCCCCTAAGTTCTGAGGCCTGGGTTTTGCGTCGCTGGCGTCGGTCGACTGGGCTGCTATGAAGGCCTTGAGGAACGCAGATGGAGGCTGATCGTGATCACGGGTCGATGTGAATGCGGAAAGGTTCGCTTCGAAGCGGACGTCGTCGCGGAAACGGTAACGGTTTGCCACTGTTCGCAGTGTCGGCGTATCAGCGGTCACTTATGGGCCAGCACGCGGGCCCGGGAAGACCAGATCCGCTTCACGGAGCGCGAAGGCCTGGAATGGTACGCGTCGTCGGATTTCGCCGAGCGCGGTTTTTGCCGGGTTTGTGGCTCCAGCCTCTTTTACCGCATGCACGACAGGCCCGATATCGCCATCGCAGCGGGTTGTCTGGATGATACCTCGGGTCTCTTTGTCGAGAAGCACATCTTCGTCAAGGACAAGGGTGCCTACTACGAAATCCCCGAGGGTGAACCGCAGATCGTGGGCTTCTGATTGTCACTCTTGACGCTGTTTTGGTCGGTCGTTCGGTGCTTGGCCTTTTCGGCCCGCCATGCGACGACCGGCTATCGTTACCGGGCTTGCCGGTGACCGTGATTCTGACCGGCAATTGTCATGCGTTCGACCCTGGACCGACTTCGACACGTCATCTGCTTTGAGCTGATCGGCCTTGCCTTGGTGACGCCGCTCGGAACTTACGTGTTCGCAATGCACGCGTTCGACATCGGGTTCGTCGCGCTCGTCAGCTCGCTGGTCGCGACCGCCTGGAACTATCTTTACAACGTGGGATTCGATCGCCTGCTTTGGCGCCTGCGCGGGAGCACGCGCAAGTCGGTTGGACTTCGTGTGATGCATGCGCTTTTGTTCGAAGCCGGTCTGATCGTGATCCTTGTGCCGCTGTTTGCCTGGTATCTTGAGATCGGCCTTTGGCGCGCGCTGGTGATGGATCTCGGCTTTGCCGGCTTCTATGTCGTCTACGCGTTCATTTTCAACTGGGCCTATGATTGGGTGTTTCCGATCGATTACGAAGCGCTCGAAGCGAATCGTTAAAAGCGTTTGTATGGAATGGCTTCGTTTCAACACCTGAAGCGCGCCGTCAGGTGTGAGCGTGCGTTTTTGAGGAGAGCCAATGGCCGTTATCGATACCAGCGCCATGCGGATCATCGATCTGGAGTTTCCGCGCACGGAGGGAATGCCGGAATTTCCGACCCACAAGCCGGGCTATGCGTTCACGCTCTATCAGCGCCATGAGGACACCCGCGGCACCAGTGGGATCAGGAGCGGCGCATTCGGCCAGCTCCATGGCACGGAGCATGCCGGCACCCATATCGATGCCCTGAGCCATCAGGCCGAGTGCCTGACGCTTCATGGCGGTCTACCGGTCACTCCGGAGCTGCAGACGCCGACGGGCTTTACCTCGCTTGCGGCGGAAGACCTGCAGCCGATTTTCGCGGACGGGATTCTTCTGGATGTCGCGGCGCTCAAGGGCGTCGAGGTATTGGAGCCCTACTATCCCGTGACCGCAGACGATCTTGCGGCCTGCTGTGAGCGGCAGAACGTGACGATCGCGGAAAACTCGGTGGTTCTGGTCTATTTGGGCCAGGGTCGCTACTGGCACGACGAGGACCGCTATCTCGCCGCACCAGGTATGGATCGCTCGGCCTCGGAGTGGCTTGCGGAACGCAAGGTACAGGCGGTCGGGGCCGACAACATTTGCTGGGATGTCCCCGGACTTTGGGACGACACGTTGGGGTGCACCCTGCCCGGCCATATCGTGCTTCTGGTCCGCGCTGGTATTCTGATCATCGAAAATCTCGATTTGGCCGAACTTGCCGCCTCCGGTCATTCGCAATTTCTGTTCGTTTCGGTGCCCCTAAAGCTGGTTGGTGCGACCGGCTCTCCCATCCGCCCGCTTGCCCTGGTTCCGCGCTGATGAGCGAAAAGCCGGCCATCACAATCGTTTACTGTCGTCAGTGCAACTGGATGCTGCGCTCCGCGTGGATGGCGCAGGAGCTGCTGTCGACCTTTTCGGAGGAGCTTGGAGCGGTGACGCTGGTGCCTGCGACCGGCGGCGCGTTCCGGATCGAGATCGACGGAGACCTCGTTTGGGAACGAGTGCGCGACGGCGGCTTTCCGGATATCAAGACGCTGAAGCAGCTCGTGCGCGACCGGGTGGACCCGGAGCGCGATCTGGGCCATGTCGACAGAACCCGCCCCCCTCCCGACGCGAAGGACCGGTCATGACCCCATCGCGCGATATCGACACGCTGCTTTCGATCATGGCGCGGCTGCGCGATCCCGAAACGGGATGTCCCTGGGACGTGAAGCAGTCGTTCGAGACGATCGTGCCCTACACCATCGAAGAAGCCTACGAGGTTGCCGATGCGGTCGAGCGCGGCGACATTGAGGATCTGCGCGACGAGCTCGGGGACCTGCTCCTTCAGGTCGTCTTCCATGCCCGGATGGCCGAAGAAGCCGAGGCGTTCGACTTCGGCGGTGTGGTGGAAGCGATCACCGAGAAGCTTGTGCGTCGCCATCCCCACGTGTTCGGTGATGCGCGTGACCTGCCACCGGAGCGGGTCAAGGCACTCTGGGACGAGATCAAGGCGGAGGAAAAGCGCCTCAAGGCCGAACGCCACGGCGGCGAGATCGCCGATGGGTCCAAGGGACGGCTGGACGACGTTCCGCTCGCCCTACCCGCGCTGACGCGGGCGGAAAAGCTACAGAAGAAGGCCGCCAAGGTCGGTTTCGATTGGGGCGAGCCGGGGCCGGTGATTGCCAAGATTCGCGAGGAGATTGGCGAATTGGAAGCGGCCCTGGAGGCCGGAACGCCGCAGGATCCGGCGGTGGCAGAAGAAGTCGGCGATCTGCTGTTTGCCGTTGCCAACCTCGCCCGTCATCTGGACGTCGATCCGGAAGATGCCCTGCGGGGGACCAACGAAAAATTTCGCCGCCGTTTCGGCCATATCGAGACGGAACTCGCGGCCGCGGGCCGGCCGATGGAAGGCGCCTCGCTTGAAGAGATGGAAGCGCTTTGGCAGGCCGCGAAGGCGATCGAGCGCACCGCTTCCGACTGACCGGCGCCCCCTGAAAAGCTGACGAAAAGACCGCACCATGAGCAATCCCGTTCTTGTCGAAGTCACCCGCGGCCCGCGTGTCGAAAGCCAGCATCGCGGTATCGTCGCCATCGTCGACGCCTCGGGCTCGACCCGGCTTTCGCTCGGCGATATCGCAGCGCCGGTATTTCCGCGCTCCGCCGTGAAGATCTTTCAGGCGCTTCCGTTGGTGGAGAGCGGCGCTGCGGACGCCGCCGGGTTGACCGACGCCGAACTCGCCCTGGTCTGCTCCTCCCACAATGGCGAAGAGATCCACGTCGCCGGTGCGCGTTCGATCCTGGCGAAGGCGGGGTTGGACGAGGAGGCCCTGGAGTGCGGGCCGCAATGGCCGGCGCTCGGGCCGGATCAGGATCGCCTTAGGCGGGCCGACCGCCAGCCGGGTGCGATCTACAACAATTGCTCGGGCAAGCACGCCGGCTTTCTTTGCGCAGTTGCGCATATGGGGCTTCCGGTTGCGCACTATGTCGACCGCGATCACCCGCTTCAGGAGCAGATCCACGCCATTCTGGCGGACATCACGGGCGCGCCGCTGGACGTAGATGTCTGTGGCATCGACGGTTGTTCGATCCCGACCTGGGCGATCCCGGTGGAACGGCTCGCAGGCGCTTTCGCGAAGGTCGCGAGCGGTCAGGGTCTCAGCCCTGCGCGCGCAACTGCGCTAACGCGGCTGCGCAAATCCTGTGCGGCACATCCGTTCGAGACAGCCGGCACGGATCGCTTCTGCACCAAGGTGATGGAGCGCTTTGGAGAGGCGGCTTACGTTAAAACCGGCGCGGAAGGAGTCTACTGCGCCGCCCTGCCCGACTTAGGTCTTGGCGTGGCGATCAAGATCGATGACGGCGCAACGCGTGGCTCGGAAGCGGTGATGGCGGCCGTGCTGCAGATGCTTGTGGCCGAAAGCGACGAGGACCGCAGCTTTCTCGACCAATGGGCGCGCCAGGCCGTAGAAACCCGACGCGGCGTGGTTGCGGGAACGGTCAAGCCGTCCGAGACGCTCGCGACCGCCTTGTCGGCATTGGGGCGGTAACGCTCCGCCCTCAACGGGTTAGGTTCAAGCCCGATTTGCTGCGCCCAATTTCGGGACAGAAGCCGATTGCCGCTTGTCCTGACGTCTCGCTACGTCCAGTCGCCGCCGAACGTCAGATAGAAGACATGGTGGCCGATCCGCTCCAAGCGCTTCATATGCGGCGCCCATTTCGGGCTGACATAGGTCGCGTGATAGTGGGTCGAGGCCCCGATCGACGGCAGCCACATGGTCTGCTTGGTGTAGCCGTTGGCGATCTCCATCGCCTGGGTCCAGGCCGGCCGGTCGTTGACGACGTCACGGACGCGATCGCAAGCGAAGGAGAATTGGCAGCGGTTGAACCAGCCCTTGTTTTGGTAGACGACGCCACAGATCGTATCAGGATAGGCTGGGTTCTTCACCCGGTTGATCACGACCTGAGCGACCGCCATCTGGCCGAGCCGGCTTTCGCTGCGCGCCTCGAAATAGACCGCCTCCGCCAGACATTTGATCTGGCGGGCATCGGTGATGTCTTCCGGCAGCGGGCGGTCGGACCACCAGTGGTCGAGTGGTCCGGCGGTCTTCGCCGTGCCGGCACCTTGACCCAATAGCGCTTCGAATGGCGCGTTCAGATCAATCCCGCCTTCCGAGGCATAGGCCGATGCCAGCGAGGCACTGGTCGCGGCCGTCGTGGCTGCCAGGAAGCGGGCCGTGGCTGCCTGCGCGGACTCGTTCGGTTCGATGCCGCCGGCAGCAAGCAGGCTCTTGGCTCCCGGCGCGCCTTCGAAGCCTTCCGGACGCACGAACGCCACGCGTGGGAAGTCCTTGATGGTACCGGGCGTTAACAGGCTGACGGCTGTGGCGACCGAGCCGGCCCCAATATCGGCATTGCCGGAGTCCGGCCGAATGGTTGCCAGTCGGTCGCCCTTGCTAGCGGTTTCGCTTCTCACAGAGAGGGTTGTGACCGTTGCCTTATCCGGCGCCACAACGTTGGCGTCGGCTAGCCCGAGAGCCTCGAATCCGTCGAGGCCCGCCATTGCGACTTTCGACGACCGGCTTTCCACCTCACCGACAGCGGTACCGTAGGCGAAGGTTGGCGCGATCGTTTCGCCATAGGGCGCATTGACGATCCGCGCGAGATAGCGGGGGCCTGCCTGCTGCGCGAGCATGTAGGAGACCACGTCCTGGTGAGCGACTTGACTGCCGAGCGCGAGCAAGACGCCGGCTGCGAGCGGAAGGCGGCGGGCGACAACACCGGCCGAAGCCACCGAACGCCACGACAAGACAGGGATACGCAAGACTTCAGTCCCCTGATGGATTTCGCGGTGCGATCGGCGCCCTTCGTGTCAAGCGCGCCACGCATGGAACGAGACGATGATGTGCGGGGACGGTTGCCAACGCGTTAAATAGACCGATCTTTTTTGATCGGTTTCAATCGCAAGCCCAGGAAAAGCGCCGCTCCGACTCTCCGTACGGAGCTGCCGGACCGATCTGTTTTCCATTGGATTGTTTGGCTTGATCGCTGAAACGTTAGCTGTTCAACCGCGCACCGAGGGCAGCAGATGCCTCGGCAATACGACGAAAAGGTGTCGTCGCAGCGCCCTCTCCCGTTTTGCGCAAGACGGCAAGACCGGCCGAGCCGAAGCGATCGCGAATCGCATCGGCAACCCAGGCGGCTTCTTGCTCGCGGCGGCGGGCTTGCAGCCGCCCTTCGCCGGAAAGCCATGCTTCATGGCCGGCGACAGCGGTGGTAAGTGCGTCAAGCCCAGAGCCGTTGGCGGCGGAAATCGTCAGCACTTTGGGCCGCCAGTTGCTGATCTCGACCGCGAGCGAGAGTGCCCCTTCCACATCGGCTTGCGCCCGCCGCGCCGGAGCGCCGAGATCCGCCTTGGTGACAGCCACCACATCGGGCAGCTCCATCACGCCGGCCTTCATGAACTGAAGCGAATCCCCCGAACCTGGCTGGACGCATAGCACCACCGTGTCGGCGACCATCGCAATGTCGGCTTCCGACTGCCCGATGCCCACCGTCTCCACGATGGTCACATCATAGAGCGCGCGCATCAGCACTGTCGCCGCTATCGCCGAATCGGACAGTCCGCCAAGGCGATCCCGCGCGGCGAAAGAGCGAACGAAGATATGTTCGTCGTCCGGGTCTGTTCGCAGCCGGGTCCGGTCACCGAGCAGCGCTCCCATCGTCCGCCGCGACGACGGATCGACCGCAATCACCGCAACCGATTGCCCGCGTCCGCGCGCGTCGGCGATCAAACGGTTGGTGAGGGTAGACTTTCCCACGCCGGGGGGGCCGGTAAGGCCGAGCACGCGGCCTTGAGGCGATCGCAAGGCTTCGTCGAGCAGGTCGGCATGGCGAAGCGATCCGTCGCGGGCTTCGATCAGAGCGAGCGCGCGCGCGATCCCTGCCTTACCCGCCGTCCGGATCCCATCGAGCGTGAGCTCTGCCATTCCACCTTGATCAGTTGTCGCTAAGCGGCCCACCCCGCCTCGCGATCACGCGAAGACACGAACCGCCGGATCGGGGTCCCGATGCGAAGAGCCTTTCGTCGACCTCGAGAATTGCTGATTCTTCGCCGTAATATTTTAGCGTAAAGGGTTGAAATTAAAGCGCCTTCAAGGGTGACGGTGGCCGGTCCGCATGGGGCCGACCACGATGCATCTGGCTATTGCCCCGGCGACCATGCGTCGTAGTCGCCGGTCGCCTGCGGACGATGCGGATCCTGGTGAACGATCGAACCCTTCGGCCGATAGGCTCCCGCCGTCCCGGTCAGGTTCGGCTGGAACGGCTTCTCCCATTCGCGCGGCTTGTAGCTGACCTCGCTCGGAGCGGGCACGTCCTTGTGGTGCATCCAGCCATGCCAGCCAGAAGGGATCTTGGTGGCCTCGGCCTCGCCTTTGAAGATCACCCAGCGCCGCTGGAACCCCAATGTCGGGTCCACCTTGCCGCCCTTGCTGCGATAGTAGCGGTTGCCGAACTCGTCCTCGCCGACAAATTCGCCGCTGAAATAGGTGTGCACCCGGGTTCCGATGGTTGCGGAATTCCACCAGGTGAAGATGTCGAGAAACAGACGTTTCAGCACGGCAACAGCCTCTGTCGATCGGCACCGGCCAATGGTCCCGCCGGCAAGGAACACAAATTCGGACGACGCGTCGATCCGCTTTCGGCTGCGGACGACACCCATTTGCCCGCGGACTATGGCGATCCGGCCTGCCGCTGTCCAGCCATGGGCGCTTGACTCAGACCAGTTCCTTCGTGGTGGCGAAGGTCACATCGGGAAAGCGCTCCGCGGTGTAGTTCAGCTCCCAGGCGCTCTTGGCCAGATAGACGGGGCTTTCGTCGTTGTCCTCGCCGATCTGCGAGGAGTTTTTGTTGATGAACTCCTCCACCTTCTCCTTCGGGCCGTAGATCCAGCGCGCGGCGGCATAGGGCGACGCCTCGAAGCCGATCTCGACCTTATATTCCGCCTTAATGCGGTCGATCATCACGTCGAGCTGCAGAGCGCCCACGACACCAACGATCCAGTCGGAGCCGAGCCGGGTCTTGAATACCTGGGCCAGCCCCTCCTCCGATAGATCGTGCAGCGCGCGACGGACCTGCTTGATCTTCATCGGATCGCCGGTGCGCACACGACGCATGATTTCCGGGGCGAACCTTGGCAGACCGGTGATCTTCACATCGGTGCGCTCCGACAGCGTATCGCCGACGCGCAGCGTGCCGTGGTTCGGAATGCCAAGGATGTCGCCGGGAAAAGCCTCCTCAGCGATATCGCGGTCCTGGGCGAAGAAGAAGATCGGTGCCTGAACCGCCATCGACTTGCCTGTGCCAACCTGATTGAGCCGCATGCCACGCTTGAACCGGCCCGAACAGATCCGCGTGAAGGCGATCCGGTCGCGGTGATTGGGGTCCATGTTGGCCTGAACCTTGAAGACGAAGGCGGTGACCTTGTCTTCGGTCGGGTCCACCGGCTGCGGTTCGGCGGGCTGGACGCGCGGCGGCGGCGCCCAAGCACCGATTCCATCCAAGAGGTCGGAGACGCAGAAATCGCGCAAGGCAGAACCGAAATAGACCGGCGTCAGGTGGCCTTCCCGGTAGGACTGAAGATCCATCGGGGAGCAGGCGGAGGTCGCAAGATCGGCTTCGGAGCGGAACGTCTCCATCAAGGTGTCGTCGCCAACCAACTCGTCCACCTTGGGATCCATGATGCCGTTGACGCGGATCCCTTCTTCGAACGCCCCTGCCCCTTCCCGGTTTGGCCGCAGGAACATGTTGTCGCGCAGATTGTAGCAGCCTTTGAACTGCGTCCCCATTCCGATTGGCCAGGTCACGGGAGTGACGTCCAAGGCCAACTTGTCGGAGATCTCGTCCATCAGCTCGAACGGATCGCGGCCTTCCCGGTCCACCTTGTTGATGTAGGTGATGATCGGAACGTCGCGCAGACGACACACCTCGAACAGCTTCAGGGTCTGGGACTCGATACCCTTCGCCGCATCGATCACCATCACGGCGGAATCGACGGCCGTCAGCGTGCGGTAGGTGTCCTCGGAGAAATCTTCATGGCCGGGCGTATCGAGCAGGTTGAAGGTGACGCCATCGCGTTCGAAGGTCATCACCGAGCTCGTCACGGAGATGCCGCGCTGCTGTTCGATGGCCATCCAGTCAGATTGTGTGCGCCGGCGTTCGCCGCGCGCGCGCACCTGTCCGGCCAGCCGGATAGCGCCACCGAAATAAAGCAGCTTCTCCGTCAGCGTCGTCTTGCCAGCGTCCGGGTGCGAAATGATCGCAAACGTCCGTCGATTGGCGATTTCTGCCTCGAGCGTGCCAGGGTTGGCCTTGCTCGCAAGCGCTTGATCCATTCCTGTTGATCCTTACGCTTCAGTACTTTTGGCGGAGCCGCGCGCGCCGCTTCCGTCAAACGGTCGTCCAGCCCGGAAGCGGCGAATCCTGCCAGGCGCCACCCTCGAATATCCTCGTTCGGATGTCGAGGTGGTCGCCGGTGACCTCGATCAGGTTGTAGGCGTTGGGTTCGTCACGCAGCCGGGTCGAGATCGCCGAGCCAGCCTGCAGGACCTTCAGCTCGTTGGTCTGTGTGACGTCGTCCGGCGTCACAATCCGCATATAGCCTCTGTGAAGGTGTCCGGAAAGGATCAGCCGCACGCCGGCCTTTGCAAATCGCGCAAGAGCGAGCTCCGCGCGGCCGACCAAGCGGGCGTCGGGATCGTCCTCGGGCGGGCGGAAAGGATGGTGCGCCACGACGATCGCCACTCGGTTCGATGGCGCGGCCGCGAGGGCGGCCTCCACCTGGCGGATCTGTCCGGCATTGATGCTGCCATGGGACCAGTTCAGCTCCAGTGCCATGCGCCGTGCGGTGTTGACGCCCACAAGCACGACGTCGTCGCCGACGTGGATGGGTTCGATGTCGCGATCGATGAACCGGCGGTAGGCGCGGAACGGGTCGAGGAAACGCTCCAGCAAGCGATAGGGCGAGATGTCGTGGTTGCCGGGTACGGCGAACCAGGGCAGACTCAACCCGTCTAGATAGCGTCGCGCGTCCTCAAACTCTCCATGGTCTGCCACCTGGGTGAGATCGCCGGACACCACCACCAAGTCAGGTGCTTGTGCCGAGAGCTCGTCGACCAAAGCGATAGCCGCGCGCGGATTGACCTTGCCGAAATGCAGGTCGGAAATATGGGCAAGACGCGTCATTCAGGAAGCTGCTGGGATCGGCGCGGTTGCCGGGGCGGACGTGGAGCGGAATCCGGTTCCATGGGGAACGAGAACCTTGAGCGCTTTCGGCCTGATCGCATAGTCGAGCGGTGGCGTGATCAGAACGGTCTCTCCGTCATTCATGACCCGGACGCGCTTGCGGCGTGTGGTGATACGTGCGGATTGGACAGGCAGCCGCAGCAGCCGTTGATCGTTGCGCCATCGGCCCATCACCATGGAAAGCGCCAGGCCGATGAGCCGCCACGGTGTGATCGGCTTCAGCGCGTAGATCACCAGCTGTCCGCCGTCCAGCGAGGCGCGCGTCAACACCTTGCCGAAGCCTTCGGCATAGTCGTTCACGACCACGGCCAGCGCGCGGGTGCGCATCGGGCGCTCCTCGCCTTCGGTTTCTATGCGCACGCCCATCGCCGGATAACGCTTGAGAGCCCGCAGACCGGCGCGAATGAGGCGGGCATAGAAGCGGCCGCTGGAACGTCCTCGGAAGCCTTCGCGCCGCCGGGCCAGGCGGGACGGTGCGCCCAGGACCGAATTGACCAGAAAAATGCGGCCGTTGACCGTGCCGACATCGATCGCGCGCGCCTCGCCGCTTGCAATCAGCGCCACGGCGATGTCCCTCGCCTGCGGCACGCCGAGTTCGCGAGCCAACACGTTCATGGTCCCGGCAGGAATGATGGCCAACGTTGTTTCCGTACCCACGAAGGCTTGCGCCGCGGCCATCACGGTACCGTCACCACCCACGACGGCGACGATCGGGAGACCACTGGCGCGCGCTTCGTCGATCTGAGCGGCGATGTCGGCCCCGTCGTCCGCGAATGTCGCGTCGATCCCCGCGCGGCGAAACAGGCCCCGAATGGTGGCGGAAAAATCCGGATCGTCGAGCCCGGCTCCAGCACGCGGATTGATGATGACGAAGCAGCGCACGACAGCCTTGTTTCCACTTGATTTGAGCAAACGCCAGGCCGAGCGCGGAGTTCCACCTCCCCGATCGCGACGCAAAGGGTGCGTCGTCCCCACTATTCACAGCCGACACAATATATATGGGGTCGCGCCCCGGAGGGACACACAACCCGTTGACCACTCCGTCGACTCGCCATACTCTCCAAACCATCGAGCAGCACCGGCTGGTCGCCCCCCATAGGAACCCCGGAACCGCACAGTTTTTTGACAGGCGGCGGCGCGTTTGGCGTCGGCGTACGGGGATGACTTGTGCCTATCAGACCACACGGCGCTTCGCTTTAAACAATTCGTTAGTACCCCATATCTAGTATTTCGGGTAGAATTCCCGACAACATGCGGGATCGGCATCTGCCGCCCGGCGCGATGCGAGCGCGCTCGGGAGGCGGGAACGAAGCGGCGCCTGGCGCGCCGGCACGAGCAGGGACGACAGAGACATGCGGATCGAGCGACGTTACACTCAGGCCGGGCACTCCCCTTATGAGGGGATCGAATTCCGGCGGTCGACCAGCGAGATCCGCAATCCGGATGGCTCGGTGGTGTTCCGGCTTGCCGACATCGACGTTCCGGCGGCCTGGAGCCAGGTCGCCACGGACGTGCTGGCCCAGAAATATTTCCGCAAGGCCGGCGTGCCTGCGGTTTTGAAGCGGGTCGAAGAGAACGACGTGCCGAGCTGGCTGTGGCGCTCCACGGCCGACACCGAGGCGCTGGCGGCGATGCCGGAAGCGGAGCGGTCCGGTCCGGAGATGGATGCGCGCCAGGTGTTCGACCGGCTTGCCGGTACCTGGACCTATTGGGGCTGGAAAGGCGGCTATTTCGATGGCGAGGACGACGCCCGCGCCTTTTTCGACGAGCTTGCCTACATGCTCGCCACCCAGAAGGTCGCGCCGAATTCGCCCCAGTGGTTCAACACCGGCCTGCATTGGGCCTACGGCATCGACGGGCCGAGCCAGGGTCACTTCTACGTCGACTATCAGACCGGCGAGCTGACCCGTTCGCAGACGGCCTACGAACATCCGCAGCCGCACGCCTGCTTCATTCAGTCGGTCCACGACGATCTGGTCAACGACAGCGGCATCATGGACCTGTGGGTGCGTGAGGCGCGGCTGTTCAAGTACGGCTCCGGGACCGGCTCCAACTTCTCCGAGCTGCGCGGCGAAGGCGAGCCGCTGTCCGGCGGTGGCCGCTCCTCCGGCCTGATGAGCTTCCTTCGGATCGGCGACCGGGCAGCGGGCGCGATCAAGTCCGGCGGCACCACCCGACGCGCAGCCAAGATGGTGGTGGTCGACGTCGACCATCCCGACATTGAGGCCTATGTGGACTGGAAGGTCCGCGAGGAGCAGAAGGTCGCCGCTCTCGTTACCGGCTCCAAGACGGTGAAGAAGCACCTTCAGGCCATCATGAAGGCCTGCGTGAATTGCGAAGGCCCGGGCGACGACTGCTACCTGCCGGAGAAGAACCCGGCGCTGAAGCGCGAGATCCGCGCCGCCAAGAAGGCGATGGTGTCGGAAAACTATATCCGCCGCGTCATTCAGTTCGCACGCCAGGGCTACACCGAGATCGAGTTTCCGACCTTCGACACCGACTGGGATTCGGAAGCCTACCTCACCGTTTCCGGCCAGAACTCCAACAACTCCGTGCGCGTGACCGACACCTTCCTGAACGCCGTCGAGCAGGACGGCGACTGGGATCTGGTGCGCCGCACCGACAAGAAGGTCGCCAAGACCATCAAGGCGCGCGAGCTTTGGGAGAAGATCGGCCATGCGGCCTGGGCCTCTGCCGATCCCGGCATCCAGTTCCACACCACCATCAACGACTGGCACACCTGCCCCGCCGGCGGCGACATCCAGGCCTCCAATCCGTGCTCGGAATACATGTTCCTGGACGACACGGCCTGCAATCTCGCCTCGGCGAACCTGATGCAGTTCCTGGGCGAGGACGGCCGCTTCGAGGTGGAATCGTTCGAGCACGCGGTGAAGCTGTGGACGCTGGTGCTGGAAATCTCGGTGATGATGGCGCAGTTCCCCTCGCCGCAGATCGCCAAGCTTTCCTACGACTACCGCACGCTGGGCCTCGGCTACGCCAACATCGGCGGCCTCTTGATGACCTCGGGCATCTCCTACGATTCCGATGAGGGCCGGGCCATCTGCGGCGCCATCACCGCAATCATGACCGGCACGGCGTACGCGACCTCCGCCGAGATCGCCCGCGATCTGGCCCCCTTCCCCGAGTTCGGCCGCAACCGCGCCGCCATGCTGCGGGTGATGCGCAATCATCGCCGCGCCGCCCATGGTCATTCCGGCGGCTATGAGCTGCTGCGCACCGATCCGGTCCCGCTCGACCATGCCTCCTGCCCGGATCGGCGGCTGGTGGATCATGCCATGCGCGCCTGGGATCGCGCGCTGGAGCTCGGCGAGCGCTATGGCTATCGCAACGCTCAGTCCACCGTGATCGCGCCGACCGGCACGATCGGCCTGGTCATGGATTGCGACACCACCGGCATCGAGCCCGACTTCGCGCTGGTGAAGTTCAAGAAGCTCGCCGGCGGCGGCTACTTCAAGATCATCAACCACGCGGTGCCGAAGGCGCTCGACGCGCTCGGCTACTCCGAGAGCGAGATTGCGGAGATCGTCACCTACGCGGTCGGCCACGGCACGCTCAAAGGCGCCCCGGCGATCAACCACGACGCCTTGAAGGCGAAGGGCTTCACCGACGACAAGATCGCCGCGATCGAAGGCGGGCTGAAGGCGGCGTTCGACATCCGCTTCGCCTTCACCAAGTGGTCGCTCGGCGAGGCGTTCCTGACGGAAACCCTCGGGATCGCGGCGGAGAAGCTCGACGACCCGATGTTCGACCTTCTGGCGGAGCTCGGCTTTTCCAAGGCCGAGATCGAAAAGGCGAACATCCACGTTTGCGGTGCGATGACCGTGGAAGGTGCCCCGCATTTGAAGGCCGAGCATCTGCCGGTGTTCGACTGCGCCAACCCGTGCGGCCGGATTGGTAAGCGCTATCTGTCGGTGGCGAGCCACATTCGGATGATGGCGGCCGCCCAGCCGTTCATCTCCGGGGCGATCTCCAAGACCATCAACATGCCGAACGATGCCACCGTCGACGACTGCAAGGAGGCCTACATGACCTCCTGGCGGCTGGCGCTGAAGGCCAACGCGCTTTATCGCGACGGTTCCAAGCTGTCGCAGCCGCTGAACAGCCAGCTCCTCTCCGACGACGAAGACGAGGCGGAAGAGCAGGCGGAGGCGATGGCCGCCACCCAGCCGGCCCAGGCCCGCGCGGCGGTGGCCGCCGAGCGCATTGTAGAGCGGATCGTCGAACGGGCGGTTCGCGAGCGCGACCCGATGCCGAACCGGCGCAAGGGCTACACCCAGAAGGCGATCGTCGGTGGCCACAAGGTCTATCTGCGCACCGGCGAGTACGATGATGGCCGGCTTGGCGAGATCTTCATCGACATGCACAAGGAGGGTGCGGCCTTCCGGGCGATGATGAACAACTTCGCCATCGCCATCTCGCTCGGCCTGCAATATGGCGTGCCGCTGGAGGAGTTCGTCGACGCGTTCACCTTCACCCGCTTCGAACCGGCCGGCATGGTTCAGGGCAACGAGGCGATCAAGAACGCGACCTCGATCCTCGACTACGTGTTTCGCGAGCTCGCGGTCTCCTATCTCGGACGCAACGAACTCGCCCACGTCCAACCGGAGGACGCCGGCGCGACCACGATCGGCCGCGGCGTCGAAGGCGACAAGCCACAGGTAGTGCCGGTCTCCCACGGCCTCGTGCGCGGCCAGACCCAGCGCTTCCAGGTACTGAAAGGCGAGCCGCGCGGCTCCGCCAGTGGTGGCGCCACCGCGCATGGCGGCTCGGCGACGGTGACCGCGCTCAGGACCGAGGTTCAGACCGCCTACAGCCGCGACGTGGAATCCGACGTGGAGGTGGAGACCGACGACCTCTCGATCGAAGAGGTCCGCCGCGAGGTGGAAAGCCTGCTCGGCAGCGAGGCCCGCGACAACGCCCGTAACCGCAAGTCGGAAGAGGCCAGCAAGGTCGCCCTCGCCCGGCTCCAGGGTTACGAGGGCGAAGCCTGCGGCGAATGCGGCAACTTCACCATGGTGCGCAACGGCACCTGCCTGAAGTGCGACACCTGCGGCGCCACCAGCGGCTGCAGCTGATCGAAAGCTGCAAAAGCAGCCAACTCAAGATCGGGCGCCGAAAACGGCGCCCGATCAAAGATACGGGAACAGAACGTAAACGCAATTTACCGCGGATCTTCCGCACAAAGAAAAAGGCCGGAGCAAACGCCCCGGCCTTCTACCCGCGAGAAACCAGCCAAGGTCCTGGCGGGCGACGAACATGACCGAAGCCGTGTCCTTTGTTGGCACTTCGGACAGTCGCGGATTCGATTGTGAAAGTCGAGACGGAACCTTGGCGCATAGCTAGCAAAGGACAACAGCTATGAGCGAACGTAAAACTTTCGATATCGGCCGCGACTCGAGGACCGGCCATTTCATCCCCGTTGACGAGGCGAAAAGGCGCCCTGCAACCACGACCGTCGAGCGTGTGCCCAAGCCGGGCCGGGGAGACACCAAGGGAGAACCGCACCGCTAATTTGGTCTGAGTTCTCTGTAAAGTCTGGCGGCCGGTCGGAAACGACTGGCCGTTTTGCATTTGGGGGCGCGGAGTTGCCTGCCCGTGAGGCACCGCCTGCCTCTCGAGATCAAGGAGCGGCCAGGATTTTCAATTCAAAATCGCGCACTGCACGCTCGCGATTCATCGAGGCAAATTCGCGTGGCATTCGATTTCGGCGAAGAGCGAACCACTGTGGACGAAAATGAGTGCGACAAAATCGCACGGCACGTCGGATGGCAAAATTGCGGCCGCCGCAGGTCGATTAAATCTTTTGACCACAAAGCACTTTTCGTATCGAGACCCCGCCGAGCCCTCCTGCTGCATTGCACCTAAAACGTATACAAGCGCGGTCAAGGGCGCCGGTTTTGAGCCTCGGCGGGTTTACCCTTTCCGCTGGTCCGGCTAAAAAATTGAGGTGAATTCGTCACTTGGTCGATTTCGTGAGCCTCACTCAAGGCCCTTCACGCGCGTCGAGATAACTGCTCGGAGGGGCGCTTCTTGCCCTCACGCCGAAGCGGCTTTCGAGCTCTCGTTGCCTACGGATTGCAGTGCAACGAGCCGCGGCGAAACAATTTGGGAGCGCATGAACGACAGGCAGACCATCAGCGGAGCGGACAAGCATTCCGTCCAGCCCGTCCTAGCCTGCGTCGCGCGGCTTTGGGCGGACCGATTCTTGCATACGGAGACCTCTCTCCTTGCGCAAATGGGTTGCCGCCTCAGGTTAGCCCGCTGCGCGGGCCAGCGCCCGTTATCGTTGCACGCTCCTCGATCTGGTCATCCCGGCCCGTTGCACGGCGTGTATGCGCTGATCGTCGGGTTCACATGGGCTGGTGGCGTTCTCTCCCGTCCGCCTCAGGGCATGTCCGCCCGTCCAGGATGAGGACCCGGAACGTTCAACCTGCCGAGGGCCAGCACCCGCTGGCATCGGAGGCTTACAATCGGCCGTTTGCCGGCAAGTCTCTCTGATCACCAACCACCTGCGGCCGGAGTCAAGGGGCGGCTTATGCAGCCGATCCAGGGGCCGGTCGTGTCAACAAACCGAAAAGCCGGAGACAAAACATGATGACAGCCCTGCAACACAGCCTGACAACGCGGCTGTGCGCTGCCACCTGCCTTGCCGCCGTTCCTTTCGTGGCTGCAAATTCCGCGCTCGCTCAGGACAGTGTTAAGATCGGCTTCGTCTACTTCCTGTCCGGTGCCGGCGCGGCCTACGGCACGCCCGCCCGCGACGGCGCCAAGCTGATGGTGGACGCGCTCAATGCCGGCGAAGTGCCCGCGCCCTACCAGGCGACCGGCATCAACGGCGTTTCCATCGAGCCGATCTTCATCGATGAGGCCGGCGGCGTGCGCAAGCAGATCGCCGAATATCGCCGCCTGGTCGAGCGCGAGGGCGTCGACATGGTGCTGGGCTACACCTCGTCGTCGAACTGCAACGCGCTGGCGCCGATCATCGAAGAGCTGCAGACGCTGACCAACTTCTTCCACTGCGGCAACCCGCAGCTGTTCGAAGAGATCGACACCGATCCGGTCTACGCGTTCCGCTCCTCGCCCATGGGCACGATGGATCAGGTCGCGCTCGCCCGCTACGTCACCGAAGAGTTCCCGGACATCAAGACCGTTTCCGGCGTCAACCAGGACTATTCCTGGGGCCAGGACAACTGGGCGGAGTTCCAGGCGGCGATGAACGTGCTCAGCGACGACGTTGAGTACAAGAACGCGCTGTTCCCGAGCCTGGGTGCCGGCGAGTACGGCAGCGAGCTCAGCGCACTGGCGAGCGATCCGGCCGACCTGACCTTCGTCTCGTTCTGGGGCGGTGATGCGGATGCGCTGATGCTGCAGGCGGCCTCGCGCGGTCTGGGTTCGAGCACGCGGTTTGCCTTCACGCTGGGCACCGGCGCGATCGACGGCCTCGGCAAGAACACCATCGACGGCACCATCGTCGGCTCGCGCGGGCCGAATTCCTACCTCGCCAAGGAGACCGAACTCTCCACCTGGTTCGCGGACGCCTATCAGAAGGCATATGACAAGTATCCGCCTATGGCGGCCTATGTCGCCGCCCAGGGTCTGCTCGCCGTCAAGGCGGCCGCCGAGGCAGCCGGTGCGCCCGCCGGGGACCTGCCGGATACCGATGCAATCGTAAGCGCGTTCGAGGGCATGACCTTCGACACCGTGAACGGCTATCCGATCTCCATGGCGCTTCACAACGGCCACCAGGGCATCTCCGACACCGGCTACGGCGTCTACACCGGCTGGGACAGCGAGAAGGACGCGCCGATCATCGAGCAGATCAAGATCTACGATGCGAAATGCGTGAACCCGCCGGAGGGCCAGAAGGCACTCGAGTGGATCAAGTCGGGCTTTGAGGGCGCAAGCTGCTGATCGGCGGCTAGCTCTTCCCTTATCGCTAAGAGACGGTGCGCCGGGCTTCCCTCGGAGTCTGGCGCGCCTCTCACCCCGCGGGTGAACCACCGGTTCCCGCATTTCCGCGATCCGACTTTAGAGAGACCATGAATCTCGCCCAAATCATCCTGATCGACGGCATCGCCTACGCCGGCTGGCTATTTCTGGTCGCCATCGGCCTGACGCTCGTCTTCGGGGTCCTGCGCCTGATTAACATCGCCCATGGCGGCTTCTATGCCATCGGGGCCTATGTCGCGGCCTACGCCATTGGCGCGAGCGTCGATGCCGGGTTCTCCACCGGCGTCCAGCTCCTGCTTGCCTTCGGCGGCGCGGTTCTCGTCGGCGGTCTCTTGGGCCTCGTCCTGGAGCGCACCGTGCTGGTGCGGCTCTACGATCACCCGGAAGTGCTGGTGCTGTTCGCCACCTATGCCCTGTTCCTGATGCTGGAAGACATCACCAAGCTCGTCTTCGGCGGTGCCTCGCTCTACGCTTTCCAGCCACGCAACGCCTTCGGGATGGTCGACCTCGGCCCCCTCGCCTATCCCGTCTACGACGTGCTGACGGTTGCGATCGCCGTGATCGTCGCGCTCGGCACTTGGTTCGTCCTCAACCGAACGCGCACCGGCAAGTGCGTGATCGCCGTCGTCCACGACCGCGAAATGAGCGCCTCCATGGGCGTCAACGTCGCCGCCATCATGACCGGCACCTTCGTCGTCGGCACGATGCTCGGCGCCTTCGCCGGCGCTGTCACGGCGCCGAAGATCGCGGTCAATCCCGGCATTGGCGTCGAAGTGATCGTCCTTGCCTTCGCCGTGATCGTCATCGGCGGTCTCGGCAGCATCGGCGGCGCCGTCGTCGGCGCGCTGGTGGTGGGGCTCGCCCGCGCGTTGGCAACCCACCTGTTTCCCGACCTCGCCGTGTTCGCCGTCTACGCGGTGATGGCCCTCGTCCTCGCGATCCGCCCCTACGGCCTGTTCGCTCGACCGATCGCGCGCAAAATATGAAAAACCGACTGATCGATCCGACCATTCTCGCCGTCGCCGCTGGTGCGATCGCGCTGTCATTCGCCTATCCAGCCATGCCGGGCTGGGTAACCTTTCTCCTGCAGATCGCCATCGCCGCGTCACTGCCGGCGCTTGGCTGCATGATTCTGCTGCGTGCCGGATTGCTGTCGTTCGGCCAGGGCTTTTTCTACTTTGTCGGCGCCTATGCGCTGGCCCTACTCTACCAGCATTTCGGCATCACGGACGCTTTCCTCGGAATCGTCGTCGGAGCGGTCGTGTCGGCCGTGTTCGCCGGGCTGCTCGGCTTCTTCATCGCCCGGTATCGCGGCATCTTCTTCGCGATGCTGACGCTTGCCATTACCATGGTGGCCTACGGCATCGCCGTGAAGATGGACCTGTTCGGCCGCTCGGATGGCCTCAATGTCGGCCGCCTCACCTATCTCGGCTTTTCGCCCTCGCGCGAACAGAGCGGTTTCGCCCTGTTCCTCCTGTGCGTCTGGATCTGGGCGGTGTTCGGCGTCTTGACCCATCTCTATCTGCGCTCGCGCTTCGGCAAGTTGATCTCGGCCATCGAGGACAACGAGACCCGGATCGAATATCTCGGCTGGTCGGTGAAGAAGGCGGTGCATATCAACTACATGGTCGCCGCGGTGTTGGGCAGTGCCGGCGGCGCGCTGGTGGCTGCGTCGGCCCACTATGCCGATCCGAGCCTCTCCTATTGGACCACGTCGGGTGAGTTCGTGTTCATCGTGCTCATCAGCGGTCAGGCGAACGTGCTGAGCCCGCTGTTCGGTTCGGTATTCCTAGAGCTCATGCGGACCTACGCGACCGCCTACTTCCCGGACGAATGGCAGCTCATCCTTGGCGGCGTGATGCTGGTCATCATCCTGTTCCTGCCGAGCGGCCTCGGCCATCTGTTCGTGCTGGGCCGCCGGGTTCTGCTCAACCGGCAAAGCCCCAGCCAAACGGGGCCGCGCTCATGACCCAAACCATGACAGAGACCCCAATCCTGGAATGCCGCGGCATTGCAAAAAGCTTCGACGGCTTCGCCGCGGCCAATGCCATCGACCTCACCATCTCCGAGGGCGAAGTGGTCGGCATCATCGGCTCCAACGGTGCCGGAAAGACCACGCTTTTGAACATCGTCTCCGGTCACCTGAAGCCCAGTTCCGGCCAGGTCCTTTTCGCCGGCGAGGATGTCACCGGCGTGCCGTCGCGTAAGCTTGCGCGCAAAGGGATCGCGCGCTCTTTCCAGGTTCCACAGCTCTTTGCACGCTCCACGGCGCTGGAAAATATGATGCTCGCCGTCAGCCTGCTCGCACGGCCGCACGAATCCATCCTGTCGCGCTTCGACAACGACAAGCTCGCTAAGGCGGCGCACGAGGCACTGGCGCACTACGGTATCGACGAGCACACCGACGCCGTCGTCGGCGAACTGCCCCAAGGGGTGCGCAAGCTCCTCGACATTGCGATGGCGACGGCCGCGCAGCCACGTCTGGTGCTTCTGGACGAGCCGACAAGTGGTGTCTCCAGCGAGGAGAAACACGACGTCATGCAGCGTCTTGCCGACCGCTTCGCAACCTCGGGCACCACGGTCGTCTTCATCGAGCACGACATGGAAATCGTGCGGCGCTACGCCAGCCGCGTGGTCGCGCTCACCGACGGCACGGTCATTGCCGATGGTGCGCCGGACGTCGTGTTCGCCGACGAAACCGTTGCCGAAGTGATCGTCGGCGAAGATGTCACCACGGGAGGCGCCTGATGCTTCGCCTCGAAAATGTCTCCGTCGCGATTGCAGGGGCGGACATCCTGCGCGATGTCTCCCTGCACGTTCCGACGAACACGTTCGTCGGTCTCGTCGGCCGAAACGGAGCGGGCAAGACCACCCTGATGCGTGCGGCCATGAACCTGGTTCCGGTGAAGGCCGGCACCATTCATATTGGCGGCGAGGACACCACCGCCGCCGCGGCGCATATTCATGCCCGCCAGGGCGTGGGCTATCTGCCGGAAGACCGCCGTCTGATTCCGGACTGGACCGTGGAAGACAATATCCGCCTGCCGGTCTGGGCCGCCAAGCGCAAGGGCGAGGCCGAAACGCGGCTGAAGCGGATCTACGATCTGATTCCGGAAGTAGCCAAGGTCTCCGACCGCAACGCGATGCAGTTGTCCGGCGGACAGCAGAAGCTGGTGGCGCTCGCCCGCGCGTTCGTGGCGGGCACCCGTCTCATGATCCTAGACGAACCGTTCGAAGGCGTGGCCCCTGCCCTCGTGCAGCGCTTGGTGGAGATCCTCGCAACCTTGCGCAACGAAGGCGATCACGCCGTGCTGATTTCCGAGTCGGATGCGGTCTATTCCACCACCTTGGTGGATCAGACTTACATCATCGAACGCGGCCGGGTCGCCGAAGGCGCAAGCGCGGGTTAGAGCCTTTTCCGCTCGGATGGAAACATCTGAGCGATAAGAAATGACTCCAGATTCAATCGCTTGAGCAATTCCTTTCCGCTCGGACCGATTCAGTCTGAACAGGAAATGCTCTAACGGTCACGCGTCGGATTTCAAGCGGTCTCACCCAACCCGATCGATCAGCGCCATTGCCGCAGCCGGGTTGGCCGGCTTGTAGCCGGATATGACGTAGAGAAACACGTCGCGCGGACCGGATGCCTTTTGCGGATCGCCAATGAGTTCCAGATCATCCGGAGCGCCGCCAGCGGCCCAGGTCTCGGCACGAGCCGCCCAACGATCGAGATCGGCGTTCGAATAGCCGGCTCCCTCCGTCTCCATCGTGCCCATGGCGCGGACATAGACGAATGGCGCGGTGACGTCGGCAATCAGCGGAAACTCCGAATCGCCGGCGATCACGACGGCCACGCCGTGCTTGCGTACCAGATCGACGAACGCCGGCGCCTGAAAGCTTGCGTGACGAACCTCGACGACATGACGAATCGCGCGACCATCGATCTGCTTCGGCAGCAGCTCAAGGAAGGCTTCGAAGTCGGCCGGATCGAATGCCTTGGACGTGGCGAACTGCCAGTTGATCGGCCCGAGCTTGTCGCCAAGCTCCATCACGCCACTGTCGAAGAAGCGGCCGATCGATGATCCAGCTTCCGCCAGAACCTTGCGGTTCGTGGCAAAGCGGGGCGCCTTCAGCGAAAAGACGAAATCGTCCGGCGTCTCGTCGCGCCATTTGATGAAGCTCGCCGGCTTCTGGCTGCCATAGTACGTGCCGTTGATCTCGATCGAGGTCAGATGGTGGCTGGCATATTCCAGCTCGCGCTTCTGCGGCAGCTTGTCGGGATAGAACGCCCCGCGCCAAGGCGCGAACGTCCAACCGCCAATGCCCACACGGATGCTGCCAGCCGCGTCCTTCGTCATGGCCCTCTCCCGAAGCCGCTTTCAATGACTGGTGCGCAACGGGCAACAAACGCCTGCCCGATCAGCACTTGCGCCTCAATAGGGCCCGTTCTGGTAGATGCCCTTGAGGATGCCCTGAATTTCGGCGATTCGCGCCTGGTAGGCAGATGCGATGCAGCTTGTGTCGGCGCCGCACGCGGAACGCTTTTCCAGGAACGCGCGTTCGGCATCCTGCTGGTCACCGCGTACGCCCATGGCAACGAGATTGGTCATTACCTCGTAGAGCGTCGCATTTTTAACGTCGAGATTGGCAAGCTCCCGGCTATCGCAGATTGCCTTTTCGTCCGGCTTCGACGCCTTCGCGCAATCGAAGCTCTGCGCGGCAGCAGAGCCGCACATTGCAAGCGCCGCACATGCGGAGACGAAGCCCAATTTCCAGATAGCCATGAACGAACTCCTCCAATCCTCGATCCGTGAGCATGTCCCGTAAAAATCGGCTCGATTTAAACGACAAGGACCTGCTCAAGCTATTCAATCTGGAGCCATTCTTTATCGCTCAGATGTTGCCATCCGAGTGGAATAGGCTCCGGGATTCTCGCCGCGCCTGGAAGGCGGCAAGAGACGGTTTCTCGTCGCCTTCTACCGCGAATCCGACGGACATACCGCCCCCCCCCCCGGAACTCCGAGAGGTGCGCCTAAAACAAAGGGCGCCCGAAAGCGCCCTTTGTGATTGGCTGCCGACCGATCCAAATCAGCAGGCGACGCGAACGAGCTCGCCGTACTGGTTGCGGACGTAGCAATCCTCTTTCGGCGCAGTGGCGACACCGGCCGCACCGCCCGCCGCAGCGCCGATCAGGCCGCCGGCAACGGCCGACCCGGCATCGCCGCCACCGATGATGGCACCCGTCGCCGCACCCAAGCCGCCGCCGATCAAGGCGCCGGTGGCACCGCGCTGGGTTTGAGTTTCCGTGCAAGCGCCGACCATCAAACCAATGACGATCGGAACAATGAGAATCCGCATGACCGCTCCTTTAGGCTCCATTCTCCGGAAAGATCAGATACGACGTTCGCGAGTTAGGGTAAACGCCAATCTTTCATGCCACAATTCCGTGAAAGTCCAGGGACTGGACCGGCACGTGTACCGACGATAACCGGTCGACCAGAAGCCAAAAGGAGGCCGAGGAATGGACGCCCTCTTCATCGGGCAAGCCTATATCGACATAACCTTCCTAACCGATCGGATTCCGACCGGGGACGAGAAGACCATTGCCGACGACTATGCCGTCTCGTTTGGCGGAAATGCGGTCACGGCCGCCTTTACCTGCGGTCGGCTGGGACTTGCGCCGGACATTCTATGCCAGATGGCCGACGATTGGCTCGCGAGAATGTTCCGCGAAATGGCATCGCGCTACGGCATGACCATCCACAGCCGGAAGGTGCGGGAATCGTCTCTCTCCTTCATCATGCCCAACGATGGCAAGCGCGCCATCGTCCGCTGCCGCGACGACGATTATCTGCATCCCTATCCGAACCTCAATCTGGAGGGGTGCCGGGGGTTGCATCTCGATGGGCACATGGCCGACGCGGCTCTGCACTACGCCAAGATGGGCCGGGAGATGGGGATCCTCACCTCGCTTGATGGCGGCTCGGTGCGCGCCAACACCGACGAGCTCCTGGGCTTCATCGACGTGGCCGTTGTCTCGGAACGCATGTGCGAGCAGATGCGCGTTTCCCAGGGCGGCATGCTGGAGCTGTTGCGGGCCAAGGGATGTAAGGTCGGCGGCATCACGTTGGGCGAACGCGGTCTCGTCTGGTACGAGGGCGACGAGGCGCCGCGTTGGATGCCTGCGCTCGCGGTTCCGCCGGAGAAGGTGGTCGACACCAACGGCGCCGGCGACGTTTTCCACGGCGCCTACATGTATTCGGCGATGAGCCGGCCGGAAATGCCGTGGGAAGCGCATTTCGCATTCGCGCGGGCGGCCTCGGCCCACGCCGTCCAGCACCTCGGCAACGAGCACAGTCTGCCAACGCTTGCCGAGGTCGAGGCTGCCGAACAGATGTTCCCGGAGGCCTGTGCCGGCGCCCCGTAGGTCGCGTCATTAGAGCCGTTCCGCTTTTCTCGGAATCGCGGCGCGGGTCTACCTCATTGTTTCGACGCGTTTCCGGACGGCCAACCGGTTTCCACTGGGCCTCGAAACGCTTCTGAGACCTCATCATCGAAAACAAAAATGCCGGTCTCTCAGAGACCGGCATTTTCATTCGTACTATCGGCCTTGGGCTTAGAACCGTCTGGGCAACCTCTCAGTCGCGCCCTCGTGCAACGCGCACAGGCACGGGCACAAGCACAGGATCAGCGACACGGTGGGGCCGGCGTGGCGGACGCGGTCCCTTCTCTTCCCCAAGGCTCATGATTGCTGCGCCCATGGACGCACTGGTCAACGTGACGAGGAAGCCGAAAAGCAGCATTACGATCGGCAGCACCGGGTTCGAGGAGGACATCACCAGTCCTCGGAGGCCTCCAAGATCGAACGCGAACAGAGCGGCGACAACAACCACGGTCGCGGCCGCTCCCACGAGCCAGTGGCGTAGAAGAAAGCGCAAGAGCTCTCCGCGATCGCGCTCCATAGGATTCTCCCAGCAAAGACGTTTGATCGATTGAATCGAAAATAGTGCGCGGCCCACGGGGCGGCCAGAGGCCAGTTTGCGGCGCGCAGTCGCATGGCGGTCGCAAGGCGTTCATATCGCAGCGCGCAAACGTGTGATCCGAAAGCCCTTGCGCTTCGTATTTCGGATCAGCATATGCATGATCAACATATATCGGCCATGAATATGCTGCATCGAGCGGCCACGGGAAAGCACACGGTTTCAGACTGAGATGAAAATGAACGTCCGCACCCTTTGCCTCGCCATTCTTCAACACGGTGATGCCACCGGCTACGAGATCAAGAAGATGTCCGTGGAGGGTGAGTACAGCTATTTCGTCGATGCCAGCTTCGGCTCGATCTATCCGGCGCTGTCGCGGCTGGAGGCGGACGGGCTGGTAACGGTGCGGGAGGAAACCCAGACCGGCAAGCCGGCACGCAAGATCTACTCCGTCACCGAAGCCGGGCGGGCCGCCCTGGTGGAGGCGCTGATGGCGGAGCCCGAAGAGGATTTGTTCCGCTCTCCGTTCCTTCTGGTCGCCATGAACGCGGAGCTCCTGCCCCGCGCGCATATCGCCCATGCCATCGACAAGAAGATCGACGAGTTGGAGCAAGAGGTCGCCCACCTCGGCCAGATCATCGAGGCCTACGAGAACCCCGGCTCGCGCTGGATCGCCTCATACGGCCTCAATTGCATGACGAATTCCCTTCGCTATCTGCGCGCCCATCGCGATGCGCTGGAAGCGCTCGCGCGCGACGACGCCACCATGCCTCAAAGCCCGCTCGCGGTGAGCTGAGCGGCTTTCGGAGAGGACCGACTTCATGCGCTTCAAGATCAACGGATCATTCGTCGCGGCTGCGGTCATCACCGCCGCGATCGCCGGGTGGATGAGCACCGGCGACGTGGTGATCGGCGGACAGGCGAACTCCGAGAATGCAGTTCCGCCGCCGGCAGAACGGACCGCGCAGGCGGAAGCCGAACCGTTCCGTGTGGAGGTGACCACCATCACCGCCGAACCGCGCCGCACGACCCTGAAAATGCGCGGCCGGACCGAGGCTGACGCTCGAGTGCCCGTTCGCGCGGAAACCCGCGGCCGGGTCGCCGAACGCCGAGTCTCCGCCGGCGACGCCGTGGCCGAAGGCGATCTCTTGTGCCAACTCGACAAGGGCGTACGCGAGTCCCAGCTCCTGAAGGCCAAAGCCGAGGCTGCGCGCGCGAAGCTCGACTACGAAGCGGCAAGCAAACTGAGGGAACGCCAGTTCGAATCCGACACCCGCGTGGCTGCCACCAAGGCTGCGCTGGACGCGGCGAACGCGACCGTCGACGAGGCGCAACTCGAACTCGACCGGACCTCCATCCTCGCTCCCGTCGCCGGAACGGTCGAAAGCCCGATGACGGAAACAGGCGAGATGCTGTCGGTCGGTGATGTTTGCGCGACGATCATCGACGTCGACCCGATGACGGTGACCGGACAGATCTCAGAGCGCGACATCGGCAAGCTCTCCTCCGGAATGGGCGCCACTGTCTCGCTGGTGACCGGCGAAACGGTGAGCGGCGACATCACGTTCATATCCAAGGCAGCCGATCCCGACACCCGCACCTTCACCGTCGAAATCGAGGTTCCGAACCCCGACGCGACCTTGCGCGACGGCGTGACGGCGCTCGCCGATATCCCGCTGCCGGCCATTAGCGCGCATCGCCTGTCGCCGGGCGTACTCACCCTTGCCGACAGTGGCGCGGTCGGAGTGCGCACCGTGGACGACGACAACAAGGTCCATTTTCAGCCGGTGACGATCCTTGGCCAGGACACCGGCGGCATTTGGGTCGACGGTCTTCCGGACACCGTCACGGTCATCACGGTGGGCCAGGACTACGTCGTCGAGGGCGAAGAGGTCGAACCGGTTCCCGCCGGGACCGTGAAGATCGGAGCGCGCTCGTGATCGACGCTCTCGAACAGATTATCCGCCATCGACGAACGGTGCTGACGATCATGGTCGTCAGCATCGTTGCCGGCATTTTCTCCTATCTGGCCATTCCGAAAGAGGCGAACCCGGACATCGACGTACCGGTGTTCTACGTCTCGATCGGCCAGCAGGGGATTTCGCCGGAGGACGCCGAACGCCTGCTCATTCGGCCGATGGAGACCGATCTCAGGAGCCTCGATGGACTAAAGGAATTGACGGCGATCGCGGCGGAGGGCCACGCCGGAATCGTGTTGGAGTTCGAGGCCGATTTCGACAAGGATACGGCACTGGCCGATGTTCGCGACAAGGTCGACCAGGCCAAGGCGGACCTGCCGACGGAAGCGGATGAGCCAGTCATCCACGAGACCAACTTCTCGCTGGTGCCGACGATTACAGTCGCCCTTTCGGGCGACGTCCCGGAGCGCACGCTCTATCGCCTCGCCCGTCAGCTCAAGGACGAAATCGAGGCGATCCCGTCGGTGCGCGAGGCCAACCTAGCAGGTCATCGCGAGGAGCTTCTGGAAGTCGTCATCGATCGCACGGCGCTGGAATCCTACGGCGTGACCCAGGACGAGCTCCTAAGCGCGCTCACCCAGAACAACCAGCTCGTGCCCGCCGGCTTCCTGGATACCGGCCGAGGACGCTTCCAGGTGAAGGTGCCTGGGCTCGTGGAAACCCGCGAGGACGTGTTCTCGCTACCGATCAAGCAGAACGCCGAGGGTGTCGTGACGCTGGACGACATCGCCGACGTCCGCCGCACCTTCAAGGACCCGTCCAGCTACACGATGGTGAACGGCAAGCCTGCGATTGCCATCAACGTGGTCAAGCGGCTCGGCACCAACATCATCGAGAACAACGATGCGGTGCGGGCGGTGGTCGCCGAGGCCTCGAAGGATTGGCCTTCAACGATCCGCACCGACTACCTGCTGGACCAGTCGAGTTTCATCTACGAAGTGCTGGGATCGCTGGAGTCGTCCATCATTACGGCGATCTGCCTGGTGATGATCGTGGTGGTCGCCGCCCTCGGGGTGCGCTCCGCCCTGCTCGTCGGGCTCGCCATACCGACCTCCTTCCTGCTCGGCTTTCTGATCCTGACCGCGCTCGGCATGACGGTGAACATGATGGTCATGTTCGGCCTGGTGCTCACCGTGGGCATGCTGGTCGATGGCGCCATCGTCATCGTGGAATATGCCGATCGCAAGATCGTGGAGGGCATGCCGCGCAAGGAGGCCTATATCCGCGCCGCGCGGCTGATGTTCTGGCCGATCACCTCCTCCACCGCGACCACGCTGGCCGCCTTCCTGCCGATGCTGCTGTGGCCCGGCGTCGCCGGCGAGTTCATGAGCTATCTGCCGATCATGGTGATCATCGTTCTGACGGCGGCGCTGGTCACGGCGATGATCTTCCTGCCGGTCGCCGGCGGCATTTTCGGGCGCGGTAGAGCCTCCGCCGAAGAACAGGCGGCGGCGAAGCGTCTGAGTGCGGCGGAAGACCTCGATCCCGATCACATTCCCGGTCTGACCGGTCTCTATGTCCGTGGCCTGCACTGGCTCGCCGGCACCGTCGCCGGCAACATGGTGACGCTGGTGGCAATCGTTGGGGTCTCGGCCGGCGCCATCATGGCGTTTGCCCAGAACGCCGAGGGCGTGGAGTTCTTCGTGGATGAAGAACCGGATGTCGCTGTCGTGCTGGTTTCCGGCCGCGGCAACATGTCTGCGTCCGAAGCCCTCAATCTGGTGTCACGAGTCGAGCAGGAAGTGCTGGCGATCGACGGCGTGGAAAATGTCGTCATGAACGCCTATCCGAGCGGCGGCTCCTCCGGCGAAGGGTTCAAGCTCGACGGCGTCAACGACAAGCCGGCCGACGTGATCGGCGAATTGCAGCTCGAACTCGCCGATTTCTGCTGCCGGCGCAAATCGGCGGAGATCTTCGAGGAGATCCGCCAGCGCACCGCGCCGATCCCCGGCATCAAGACAGAGGTCCGCAAGATCGAAGGAGGGCCGCCGACCGGCAAGGACATCCAGCTGGAGGTCAAGAGCAACACCTACGACACCGTCAAGCAGGTGACCGGAGATCTGCGCCGGCACTTCGAAACGGTTGTCGGCCTACGCGATATCGAAGACGACCGCCCCCTGCCCGGCATCGAATGGCAGCTCGACATCAACCGCGAAGAAGCCGGGCGCTTCAACGCGGCGATCGCTCCGGTCGGGTCGATGGTGCAGCTCGTGACCACCGGCGTCCTCATCGGCACCTACCGACCGGACGATTCCGACGACGAGATCGATATCCGCGTCCGCTTCCCGGAGGATCAGCGCACCATCGACCAGTTCGAGAGCCTCCGGCTCAAGACGCCGAACGGCATGGTTCCGATTTCGAACTTCGTGAAGGTGGCGCCGGCACCGCGAGTGTCGTCGATCACCCGCAAGGACGGCTCCTACGCCATGAACGTCAAGGCGGACGTGATCGAGAGCGAAGGCTACGACCAGAACGTCATCATCGGCGAGATGCAGGAATGGCTCGACAGCCAGGACTGGCCGTCCGGGGTCTCCTTTCGGTTCCGTGGTGCCGACGAGGATCAGAAGGAGTCCGGCGAATTCCTGATGCGGGCGATGCTGGGCTCGCTGTTCTTGATGTTCATCATCCTGGTGACCCAATACAACTCGTTTTATCAGACCGCGATTACGCTGTTCACCGTGGTGCTGTCCGTGGTCGGCGTGCTGATCGGGATGACGATCACCGGGCAGAAATTCTCCATCATCATGACCGGTACAGGCGTGGTGGCGTTGGCCGGCATCGTGGTGAACAACGCCATCGTGCTGATCGACACCTACAACCGCATGCGCGAGGACGTGGCCGACCCGGTGATGGCCGTCCTGAAGACCGCCGCCCAGCGGTTGCGCCCGATCATGCTGACCACGATCACCACGATCGCGGGCCTGGTGCCGATGGCGACGGAGATCAATCTGGACTTCATCAACCGCACCATTGCGGTCGGCGGCATAACCTCGATCTGGTGGGTCCAGCTTTCGACCGCGATCATCTTCGGTCTCGGCTTTTCCACGTTGTTGACGCTGGTCGTGGTCCCGGTGGCACTTGCCGCCCCTTCGGTCTGGAGCAGCAAGGCCGGCGCGCTCTGGAGACGCATCCGTGGCCGCGGCAAGCCAGATGATCGTTCCGGCGGAGGAACGGAAGGTTCGAGTAGCAATCCGTCACCTAGCGGTCCCGGCCTTCCACAGCCTGCCGAATGAGAGCGAACCGCCGCCCGCGCTTGATGCCGGGCGGCGGGGTCGTATATCTCAGAGACAATAGACGTTCTAAAACGAGCTGCGCGGTTACGTTCTCTCCTAGCTAGCGACGCGCGACGATGCCCTAAGAGGCTGGCCGGTCGCGGGTCGGAACTTCGAGACGCCATCGGGTCCCGCGCCATCCGTTCGCCCTTTTTCTTCCCGGCCGAACCCGACCGCATCGTACGGCATTCGCCGTCGTTGCCTTCCTTATTCGGCCGGCGCTCTAGAGTTCGTTATGACCTCATCGTCTGATCCTCGAAAGCGCGTCACGGCCGACCGTGGCCAGCTTCTGCGCGCAATCCAGGCGCTTTGGCCCTACATGTGGCCGTCCACTCGTCCGGACCTTAAGCGCCGCGTCATGATCGCGATTCTGGCGCTCGTCCTTGGCAAAGTCATCACCGTCCTCGTCCCCTACGCCTACAAATGGGCGACGGACGCGCTCACGGCCCCGCAATCGGACGGCGGCGCGGGGGTCCCTGGCTTCCTGAGCGTGCCGATCATGCTGGTGATGGCCTATGGCGCCGGCCGCATCCTGATGATGACCTTCAACCAGGTGCGCGACGCTCTGTTCGCCCGGGTCGGCCAGCATGCCGTGCGCGGCATGGCCTATCGCACCTTCGTGCACCTCCACGACTTGTCGCTGCGCTTTCATCTGAAGCGACGGACCGGCGGGCTGTCGAGGATCATCGAGCGCGGCACCAAGGGCATCGAGACGATTGTCCGCTTCACGATCCTGAACACCCTGCCGACGATCCTGGAGTTCGCGCTGGTGGCCGTGGTCGTCGCCTACCAATTCGACCTCTGGTACCTGCTCGTCATCGCCCTCACCGTCGTCTCCTACATGACCTTCACCTTGGCGGCATCCGACTGGCGCATCCGGATTCGCCGGGAGATGAACGAGTCCGACACCGACGCCAACTCCAAGGCGATCGACTCGCTCCTGAATTTCGAGACAGTGAAATATTTCAACAACGAGGCGATGGAGACGGCGCGCTTCGACGAGTCCATGGCGCGCTACGAAGGGGCAGCGATCCGGATCTGGACGTCGCTCGCCTGGCTGAACCTGGGCCAAACGTTCATCTTCGCGATCGGTATGACCACCTGCATGGTGATGTCGGCGCGCGCGGTGATGGCCGGCACACAGTCCATCGGCGACTTCGTCATGATCAACGCGCTCCTGATTCAGCTCTCCATCCCCCTGAATTTCATCGGCTTCGTCTACCGGGAGATCAAGCAGGCGCTGGCCGACATCGAGGCCATGTTCGGCGTGCTCGACGTGGACCCGGAGGTGCGCGACAAGCCCAATGCGCCGGCGCTTTCCGTCACGGATGGCGCGATCGGGTTCGAGCACGTCTTCTTCAACTACGACCCCGACCGGAAGATCCTGAAGGACGTCTCTTTCGAAGTGCCGCCGGGCCACACCGTGGCGCTGGTCGGGCCTTCGGGGGCCGGCAAGTCCACGATCTCACGGCTGCTTTATCGCTTTTACGACGTGACCGACGGCCATATCCGCATCGACGGCCAGGATGTGCGGGACGTTAGCCAGCAGTCGGTGCGCGCGGCGATCGGCATCGTTCCGCAGGACACCGTGCTCTTCAACGACACCATCGCGTATAATATCCGCTACGGCCGTCCCGACGCCACCGACGCGGAAGTTCACCAGGCCGCGGAAATGGCCCAAATCGCGGATTTCATCGAAACTCTGCCCCAGGGCTATCGGACCGAGGTCGGCGAGCGGGGACTGAAGCTCTCCGGCGGCGAGAAGCAGCGTGTCGCGATCGCTCGAACCATCCTGAAAGGCCCGCCGATCCTGATTCTTGACGAGGCGACCTCCGCCCTCGACAGCCGCACCGAGCAGGAAATCCAGGCGGCGCTTGACCGCGTCTCGGAAAATCGCACCACGCTCGTCATTGCGCACCGGCTTTCCACGATCGTACGTGCCGACGAAATTCTGGTGTTGGAGGCCGGCCGTATCGTCGAGCGTGGCACGCATCTGGAGCTGATCGAGCACGGTGGCGTCTATGCGCAAATGTGGAATCGCCAGCGCGAAGAAGCTGATGACGAAGAGGTCGGCGCTGATGGCGACGCCGCCAACGAGGCCGATGACGATGTGTCATCCAACTGGATCGAGCCAAGTGCCGAAGAAGTACTGACCAGCAATCGCTAATCGGCCAGGATGCATCTTGATCTGCGCGTCCCACGGCCCCTGCTCTTTTCGGTAATGTTGCATCCTGCTCCAATGGGAGGACGCCGCGGCTTTTGGTCCGTCTGGACGCGAGCCTGCGAACCGATCACAAGAGTCGGTGCAATGCTCCGTTGCTCAGGGGAGGACGACGGTGCGCGAGAGTTGCGATCTCGGTCTTTCCGGTGTGTCCCAGACGCTTCTGGTGCCGCTTGCTGCGCGCGCCCTTGCCCGCCGTCTATTCCCGGCGGCCGGGTTTGCCGACGTGGCGGCCGAACGCGCGATGGAAACGTTGGGAATCGAGCCCACCTCGGTGATCTCCGATCCCTTGAGCATTCTCGGTTTCATCATCCGCTCACGCCTGCTCGATCGGCTGACGAAACGCTTTCTGGCTGAACACGAAAACGCGGTCGTCCTGGACCTCGGGGCCGGCTTTTCTACGGCCTTCGAGCGGTGCGGAGCGAGCGATGCGACCTGGATCGAGGTCGATCTGCCGGCGGTGACCGAGCTCCATCGCCGGGTCGTACCGGCAGACGCACGCAGACGACGCATCGCCGCCTCCCTCGAAACGACCGACTGGCTCGTCGCGTTGGAGCTACCGGATGCACCAACCCTTGTGATCGCCGAAGGGGTCCTGCCTTATCTGTCGCGACCGGCCATCGTCAGTCTGTTTCGTGCCCTCGCCGACCGGCTTTGCGGGCGTACCAGCGTGCTGCTTTACGATACCTTCTCCTTTCTGATGGTGGGAACCGCCCGTTACCACCCTGCGATTGGACGGCTGACGCGCAAGGATCCGACGATCGAATTTCGCTCCGGGGTCCGCACGCGTGCGGACTTCATTTGGGGCGAGCCACGCTGGCACCTAGATGAGATCCACGATGTTTTGGCCCAGCAGCCCCCGCCGGTTGCGCTGTGGAGCGGAATCGTGGATGCGACCTTCGGCGTTCCACTCTATTGCGTGGTCCAGCTTCATCTCGACGCGCCCGCACCGGGAGAGTAGGAACCTCCGAAACCCAAGTTTGGAGTTGACGATATGAACGCCCCGATCACTCCCGAGGTCGAAACCCCGGACACCGACGTGGAGATCCGAGGGGTTCGCTTCGCCAATTCCGCCCCGCTGTCGCTGATTGCCGGGCCTTGCGTCCTGGAAAGTCGAGCTCACGTGCTGGAAATGGCGGCGGCGCTGAAGGAGATCACCGAAAAGCTCGGGATCGGCTGCGTGTTCAAGACGTCGTTCGACAAGGCCAACCGGACCAGCCGCAGCGGTGCGCGTGGGTTGGGACTGGAGGCTGCGCTTCCGATCTTCGCCGAGATCAGAGAAGGTTTCGGACTGCCGGTGCTGACCGACGTCCACGAAAGCCAACAGTGTGTCGCCGTCGCGGAATGTGTCGACGTCATGCAGATTCCGGCTTTTCTCTGCCGACAGACCGATCTTCTGATCGCCGCGGCCGAAACCGGCGCCGTGATTAACGTGAAGAAGGGGCAGTTCCTGGCGCCTTGGGACATGGCCAACGTGGTGGAAAAGATCACGGCGGCCGGGAACACGCGCGTGCTGGTCACCGAGCGCGGTGCGAGCTTCGGCTACAACACCCTCGTCTCCGATATGCGCGCCCTGCCGATTCTGGCAGCCACCGGCGCTCCGGTGATCTTCGACGCCACCCATTCGGTGCAACAGCCGGGCGGTCAGGGCTCGGCTTCGGGCGGAGATCGCCGTTTCGTGCCGGTGTTGGCGCGCGCCGCCGTGGCGGTCGGTGTCGCCGGCGTTTTCGTGGAGACCCATGACGATCCCGACCGTGCACCCTCGGACGGGCCCAACATGGTCCCGCTTAAGGCCCTACCGGACCTTCTGTCCGACCTGATGGCGATCGACCGGGTCGCAAAATCCCGTCCGCTGGACGCGGAGCTGTTCGAAACAAGTTGAGCGGAAAATCACTCTCGGCCGGGCGGTGAAGGTCGCATTTGCCCAATTCGCGCGATTGGATGGGGATCGGCTGGCCTCGTGCGGTTGACGAGGCGTCGCAAACCCACTACCCGAAACCCGTGCGGCGCACGTCGCACAAGCGGGGCGGCTTGTCGCCTTGCCTTCGATCGAACCTCGCGGCACGTCGTTTGCGGATCGCAACCGAACCTGGCCCTGGGTGCCAGAATGGCCGCGGCGAAGATCGAGATCGAACCCTAACTCGTGGACCTCTCCTCGGGCGGTTCGGGTGCCCGTAGCTCAGTTGGTAGAGCATTCGACTTTTAATCGAATGGTCCTCGGTTCGAGTCCGAGCGGGCACACCATTTTTTCAATGACTTAGCTGAGAATTCGGCATACGGCGCGCCCGCAAACTCGGCCCCGGGTAATCCTCAGGGTAACAAACCGAGCGTTCCAACGGCCGCTCTTTGCGTGATCCGATGGAGCTGTCCACCCGCGGACCAGCGCCCAGCGCTATGGGATTCGATCTCCTCGATCGATAGACCAGCAAGCGGCAGCATCTGCACAGCTATCTCTCTGACGGAACACCGCCGCCGGTTTCATTGCAGAAGCGGAACGCCTTCTCGGCACCCGTGGAGCACGGCACGTAGCAGGTCGCATCCTCGCCCATCTCCCGATACAACTCCTGCGCCAGTAGGCGCCTCTCCACCGCCAGGACCTCATTGATCCGTCAAAGCTCTCGCCGCGAGTGAAGCGGGACCTGGCGCTGAAGCCGGAGATCGAGCGTGTCTTCGCCGAGAACTTCGAGGTTTATGGCGCCCGCAAGGTCTGGCGACAGATGACGCGCGAAGGGGTCGATGTTGCTCGATGTACCGTCGAACGGCTGATGAAGGGGATAGCTCTCCAAGGCGTCATCCGCCGCAAGCCGATCCGGACGACGATCCAGAACACGTCGGCGCCATGCCCGCTCGACCATGTGAACCGGGTCTTCCGTGCCCCGGCACCGAACAGGCTGTGGCTCTCGGATTTCACCTACGTCTCGACCTGGTCAGGCTTCGTCTACGTCGCCTTCGTCATCGATGCCTATGCCCGCCGCATCGTCGGCTGGCGGGTGAGCCGGACCGCTCATGCCGGCTTCGTGCTGGACGCTCTGGAGCAGGCGCTGCATGAACGACGACCCGTCCACGGCAGCGGACTGGTGCACCATAGCGACCGCGGCTCGCAATATTCCAGCATCAGCTACACTGAACGTCTCGCCGAAGCCCATATCGAACCCTCCGTCGGCAGCGCAGGCGACAGCTACGACAACGCTCTCGCCGAGACGATCAACGGCCTTTACACGGCCGAGGTCATTCATCGACGCGGGCCCTGACGCTCCTTCGAAGCCGTCGAGATCGCGACGCTAAGCTGGGTTGATTGGTTCAACAATCGCAGGCTGCTGGAGCCCATCGGGAACATCCCGCCCACCGAAGCCGAGGAACGCTACTACGCCATGCTCGGTGAGCAAGCCATGGCGGCCTGACTTAAACCAAACAGCCTCCGGGGATGCCGGGGCGGTTCATCATGCAGTGTCGCGATACAATCAGGGGCCTATCAAGACCGCTCTCGCCGTTGCCATGAGAGACACCGCCTTCACGGCAACGGCAACTCCAACAGCCAGCCAAAGCCGAACCATGTGGTGACGAAAACCGTGGCGGCCACCGTGCCCGCGCGCAGCCACCGCTCCGGCCCGTCCATCAAGAGGACTCCCAGCAAGCTCGCCGCAGCAAGGCCGAGCGCCAACGGCACCCATTTGATAAGGGCAATCGTCAGCCCGAAAAGCCCCAGATAGATCAAGCCTCGCCTGCGCGCGGCGCCCTTCGCGCTGTCGCGGTTGCTCCAAATCTGAACCAGATAGGTTAGCGAAAGCACGATCCCGCAGGCGGCGATGATGACCGGGAGGAAAGCGCCGCCGACATCGCCGCGCGCGTGGGCGGGACTGAGATTCAGGGCGAGAATGACCACGATGCCGAAAAATGCCGTCAGCACCACGCCGGCAAGATACCCTTGCCACTTCATTTCAGCCCTCCGTCTTGTCGAGAGCGCAGGGCAGAGTTGCCCTGCGCCGCTTCGTCTTCGAACGCCTTATTCGAGGATGCCCGCGTCCTTCAGGAACTGTCGCTGGCCTTCGAGCTGGCCCTTCGCCATTTCGGTGAAAGCTTCTTCCTTCAGGTCAGGGCTATTCTGCTTCCGGTTTTCCTGAAACTGCTTCCACTCGTCGGAGGCGGTAACCTTGTCCAGCGCAGACTGGATTTCCGCCACCACGTCGTCCGGCGTGCCCGCCTTAACGGCGACACCCCGCCAGACCGAGTCGACGATATCGAAGCCCTGTTCCCCGAAGGTGGGCAGATCGGGGAAGTATTCCGAACGCTCCTCGCTGGTGATGCCGAGCAATTTCACATCACCCGAAGTCACTTGGCTCAACCCGGAAGAGGGCGTCATGAAAGCCGCATCGATATGGTCGCCGAGCAAGGCAAGCGGCACTTTTCCGGATGCATCGTGCGGGATCCAGCCGCTCTCGAAACCGGCCTCCTGCATGAGTTGGTAAAGCACATATTGGTGGAAGCCCGCAGGCGCGTGGCCACCTACGCGGAGGCCGTTCGGATTGGCCTTCATGTAGTCGACGAAATCGTTGACCGAGGTGAGTTCGCTATCCTCGGCGACGGCAAGCGAGGATGGCTCCGACTGCATCGCCCGCAGCAGGCGCAGATCGTCGATCTCGAACGGGATCAGTCCTTGGGCGATACCGAAGGTCAGCGTGCCCGTCAGGATCAGCAAATGATAGCCGTCCGCGGGCTGCGCCATGATCGTGGCCACACCGACCGCGCCGGAACCACCAGGACGGTTTTCCACCGTGGTCTCCCACCCTGCCTTTTCCTCGAGCAATCGGGCCAATTCACGGCCATAGGCATCGAGCGCGCCCCCCGTCCCGGCCCAGACGACGAGTTTGACGGTCTTGTCGGGATAGTTGCTCTGCGCCTGGGCGGTCGGGGCCATGCCAAGCGCCAATGTCGCGGCCGCAGCGGTCGCCAAAAAAGTCCGTCTGAAAAGCTTCAAAGTCATACTATTATCCTCCCGTGGATTGTGGTGGTGGATGATCTTTCGTGCGCTTAGCTACGCTCCGTCCCCAAGCTTGAGCGCGCAGATTTTCGCCAATGCCGCCAGACGGGCAGCAACAGGCTCACCAGGGACAGCAGCAGGAAAAGAAGACTAATCGGATCGGTAACGAAGATCGCGTAGCTGCCCTGTGAGGTAACGAGCGCCGACCGGAAATTCATCTCGATCAGATAGCCCAGCACCATGGCCAGAACGACAGGCGCAACCGGGAAGCTCAGCTTCTTCATGACATAGCCGACAAACCCGAAGCCCAGCGTGATCCAGATATCGAAGGTCAGGTTTCGCAAGGCAAAGGCACCCAATATCGCGAAGGCCATGATCCCGGCTGCGATCACCGAATTGGGGAGCCGCACGACGCGCGACATGACCGGCAAGGTGAGCGAGCCCACGATGTAGAGGGCGATCGATGAGGCGATCACGCCGAACAGGATAGTGTAAACCAGCCCGGGCGCCTGATTGAACAAGTCCGGTCCCGGATTGAGCCCATGCATGATGAGCGCGCCGACGATGACGGCGGTTGTCGGCGAACCGGGCACACCGAGGGCCAGCAACGGCACCAGCGCCCCGCCGACGGTAGCATTGTTCGCGCTTTCCGGTGCCGCAACGCCCTTGGACTCACCCTCTCCGAATTTCAGACCAGGATTGCGACGAGAGGTGTAATCACGCGCCACCCAGCACGCGATGTTGCCGCCGACGCCGGGAAGAATGCCCAACAGGGTGCCAATGACCGAGCCGGAAAGCATCGTACCGGCCAGCCGCTTCCACTCTGCAGCTTTCAGAAAAACGTGGTTCACTTTGGCGGTGACGTCGGGGCGGCCATCCTTGACAGCACTTTCGGCAATGACCAGCGCCTCCGACACCGCGAAAAGGCCGATCAACGCAGTCAGGAACGGCACCCCCTCGTAAAGCTGATAATAGCCGAAGGTGAAGCGAGGCAGCCCCGAGATCGGGTCGATCCCGACGAAGGCCACGACAAGCCCCAGGACGGCTCCGAGCAACCCCTTGATCAGCGAGCCGCTGGAAAGCGCGGCGACCGACGTCAGCCCGAACAGTGCCACCGCGAAATATCCCGCGGGGCCGAATTGCAGCGCGATCCGCGCCAGAGGTTCCGCCAGCGTCAGCAACGCGATCCCCCCGACGACGCCGCCGATCATGGAAGCCGACAGCGAAACACCGAG
This sequence comes from Amorphus sp. 3PC139-8, assembly GCF_040750475.1. Lineage (NCBI taxonomy): Bacteria > Pseudomonadati > Pseudomonadota > Alphaproteobacteria > Hyphomicrobiales > Amorphaceae > Amorphus > Amorphus sp. 3PC139-8. The sequence goes on along the minus strand of NZ_JABJVY010000010.1, from coordinate 23,532 downwards.
TGCCTCGTTCGCACGCCCCTTCCGGGTCATTTCGTAGCCATCCACCGCCGTGGCGGCGGCCGCAGCCGTGCCTGGCGTCGACAAAAGGATGGCGCTGACCGAACCACCATACTCGGCGGCCACATAAAGCGAGATCAGCAGCAGCATCGAGAGCTCAGGCGACAGGTTATAAGTAAACGGGATGAGAAGGCTGATACCGATGGAAGGTCCCAGTCCCGGCAACGCGCCCACAACGATTCCGATGGCCGCACCGGCCACAAGGGCAAGCAGCCCCTGAAACGAGGCCAGAATCGACAGCGCATCGAGAAGGCCGCTCATGTCCCGCACCTTCCCATTGCGTAACAACAAGGACTGCGACAGTCGCGCGCCGCTCCTCGCACCCCCCTGCCTTTCTTCATTGAGCTCATGTTTTTTTTCACATTTGCAGCTATTCAGCGACGTCTCCAACCATGGCCGGACAGATTGCCGACGATGCAGACGTATCGCTGTTTTTCCTCCAGCTCCCCTCGGGAGCAGGCCTCCAACCGCTGTGGACGGCGTCCTTCAGCAGGCTAGGCAAGGCCTCTCGTTGATGCTTCCTCGCATGCCCGGTAAGTTGAATGCTCATAAAAGCTCCATTGGAAGCCATAACTATTTTCGAATGAAGGCCATCAATGCCGTCAATTTGAGACACCTGAGAGCGTTCAATATGATCTGCGAAACAGGCTCCATCAGCCTGGCGGCCGACCATATGAACATGTCGCAGCCGGGCATCTCCCAAGCCGTCGCCAAGCTGGAAAAACGCTTCTCTGCGCGACTGCTCACCCGGCGAACCGCCGGCAGCTTTCCCACGCCCGAGGGCGAGATACTGTATCGCCGTGCAGCCCGTCTGTTCCGGCAACTGCGAGAAGCGGTTCTGGCGGTGGGAGGGCGCAGCTTGATACGGCAGCCCGACGCGATCGATCCCATTCTCAAGCGGATGACCGCGGTACAGTTGCGGGCGCTCCGTCTGCTGTCGCGCTACGGCACCCTGCGCGAAGCCGCCCAGGCGGAATCGATCTCGCTTTCCACCCTGCACAGGGCCGCGCATGATCTGGAGAGCAATATCGGCGTCACGCTCTACCTGCGCGGGGCCGCCGGTTTCACGCTGTCGGAACAAGGCAGGGAACTGGCCCGGCGCTGCCAGGTGGCGCTGAACGAAATTTTTCAGGCCGAAGAGGAGATCGTCGACCACACACGATCCACAGGCGGTCGCGTTGCCGTGGCCACTCTGCCGCTCGTGCGCACCGCGTTCCTTGCCCAGGCAATCTCCTACGCGAAAGCCGAACGGCCCGATCTCGAGTTCAAGATTCTGGACGGCGCCTACGAGGCTATGCTTGCGGCGCTCACACGAGGCGATTGCGATATGCTTTTCGGTGCCCTGCGGGGCCCGGCGCCAAGTCCGCACGTGATCGAGCGCAAGCTTTTCGATAATCCCTATGCCATCGTCGGCCGCGCCGATCACCCGCTCAACCGGGCCGATGTCACCCGGCAGGAACTTGCCCGCATGGACTGGGTCATTCCCCGGCACGGTACTCCGATCCGGGATGCCTTTGAGCAGATATTCGCCTCCATTGACGTTACGCCGAAGGTGGATATCGAGGCCTCTTCGATGGTTCTGATCCGGTCGCTTCTGCTCGACAGCGACCGTTTGACCCTTCTTTCACGGCGCCAGATCGCAGTGGACGAGCGGGCAGGCTTGCTGGGTGTCATCCCCTACCCTCTTCCCGAGACAAGCCGACCGATCGGCATCACCACCCGTGCAGACTGGCTGCCCAGCCCCGGCCAGCGCAGTTTCCTGGGCGCAGTCGAAAGAGCACTGAAGCAGCTCGATACGATGTAGTCCGGCCGGCGGACACAGGAAGACTTCGCATTTCCAATTCCCGTTTGCGGAAAATCAATACCCACTTCTCTGACTGGTCCACGTATGGGAGAGCCGAAGAGCCCCCAAATGCGCCACACAAAAGCGTGGCCCAGACCTGCCGGAGCGGCCCGCGGCAGGAGTAAATACCCTTATTTTTCAATCTGAAGCGTGCTGTCCGCGCCAAAACAGGGAGACTATGACCTTGAAGATCGCATTCATAGGATTTGGTGAAGCCGCCCGGGCCTTTACCGATAGCCTCTCCACCAAAGAAGGGGTGGAAATCACCGGGGCTTATGACGTGAAGACCGATGGTGAAATCCGCTCCGCCGCCGCGGAGCGTGAGATCCGCTTCTGCCCCGACTCAGCCGAGGCGATGGAGGGAGCCGACTGGATCATCTCGGCGGTTACGGCCAATCAGAGCCTCGAAGCAGCAAAAACCGCCGCACCGGCACTTCGGCCGAACCAGGTCTTCATCGATATCAACTCGGTATCACCCGGACGTAAGCGTGAGACAGCGACGCTTATTGAGGCGCAAGACGGCAGCTATCTCGACATGGCGGTCATGGCGCCAGTCCATCCGCGCGGCCACTCCACCCCGGTGCTGATTGCCGGCGCCTGCGCTTCCGATCTCGCGCCTGAACTCGATGCGCTGGGCTTCAGGCAAGAGCAAGTCGGCGACACGCCAGGCGCGGCCACGGCGATCAAGATGGTCCGTTCGCTTTTCGTGAAGGGGCTGGAAGCGTTGACGGTCGAGGCCGCGCTCGCCGCCACGGCGTCGGGCTGCTACGATCGCGTAATCGGCTCGCTTGCGGCCAGCTATCCTGGCCTCGGCTGGCCGGATATCATCAGCTACAACCTCGAACGCACCCTGAAGCATGGCGCCCGTCGGGCCGCGGAGATGCGGGAAAGCGCCCAGACGCTGGACGCGCTCGGCTTAACCGGTGGCCTAGCCGACAGGATCGCCGATGTGCAGGACGCCATGGGCGCACTCCCTCGCGAGGCGCCCGCCGAAGGAGGGCTGCAGGACGCCCTGCGCGAACTGCTGGAGCTTCGGCACGCCGCAGACGGATTTTCCACCAAGGGCTGATCAGGAAGTTCGCGGGGAGCGATTACCGAAGAAGACAGCCCATGGCCGATTATGACGCGTTCCTCGGCGCACTCTCGGCCGACGGTTTCGAAGGCGCGCTGTCGCGGCGGGCTTCCGACTGGGTGGTGATGGCAACAGACAATTCGATCTATCAGGTCGAACCCTATGCGGTCTCCCTCCCACGCGTAGCGCTCCGTCTGATCAGGTAGGTTGGAACGTCGGCGGGAACGGATCCCAGGCACTTATGAAAGCCCAGGAGAGCCTCACAGGGGATCGCGATCTGTCGGGACGGGTTCAACCTGCTCCACCAGCACGATGTGTCGAGTGGGCACACCAATTTTCTCAATGACTTACGAGATCTGGCGCTTCATCGCGCGGTCCAATTCGGGGCCCGAAGCGCTGCTGCTCGAAAGGCTGAGCCCGGTCGGACGCGCCCCTCGTCGGGACCTTTTGGCCTGAATCCATTGGGATTTCGACGCCTCAAACGATAGCATCCCAAAATGGCTGTTTGCACCGTTTGAGGAAAAACCTCGAAGGAGGAAGAGTGCCCTACTCGACGGTATTAGAGCCTTTTCCACTGAGATGGAAATACCCGAGTGAGAGAAAATGGCTTTAGATTCAATAACTTGAGTGAGTCAATTCGAGCGATAAGGACTTACTCTAGGAAGCCGTTTGGATCGAATCGATCCAGACTCATAAGATCTGATTGTCTTCCTGGTTTAAACAGGATGCGGGGCGGAAAACCGGTTCCACTTTCGACGGGTTAGACCTTGCGACCAAAACGCCTCTCCCGAAGCCCCTTCTTTCGCGCGTCGCCCGTAGAAGCGCCGTTCATTGCGGCAGGCCCTCGCCCACTGATCTTCAGGGGCTCGGACGGAAATTCGCTCGGGTCGCCTTCGTACCGTCCGCGCACGTCTGCCGATGCAAGGCTTGAGACCTTCCTGTCATGGTCGGCGGCCGTTCTCCTCATTGTCTTCGTCTTTTTCGAAGTCATCGGCTTCGGTGCCTTAGCGTCGGGCGGAGCTGCCGGGGCGGAGGCGCAAGGCGACAAGATCCGCCAGTTGGTGCTGATGGGCCTATTTGGCTGGTCGATCGTACTTGCGCTCGTTCGGTCGCAGGCGGCGATGCGCCTGGTTGTGGCAAGCTGGCCCGCACTTTTGGTGCTGGGGGTGATGACGGTCTCTTTGTTGTGGTCTCAGTTTCCCGGGCTGACCGTGCGCCGCGCCATGGTGTTCTGGATCTATCTCGGGATCGGGATCGGGACGTCCGTCTGGATCACCTCCGCCACGCGCTATGTTGGCATTTGGGCGCTCGCTTGCGGCATCGGAGTTATCGTCGACCTGTCGTCGGCTGTCGTGCTTCCCGACATCGCATGGACAGATCTCGGCTTTGCCGGGCTGCATTATCAAAAGAATTCCGCAGGGCTGTTCGCCTTCGTGGCGCTGGTCTTTCTTGCCGCTGGTGGATTCGCCTCCCGCACCATGCCGACCAGGCTCGCCGCCTTCCTCGTCTTCGGCCTCGGCCTTGTCTTTCTCATGCTGACCCGATCGAAGAACGCGATCGGCTTTACCGTCATCATCGCGCTCGTCGTGCTGCCCATGTTGATGCTGGCGCGGTCGGGACGAAATCGCTGGCTTATTTTGGTGGCCCTTCTGGGCGCGTTCACTGGGCTGATGCTGTTGGTGTTGGGCCTTCAGGGATGGAGTTTCTGGGACCTTCTGGGAAAGGTTTCGGGCGATTCCACCTTTACCGGGCGGAATGAACTTTGGGCGGCCGCGCTCAGCTATATCGGGGACAATCCGTTCCTCGGTCGCGGCTTCGGCGCCCATTGGTCCGTTCCGCCGGACGCCCATCCGCTGCTCAACAAGTACGGCTGGTGGAGCAGCAACTACGACGATCTGATCTCCTACAACCAATCGCATAACGGCTATCTCGATATCGCCGTCCAGCTTGGCGTGCTGGGAGCGGTCGTCGTAGCCGTTTTCCTGGTCTCCCTTGCCAACACGATCTGGATCATTTTCCAGCTTGGCGCGCGCCACGGCGAGGATCCGGTGCCGATCTATGCCGTGAGTTGTCTCATGATCGGCATCTTGTCGCTCAATCTCTTTGAGAGCACCTTGTTCTTCCCGTCGGCCCCCCTCGGGGCAGTGTTTTTTTTGGTCTCGATCTACCTGACGAGCTGGCGGCTCAATCTCAAGCAGGACATTGGCGCGCCTCGAGAGATCTCTATCTCCGAGCCCCAACGCAAACCAAACTCCGGTCCCTGGATCAGGCCTTGAGTTTCGGAGCTTTGTGAATGTCGTGCCGGGGTTTTGCGAAGATCGGATCCCACTCCTTAGCCGACGCGTCGCCCGCCAAAAATCAAAGGGATCGTTACCCCTTTGTCATAGGGCATGCCTAGGAAGAGACGTCCGCACGGGGATCGCGTTCGCGATCGCCTAGCAACTCAGAGCATCAGGCGAACGGTCTGCATCGCCTGATGCTCTCGTTTTTTTTTTGCTAGACCCGTTCCGCATTTACCGGAATCCCGGAGCGGCTCTAAGTTATTGCTTCGACGTGTTTCCGGAGGGCCAACCGGTTTCCACTTGGCCTGGAAACGCTCTAGCGGATCGGTCTTGCGGACACCAGAAGTCACTTGAGGGCCGGCGCTCAGCGAACGCGGTCGAGAAGCCGCTTGCATTCCAAGAGTTCGAACAAAGCGGCCTGGAGGTCGCGCACGTCTTCTCGCGACAAGCTCGTTCCCTCGCCGCCGGAACGAGCGGAATGCGGATCGCGCTTCAGCCGGTCGAGAAAGCGAAAGCCGGAACCGGACTCCGGCGTGTCGGATTCCGCGTCGTCGCGCAGAATCCCTTTCGGAAGTTCCTCGCTCTCATAGGACTCAAATCCGTCGTCCGGCGCGTCGTCGGGATCGGCAGCAGCGCCAGCCATGGGTGGTGCGGGCGCCTCCTCCCAATCCTTCTCGAGCTCCACCTCATCAGCCGGCCGCTTCGCCGCCCTCTCCGGCAGGCGCTTCGGGACCTCTGCCTTTCCGCGAGCACCTGAAAACACGGGGAAGTCGTCGTCGCTCTCCTCGGCGGCGGGCTTCAATGCTGGCGGTCTTGAGATCCCGCCCCGCAAATCCGGCTGGGCATCATGGGGGGTATCGGGAAATGGAAAGAAGGACTGAGCCTCCTCCATATTTTCGGAGAAACTGGCCGGCTTGAGCCGTGGTGGCGGAGCTTCGGCGACAGCCGGCTCAGCCTGGCCCCGGCCGATCGCGGCAACATGACGGGGCCCCTGTTCGCGCAACACCTTCTGCACCCCACGGATCGTCAAGCCTTCGGAATAAAGCAGATGGCGGATGCCGCTTAAGAGCTCGATGTCCTGGGGGCGATAGAAGCGGCGCCCCCCTGCCCGTTTCAAGGGTTTGATCTGGCCGAACCGCGTCTCCCAGAACCGCAGCACGTGCTGCGGTAAGTCGAGCTCGGCCGCGACTTCGCTGATGGTTCGGTAGGCCTCCGGACCCTTCTGGTCGCTCGAGGCATCTTGCGACGGCGCCATTCCTTCGGGCCTTCGGGATCTACTCGCTTGGTTGCAGTCCCGTCGTCGCCAGCGCGTCGTTGATCCGCTTCTTCAAGACGTTGGACGGCTTGAACACCAGAACACGACGTGGCGCGATCGGCACTTCCTCGCCGGTTTTGGGGTTACGGCCAATCCGCTCGCCCTTATCGCGAATCACGAAAGTGCCGAACGACGACAGTTTGACCGGTTCTCCGCCAACCAGCGTCTCCGCGATCTCTTTGATGACCATCTCGACAAGATCGGCGGACTCCGTCCTGGAAAGACCGACCTTTTGATAGACAGCCTCGCACAGGTCCGCCCGTGTTACGGTCCGTCCCGACATGGCTTCCTCGCGGATATGGATGGTCGGCATCCGAACCGGTCGCCGACAGACCTTCGCAAACGTATTGCGCAAGTGCCTTCCGGTCAACCGCGCAACTCACTGAACTCAGGATCTAAAGCGTGTTTGTGACAGCCTAATGCGATCACCAGCGCAACAGGCAGGCACCCCAGGTGAAGCCCCCGCCCATCGCTTCCAACAACACCAGATCGCCGCGTTTGATCCGTCCGTCCTTCACGGCCACATCCAGGGCCAGCGGAATCGATGCCGCCGAAGTATTGCCATGCCGGTCGACGGTGGTGACCACCTTGGAATCGGGAATGGAGAGCTTGCGTGCTGTCGCATCGATAATACGCTTATTGGCCTGATGCGGAACGAACCAAGCGATGTCATCGGCTGTCGTCCCGGTCTTTTCAAACACATCTTCGATCACGTCGGTGATCATGGCGACGGCATATTTGAACACTTCGCGGCCCTGCATGCGCAGGTGGCCGACGGTCTGGGTCGAAGACGGACCGCCATCGACATAAAGCTTTTCCTTGTGGCGACCATCGGAGCGCAGCTTACTGGCCAGGATCCCACGGTCCGCCGAAGTCCCCGCGCCCGGCTGCGCCTCCAACACCACCGCGCCAGCACCGTCGCCGAACAAAACACAGGTGCTGCGGTCCTGCCAGTCCAGAATGCGGGAGAAGGTCTCAGCGCCGATGACCAGGGCACGAGTCGCAAGCCCATTCTTTAGGTAGGCCTCTGCGGTGGTCAGCGCGAACACGAAACCGGAACAGACCGCCTGCAGGTCGAACGCCGCACCGCTGGAAATCCCGAGCCGCTCCTGGATCGTGACGGCGGTGGCCGGAAAAGTATTGTCGGGCGTAGCCGTCGCCAGCACGATCAGATCGATCGTCTCGGCTTCGACACCGGCGTCGGCCAACGCGCGCTGGGCTGCGCGGAGCCCGAGGTCGGCCGTGGTTTCGCCCTCCGACACAATTCTGCGCTCGCGAATTCCGGTTCGCTGGACGATCCATTCGTCCGACGTCTCAACCATCTCCGCCAGTTCGGCGTTTGTCAGGACACGATCGGGAAGCGCACTCCCGCACCCCAAAACAACTGCGCGGGTTACGCTCACTTAGCCGCCTCCTTTCCCTGTTCCGTCCGTACTGTTGCGCCCGATGCGTGATAGGCGTCGATGTCTGCGGCAATGCGGCTCATAAGATCGTTACGCACCATATCGGCGGCTAGTTCCACCGCCGACGCGAAGCCTTCCGCATCGGTGCCGCCGTGGCTCTTGATGACGAGACCGCTCAAGCCCAGAAACACGCCGCCGTTGACTTTGCGCGGATCCATCTTTTCGCGCAGCCGGTCGAAGGCGGGCTTTGCGAGCAGATAGCCGAGCCGCGCCTGCAGGGTCCGGCTCATGGCAGCCCTGAGATATTCCGAAATCTGGCGCGCCGTGCCTTCCGCGGTTTTCAGCGCGATGTTGCCGGAAAAACCTTCCGTCACCACCACGTCCACAGTGCCCTTGCCCAGATCGTCGCCTTCGACGAAGCCGGTATAGTCGATCGATGCGAGACCCGCTTCGCGCAGCATGCGCCCGGCCGCCTTGATCTCCTCAAGGCCTTTCACTTCTTCGACGCCGACATTGAGGAGCCCAATCGTGGGCCGTTCGATTCCGAATACCGCGCGGGCCATGGCCCCGCCCAAAATCGAGAAATCGATCAATTGCTGCGCGTCCGCGCCGATGGTGGCGCCGACATCGAGCACGATGGATTCGCCTCGAATGGTCGGCCATATGGCCGCAATGGCGGGGCGTTCGATGCTCGGCATGGTGCGCAGGCAGAACTTGGCCATCGCCATCAGCGCACCGGTGTTGCCCGCAGACACCACCGCGCCGGCGGTGCCATTCTTGCCGGCTTCGAGCGCCTTCCACATGCTCGACTTCCAGCGCCCTTGGCGCAGCGCCTGGCTCGGTTTGTCGTCCATCTGCACCGCGACTTCGCAGTGGTGGAGCTGGCTCGCCTCTTTCAGGCGCGGACATTTTTCCAGGATCGGCTCAAGCCGGGGAAGATCGCCGAAAATCTCGTAGCGGATGTCCGGACAGCGCTCCAGTCCGATTTCGGCTCCCGGAAGCACCACCTCGGGTCCTCCGTCGCCGCCCATGGCATCGAGCGAGAGCGTGACGTTTTTCGCCATGTCTTTGTCGGACCTAGAGGCTGTTAGGGACTTCGAATAGGGCGGCGCCGGCCCCGATTTTGCTCTTTCCGACCGCTACATGCCGCAAAAGCCACGGCTTGGACGAGCCGCAGCGATGGGTCGGCACCGTGCCGAGCGGCCGGTGGACAATACCCGTTTCGATCGCCCGCACAACCACATTTTGCCCCATGGTTCGCCGCGAACTCATTGATCGCCGCCGCGTTTCAGTTTCTCCAAAACGGCGAACGGCGACGGCTCTTTGTCGCCAACTCCCGCCTCGCGGGGATCGAAGCGTGCACCGGGCGCACGCGGATAGGGATCGATGCCGAGCGCCACATGCTCGGCGGCGATCGCACCGAGATCGAGGGAATCGCCATCGAAAACGTCCGGCGGGTCTTCCCCGGTGGGATCGACGGAGACTTCGCTCACATCCTCACGCACCCGTGCTTCCGGCAGGAAGTGCAGATCGACGGTCTCGCGAATGGTTTGCCGGACGGGAGCGAGCGTGACAACGCACGGCTGGACAACGACGGCATCCACGGTCCCAGCCACCGACAGTCCGTCACCTCGCCACGGCTTGATCAGAAAACTCACATCGAGAGAGCGGATCTCGTCGAGATCGAATGTATCGGCCAGCGCCTTGCGCTCGGTCTCGTCGGCGCTGAACGTCACGGTCTCGCCATCGGGCGGCACATCGCCCGCCGAAATCGGATGGCTGAGCGGAAAGGTCTCCGTCATCCGGTCTGTCCTTCTTGGGTTGCGGTCGGATCCGGCCAGCTGATCCGCCCCGCCTCGATATCGGATGTCGCCTGGGAAGCCAATCGCGCGAACGCGGAAATCGCATAGGCGGCGATTCGCTCTGAGGCCTCGGGTTCGGATGTCTCCGGGAACATGTTGCGTTCGATCGCTTTGGCAAGCGCCTCGCCATCGCCGGTTTCCAACAACGGTCCGAATGCGTCGAAGCGGCCATAGACCGCTTCGCCGATCTTCTTCATGCGCTTGGGCACCGAGAGATCGCCAACCCCCATTTCTCTGAGAGAGCGGTCCATATCGAGCAGAAAGAAATCGAACAAGTCCTGCGCGATCGGCGAAATCGCCCGGTGCGGGCCACGCAGACGTTCCGTCACGAGCACCAAATGCAAGACCACCATCTCGAACCGGCCGTCGACGGTATCGGGAACCGACCAATCGCGATAAAAGGACGTCTGCCGTGCCTGTGCCACGATCGACGAATAGAGGGGCGCGGCCACTTCACCCCTGCGACGATTGAAAAAACCGAAAATCATGTTCCGTTCACGCATCGATCAAGTGGAGGCCCGTCGGGCCGATATGGAAAGAACCGTTCGCTTTCGCCGCACCAGCGGCCCGGCCCGGCCGGCGTCCGCTCCCCTTCCGGTTACCCGCGCCGGTCTCGCCGCGCTGATTCTCGTCTTCGGCCTTACCGCTTGTACATCGGAGACGCTGGTCCACGGCCAGAAGATCACCGAGGAGCAGCTCCAGCAGGCCCCTGTCGGCGCGAGCCGCGAACAGGTCGAACTGGCGCTCGGCACGCCGTCCACCACGGGCGTGACCAACAGCGAAGTCTTCTACTACATCTCTCAGACCGAGGAGCAACCGGTTCGCTTTCTCAATCCCCGTACCGTCGACCGCCGTATCGTCGCGGTCTATTTCGACGAGAACGGCCGGGTAGAGCAAATCGCCGAATACGGTCTCAAGGACGGCAAGGTGTTCGACTACATCGCTCGCGTGACACCGACGACGGGTCAAGACATCGGGTTCGTCTCGCAGGTTCTCAAGGGCGTGTTGCAGCCGACCCTCTAAAAAAGGGGCGCCTGCCTACCATAACGAAGACGCCCGCGATCCGGCTGGAGCGCGGGCGTTTTTGTGTTTCCCAAAAGGGGGCGTCCAAGAACGGGGCTCCCTTCGCATTCCGATTTTTAAGCCCGTTCCGCTTTTCTCAGAATCACGGATCGGGTCCAAATTATTGTTTCGACGCGTTTCCGGGCGGCCACCCGCTTTCCTCTTGGCCTGGAAGCGCTCTAGAGCCTGTCAGCGTTTCACGGAAACGCTGACAGGCTCTAACCCTTTGTTTTGACGCATGTCCGGACGGCCAACCGGTTTCCACTTGGCGTGGACATGCTCTAGTGCGCCAGCACGGCCAGCAGCAGCAGTGCGACGATGTTGGTGATCTTGATCATCGGGTTCACGGCCGGCCCCGCGGTGTCCTTGTACGGGTCGCCCACCGTGTCACCGGTGACGGCTGCCTTGTGGGCATCCGACCCCTTTCCACCGTAGTTGCCGTCCTCGATATACTTCTTGGCGTTGTCCCAGGCACCGCCGCCGGCGGTCATCGAGATCGCCACGAACAGGCCCGTGACGATCACGCCCAAAAGCATCGCGCCAACCGCTGCGAAAGCATCCGCTTTGCCGGCGATCGCGAGCACGACGAAATAGACCACGATCGGCGACAGAACCGGCAACAGCGACGGAATGATCATCTCCTTGATGGCCGCCTTGGTCAGCATGTCGACCGCGCGCCCATAATCGGGACGCTCAGTGCCCTGCATGATCCCGGGCTTTTCCTGGAACTGTCGGCGCACCTCCTGGACCACGGCGCTGGCCGCGCGTCCAACCGCCGTCATGGCAATGCCGCCGAACAGAAACGGTAAGAGGCCTCCGAAGAACAAGCCCACCACCACATATGGATTGACCAGCGAGAAATTCAGCGCGCCGGCGGGAATGTCCTGAAAATAGGGATATTCCGCGGAGTTCGCGATGAAGTACTGGAGATCCTGGTTGTAGGCGGCGAACAGCACCAACGCGCCGAGGCCGGCGGAGCCGATCGCGTAGCCTTTGGTGACCGCCTTGGTGGTGTTGCCGACGGCGTCGAGCGCATCGGTCGTATCGCGGACTTCCGAGGGCAGGTCCGCCATCTCCGCAATGCCGCCGGCATTGTCGGTGACCGGCCCGAAGGCATCGAGCGCCACGACCATGCCAGCGAGCGCAAGCATGGTCGTCACCGCAATCGCGATTCCGAACAACCCGGCAAGCGAGTTGGTGACGATGATGCCGGCGATGATGACGAGAGCCGGCAGCGCTGTTGCCTCAAGCGAGATCGCCAGACCCTGGATCACGTTGGTGCCGTGACCGGTCTGGGACGCGTCCGCAATCGAACGCACAGGGCGAAAGCCGGTGCCGGTGTAGTACTCCGTGATCCAGACGATCAGTCCCGTGACGGCAAGGCCCGTGACGCCGCAGAAATAGAGCGCCAGCGGGGTGAAGCTGAGCCCGTTTGCGATGGTCAGCGGCTCCGTCAGACCGCCGAATACAACCGCCGTGACCGGCAGAAGCACGATCAGCGACAGGATCGCCGTCGTGATGAAACCCTTATAGAGGGCACCCATGATCGACTGGTTGGCCCCCAACCGGACGAAAAAGGTGCCGATGATCGATGTAACGACGCAGGCACCGCCGATCGCTAGCGGATAGAGCATCGCCGACGTGAGCAGATCGGTACCGGCGAAGAAGATCGCCCCGAGCACCATTGTGGCGACGACCGTCACCGCATAGGTCTCGAACAAGTCGGCCGCCATGCCGGCGCAGTCACCGACATTGTCCCCCACATTGTCGGCGATGGTGGCCGGGTTGCGCGGATCGTCTTCCGGAATACCGGCTTCCACCTTGCCCACGAGGTCGCCGCCAACGTCCGCCCCTTTGGTGAAAATGCCGCCGCCGAGACGGGCGAAGATGGAGATCAGCGAGGCGCCGAAGCCGAGTGCGACCAGCGCATCCACCACCATCCGGTCGCCGGGAGCAAAGCCCAGCATACGCGTCAGGATCAGGTAGTAGACGGCAACGCCCAAAAGCGCGAGGCCGGCGACTAGCATGCCGGTCACCGCGCCCGACTTGAAGGCGATGTCCAGTCCGGCTCCGAGGCTGGTGCTGGAGGCTTGGGCGACGCGCACATTGGCGCGCACGGAGACCAGCATGCCGATGAAGCCTGCCGCGGCCGACAGGATCGCGCCGATGGCGAAACCGACGGCAACGGCGATCCCCAGCAGGAATGCGACGACAATGAAGATAACGACGCCGACAATGGCGATGGTGGTGTACTGGCGCGCAAGATACGCCTGCGCACCTTCCTGGATCGCTCCGGCGATCTCGCGCATCCGTTCCGTTCCGGCGTCGGCCGACATGACCGAACGGATCGCCCAAATGCCGTAGAGCACGGACAACAGTCCGCACAGGATTACGAGCAGCACTCCCACCATTCCAATTCCTCCCTCGACAAGCCGACCGCTCCCCAGGATCGGCCGATTAAGTCGCTTTTTCTTTGGTTATGTTCGGCGCATCGGCCGATGGGAGCGTCAATATTGGTGCCGGTCGGACCGGGGGGCGTCAAGGGAAACCACAGGCAGTCACGATTTTAGGCTGTCTTGTGGCGGCCGGTCAGCACGAGCCAGGCGAGCGCGACGACGGCCAGCGCAATGACCGGGAACAGCGCCCAGTTGACGGTCTCCCAGCCGGCGACGTTCAGGATCTTGCCGGACGAAAATGACGCGGCGGCGACGCAGCCGAACACCAGAAAGTCATTGGCCGCCTGCACCCGCGCGCGCTCCTCCGGGCGCTGGGCATCGGTCAGCATGGCCGTCGCGCCGATGAAGCCGAAATTCCAACCAAGGCCGAGCAGGATCAGCGCCACCCAGAAATGCGTGACCGTCAGCCCGGCGAGCGCGACGATCCCAGTGGCGGCAAGCAGCGCGAGCCCGACAAAGGTGATGGTCTCGCGGCCATAGCGCGCAATCAGGGTTCCGGTGAAAAAGCTCGGCCCGAACATGGCGATCACGTGCCACTGGATCCCGAGTGCCGCATCGTCCGCCGACAGCCCGCACTGGACCATGGCCAGCGGCGCGGCCGTCATCACCAGGCTCATGAGGGCATAGGACACCACCGCGCACATGACCGCGATCGCAATCCGGGACTCCGTCAGGATCGTGACGAGCGACCGGCCGCCGGATCCGCCGGCCTGCCCCGTCGGCTTTGGGATCGAGACGAAGGACAGGATTGCCATCGCCACCAGGCAGAGCGCGCTTTGGGCCAGGAAGGCGCCGGCAAACTGGATCGGCGAAAACATATCGCGGGTGAGGATCACCGCTTGCGGACCGATCACCCCGGCCAGCACTCCGCCGGCCAATACCCAGGAAATCGCCTTGGGCCGGAAGGACGCGCTCGCCGTGTCGGCGGCCGCAAAGCGATATTGTTGGACAAAGGCGGCGGCAAACCCGGTCACCCAGGTGGAGAGCGCAAACAGATAGAAGGCTCCGGCGAGAACCGACAGGCAGGCAGCGACGCCACCGACGGCTCCGATCCCAGCGCCGGTGAGAAACCCACCGCGGCGGCCCAAGCGACGCATCAACAGCGCGGCCGGGACGGTCCCGCAAGCGGTGCCGAGAACCATCGTGGTAACCGGCAAAGTCGCGAGCGATTTGTCGGGGCCGAGCAGATAGAAGCCAGTGAGACCGCCGGTCGCGATCGTGATCGACATCATCGCGCCGCCGATCGCCTGGGCGGCAGCCAAAAGCAGCGCGTTACGTCGCGCGAGACGATCGTCGATCAGGGGCAAATCGGCAGTGGTGGTGGACATCGAGAACTCTGAAAGACTGGAGCAAACGAAAGCATCGGGCAAACCGGAATCCGCTTGCCCGAACATGCCTCAAGCGCCGGCACGATGCGACGAACCCGGCCAGGACACAAGCCGAGCGGCGAAGGTCATTAGAAATGACTAAAGGACGTGCCGTCCAAAGGAAACGGGCGACCCGCTTCGTCCTCCACATGGACCCCCTCGCCTTCTGCGCAGACGCCGATCTCTGCGACAGCGACGCCGGATTCCGAAAGGGCTGCGACGAACGCTGCTGCATGGTCGGGGGGAACCGCGGCGACGATCTCGAAATCGTCGCCGCCGGTGAGTGCTTGGCGGAACGCTGCGGGATCGGCGCGCGCGGCCTCCGCAACGGCGGGTGAGATGGGTACGCGGGCCGCTTCGATCCGCGCGGCCAGATCGGAGCCTTCGGCGAGGTGGGCGAGATCGCCGATGAGGCCGTCGGAGACGTCAAGGGCGGCAGATGCAAACGCCCGCACGTGCGCGGCCGCAGCGGTCCGTGGCTCCGGCTTCAAATAACGGGCAAGCAGGTGATCGCGTTGATCGTCATCGAGCCCCCAGGCTTCGGCCTTCCCCGGCTCAAGCCTTAGCGCAAGACCGAGCGCGGCATCCCCGATCGTGCCGGTCACGAACAGCCGATCGCCGGGACGCGCCCCGGAGCGACGCACGATCGATCCCCTCGGCAGCCAACCGAAGGCCGTGATGGAGACCGTCAGTCCACCCGACGCCGTCAGTGTATCGCCACCGAGCAGCGTGACGCCGTAGCTCGTCTGGTCCGCCGAAAGCCCGCCGACAAAGCCGGCAAGCCAGTCTGTCGACCAGTCTTTCGGCAGCGCGAGTGCCATCAGATAGCCGAACGGATCGGCGCCCTTGGCAGCAAGATCGGAGAGGTTGGCGCGCAGCGCCTTCGCCGCGATCGTATCGGGAGGGTCCTCGGGAAAGAAATGGACGCCGGCCGCGATGGCATCCTTGGTCACCACCAGATCCATGCCAGGTCGGCTGGAGATGACCGCGACGTCGTCCTGCAACCCTGCCGCGCCGGGGTCGGAAGCGAGCGGCGCGAGAAAGCGCTCTATCAGCTCGAATTCGCCCGGCCGGTCGTCCCCGCTCATTGCGCGTCCGGACGCGGCCTGTCCGCCAACTCCTCCGGCCGGAGTTCTCGGCCGATCCGATCGAGCACGCCGTTGACGATGCGCGGCTCGTCCTCGTCGAAAAAGGCCTTGGCGACCTCGACATATTCGGTGATCACCACGCGCGCCGGCACGTCGCGCCGCTTGAGCAGCTCATACACACCGCAGCGCAGGACGGCGCGCAAGGTGGCGTCCACCCGCTTCAGCGGCCAGTCGATCGCCAGCGCCTTGTTGACGCGGGGATCGATTTCGCGCTGCTCCGCCACCACACCGGAGACGATCATCCGGAACCAGCCGAAATCGATATCGCGCAACGATGCGCCCTCGATTTCCTGCTTGAGCCGAAACAGCTCGAACTCGGCGATAACGTCGTTGACCGGCGCCTGCCCGATCTCAAGCTGATAAAGCGCCTGAACGGCAGCCAACCGCGCGACCCCGCGCTGATTGGCGGGACGGTCCGGATTCGACGAAGGATCGGCCAAGGCCATTTCGGTTCCTGAAGTGGATTTCATTAACGTTTTCAATCCGCTGGGCGGATTTTTCCAAGATTTAATGCGAACGGCCTACGCGCCGAAACGGGTCGAAAGCTCGTACATGGCGAGGGCCGCCTCCGCGGCGCCACCGCCCTTGTTGCGCCGATTGACGTCGGCCCGCTCCCACGCCTGCTCGCCATTCTCCACGGTCAAAATGCCGTTGCCCAACGTCAGGCCGGTTTCGACCACGAGATCCATGATCGCCCGGTTGGATTCTCCGGCTACGATATCATAGTGACCGGTCTGGCCGCGGATCACACAGCCGGTGACCACGACCAGATCGAAATCGGCCCGGTCGTCGTCCTGCGCGGTCAACGCCATCGACAGGGCCGCCGGAATTTCCAGCACGCCGGGCACCGCAATTCGCTCGTAGGTGACGCCGCGCTCATCAAACACCCGACGAACCCCCTCAAACAAGGCGTCGGCGAGATCGGTATAGAAGCGCGCCTCGATCACAAGCGCATGGGGAGCCGTCTGTTTCATGGTTCAAAACGCCTGTTGAGACGGATCGGTTCGCGGTCGCCGCGCCGAGATCCGTGAGCGGGCGGCCGTCGCCGCACCTGGAATTCGCGAGCGCAGAGACCAACCATGCGCGCCCGACTTTGTCCAGTCGCCAACACGGGACGTCAGCTTTGCGCAGACAAATTTTGTACGTCCTGAAGTCGCGCCACATAGCGCGCCATCATATCGACCTCGAGGTTGACCATGTCTCCCGCCCTGGCTTCGCCCCATGTCGTGACGGCCAGCGTGTGCGGGATCAGCATCACCGTAAAGCAGGCATCCTCGACCCCGTTTACGGTGAGCGAGGTCCCGTCGAGCGCGACGGATCCCTTTTCCGCAATGAAGCGCTTCAAAGCGTCCGGCGCGCGAAACACGAAGCGCGCCATCTCGCCTTCTTCGGCGCGGTCCAAAAGCTCAGCAACGCCATCGACATGGCCGGTGACAATGTGGCCGCCGAGCTCGTCGCCCAGCGTGAGGGAGCGTTCCAGATTGATCCGCGTGCCCCGCGTCCATATCGAAAGCGTGCTGCGATCCAGCGTTTCGGGTGAAATATCGACGGAAAAGCGGGCTCCGCCCGTGTTGGTCGCGACGCAGTCAACGACCGTCAGACAAACACCGGAGCAGGCAATCGACGCACCAAGCGCAATGCCGTCGGCCGGATAGCGGGTTTCGATCACCGCCCTCTGCCCCGCTTCGATTGGGGATATGTCGGCAACGGTTCCGACATCGGTGACAAGTCCGGTGAACATGCGCAAAGCCTCTGGCTCAGGAAAAGTGGAAACCGGTTTTCCCGTTCGAAAGCGCGGCAAAACAGACGGTCAGGTCGCTCGCCAGAAATGGGTCATGCGATCGACGCCGACCAGTCTTTCCCGTAGCAGATCGAACCGTGGACGATCGAAGACGGCATCGACATCGAGTCCGCCGAGCGCGGGGATTCCGCCCGTCCCGATCCGCATCGGCGCTCTGTAGAGAATGGCCTCGTCGACGAAATCGGCGTCCAGAAACGACCGCGCGACACGGGCCCCGCCCTCGACGAGCATGGTGGTCAGTCCACGATCGCTAAGCCCACGTAGCACATCGTGAAGATCGAGCTCGCCACCCGGTCGAATCAGTCGCGGAATTACGACCGCGCCCCGCTCCGCCAACGCCTCCATTCGCGGCTTCGGTGCGTCAGGCGCCACCACCACCCACACAGGTGCGATGTCGATTGTCTGCATAAGCCGGCTGTCCAAAGGAAGCCGCGCCGAGGGATCAAGCACCACGCGCACCGGCGAGCGGTGGAGAAGGCCCGGCAAGCGGCACGTGAGTTCGGGGTTGTCGGCCACAACGGTGCCTATCCCGACCAAAACGGCATCCGTCGTGGTGCGCAACAGGTGCGTACGCGCCCAAGCCTCAGGCCCAGATATCTTGACCTGACCCTCACTTGTGCGCCCGATCATGCCGTCGTCGGATATCGCGAGCTTCAGCCGTACATGCGGCCGTCCATCCAGCATTTTACGGATGTGCCCGGCGTGCGCACGCCGGGCGTCTTCGGAAAGCACGCCAGAGGTGACGGGAATGCCCGCTGCCTCGATCCGCTTCAGGCCGCGACCGAAGACGAGCGGGTTCGGATCGTCGAGCGCACTCACCACCCGGCCAACGCCCGCTTCGATCAATGCGCTGGAACACGGGCCGGTGCGGCCATAGTGAGCGCAAGGCTCCAGGCTGACATAGCAGGTCGCGCCCTTGGCCGCTTCGCCGGCGGCAGCAAGCGCCCTGACCTCCGCATGCGGCCGGCCTCCAACATCGGTCCAGCCGTGGGCGACCACCCGAGGGGTTGGGCCATCGGTCCGCACGATGACCGTACCGACGGCCGGGTTCGGCCAGGTATGGCCCGCGTTGCGCCGGCCAAGCGCCAAAGCGGCGGCCATGAACCGCCGGTCCAACGCTGAATCAGAAGAAGCGGGACCCGGCCTTCCCGCCGCATCCCGCTCTTGGGCATGGGACTCTCGCGCCGTCGGCGCTTCCCAACTGACACCCGCCGTCGTCATTGATCGTGAGAGACCGTATCCGTGTCGTCAGGCTGGGCGAGCTCGCCGATGAAGGCCTCGAAGTCCTTCGCCTCGCGGAAGTCCTTATAGACCGAAGCGAATCGCACATAGGCGACGTCGTCGATGGTCTTCAACGCTTCCATCACGAGGTTGCCGATCTCCTCGGCGGTGATCTCGCTCTCGCCGGAGCTTTCGAGCTGGCGCACGATGCCGGTGACCATCTGCTCGACCTGCTCCGGAGGGGTCGGTCGCTTGCGCATAGCCACCTGTACGGAACGCATCAGCTTGTCGCGGTCGAACGGCATACGCTTGCCCGACCGCTTGATCACCGTGAGCTCGCGAAGCTGGACCCGCTCGAAGGTGGTAAAGCGCCCGCCACAGGTCAGGCAGACCCGGCGCCGACGGATGGCGGTGTCGTCCTCCGTCGACCGGGAATCCTTCACCTGCGTATCACTGCCACCACAGTACGGGCATCGCATCGAAGATCAGAGACCCTGATAGATCGGGAAGCGATCGGTCAACGCCCGCACGCGGGTGTTCACCGCCTTCTCCACGTCGCCGTTGCCGTCTTCGCCGTTCTTCGCCAGACCGTCCACCACCTCGGTGATGAGCGCCGCGACCTCCTGGAACTCCTTGGTTCCGAAGCCGCGTGACGTGGCCGCCGGCGTGCCGAGCCGGATGCCGGAGGTGATCGTCGGCTTCTCCGGATCGCCGGGAACGCCGTTCTTGTTGCAGGTGATACCGGCACGCTCCAGCGATGCTTCCGCCGCCTTGCCGGTGATGCCCTTCGGCCGCAGATCGACCAGCATCAGGTGTGTATCCGTACCACCCGACACGATGTCAAAGCCGTTGTTCTTCAGCGTATCGGCCAGCACCTTGGCGTTGTCGGCAATCGCCCGAGCGTAGAGCTTGAACGCCGGCGTCAGCGCCTCGCCGAACGCCACCGCTTTACCGGCGATCACATGCATCAGCGGCCCGCCCTGCAAGCCCGGGAACACGGCCGAATTGATCTTCTTGGCGATCTCGGCGTCGTTGGTGATCACGATGCCGCCACGCGGTCCGCGCAGCGTCTTGTGCGTCGTCGAGGTGACGACATGCGCATGCGGCACCGGGCTCGGGATCACGCCACCGGCAACCAGACCCGCGAAGTGAGCCATATCCACCATGAAATAGGCGCCGACCGAATCCGCGACCTCCCGGAAGCGGGCGAAATCGATGGTGCGCGAATAGGCCGAGCCGCCGGCGATGATGACTTTCGGCTTATGTTCGCTCGCGAGCTTTTCGACCTGGTCGTAGTCGATCGTGCCGGAGTTATGGCCAACGCCGTACTGGATCGCGTTGAACCACTTGCCGGAGAGGTTCGGCTTGGCGCCGTGAGTAAGGTGGCCGCCGGCATCGAGGCTCATGCCGAGCACGGTGTCGCCGGGGGTCGCCAGCGCCATCATGACGGCCTGGTTTGCCTGACTGCCGGAATTCGGCTGCACGTTGGCGAAGCCGCAGTCGAACAGGCGCTTCAGCCGGTCGATCGCCAGGCTTTCGGCGATGTCCACGAACTGGCAGCCGCCATAGTAGCGCCGGCCCGGATAGCCCTCGGCATATTTGTTGGTGAGAATCGACCCCTGCGCCTCCAACACGGCGCGCGAGACGATGTTTTCAGAGGCGATCAGCTCGATCTCGTGCCGCTGGCGACCGAGCTCCTGGGCGATCGAACCGAAAATCTCGGGATCTGCGTCGGCGAGCGGGGTCGTAAAGAACCCGGTCTCTTCGGGTTCAAAGGCGGCGGAGGAAGAACTCTGCATGGTCATAGCTGTCCGTCTTTCGGGTCAAGGACCTGATGAGTGTTCCCGGCAACAGCGGTTCGCAAGCCTGTCGGCCGGGAAAAGGGACCTACCGGTTCGCAGGAAGAGTCGGCCATCCGCGTCCGAGTCGCGGTCAAATTAGGCCGGATCGCCGCGTTCGGCGATTTCAAAAGCGACATGCTTGCGATGCTGGCGGACGATAGTGGGGCCTGGGCGCCATTGCAACAGGACCCCACGCGCTCCTTTTCGCGCGGTTGGACGAACGCCCCTCGCTCCACACGAAAAAGGCCCGCGCATCAGCACGGGCCTTGGTCAGAGCCGGTCCGGCTCAAACGGCGAACATGTGGATCAGCGCAGCGCCAGACCTTCCGCGCCGTCGCGGTCGTAGATGTCCTGACGGAAATGCACCACGCCGTCGGCCGTCGCCCAGGCGGTGATATAGCTGAAATAGACCGGTGTCTGCGTCTTCAGGTCCACGTCGAGACGCTCGCCGGAGCGGATCGTTTCATCGACCTGGGCGCGGTTCCAGCCGTTGTCCTGCAGCAGCCAGGTGATCAGCTCACGCACGTTCTGCACCCGGACGCAGCCCGAAGAGTGGAACCGGAAGTCCTGACCGAACAAATTCTTGGCCGGCGTGTCGTGCATGTAGACTTGATACTGGTTGTGGAACGACAGCTTGACCGACCCGAGCGAGTTCCCCTCGCCCGGCTCCTGCCGGAACATGTACTGCGCCGCCTCGTCGGTGTTCCAGTCGATATCGGTCGGCTGGAACTCTTCCTCGGTATTACCCCAGCGATAGATCTTGATGTGATTGCGCGTGAGGTATTCCGGGTCTTCCTTCATCTTTGGGATCAGATCCTTCTTGATGATGGAGACCGGCACCGTCCAGTACGGGTTGAAATTGATCTCGTAGATCTTGCTCGACAGCACCGGCGACGGACGATCGATCTTGCCGACCACGGCGGTGTGGCGGGAGCGGACCTGACCGTTCTCGACAGCCTCGATCTCGGCCGCCGGAATGTTCACCATCACGTAGCGATCGCCGAGATAGCCCGACATCGAGCGCACGCGCACCAAGTTGGTCTCAAGCTGGCGCAGCCGGACATCCGCGGGCACGTTCATTGCGATCTGCGTGTTTTGATCCACCACGCCGTCCGGGTTGAGCCCATGGCGAAGCTGAAACCGGCGGACCGCCGCGTCGACATAGGAATCGAACGTCAGCGCCGCCCCGGCCGTCTGGCTGAGATCGCCGGAGATCATCAGGCGTTGGCGGAGAATCTTGACCCGCTGATCCTTGACGCCCAGGCGCAACTCCGGCTGGCCGGGCGGAAGCAGCGGCCAGCCGCCCTTCGACACGATCTGTTGATAGCGCTGGATCGACTGCTCGATATAGCTGGCCGTTTCCGGCGACAGCGTCGGCTGCGAGGACTTCACAGCACTCACCGCCGGCAACGTCGCGTCGAACCGGTCGGCCCATTCGGCGCGAACCTTGTAGTCCTGAAGTGCCTGCAGCGGGCTCCCCCCTTGCGCCAGGGCGGGAAGTGCGCCGGTTACGCTCACCAAAGCTGCGAGCGCAAGACCGGCCATCCGGAACCTGCCGCCGAGGCCGGCTGATCCGGCCGCCGAGTGCACGCGTAGGGACATCGTCGAAACTCCGAAAAACCTAGGGCCGTCCGGTGACCCTGTTCAATCAAGGGGTACCACGGAGAGGGTTAACAAACAACGAGCCGGCGAGATCCCCCGCCGGCATCAACCGGCATCACGACCGAGTGAACCGACTTTGATCAAACCGACCTGTCACGAGTGGAGACGGTATTGAAATGACCGCGTCCCCCGTCCTGATCCTTGCCGCCACGTTGGCGCTCACCTTGCTGATGTTCACGTGGATGTGGCGAATTCATGTCGCGATGTCCGACGTGGGCGTCGTCGACTACTACTGGGGGCTAGGTTTCGCCGTCCTGGCTGCCTTGGAGCTTGTCGCCGGGCCGAGCATGGACCTCATGCGGTTCCTGTTCGCCGCGGCCATCGGGCTGTGGGCGCTACGGCTGACGGCCTATCTCGGTCTCCGCCATCGCGCCGCCTCGGCGGAGGACGCCCGCTACCGACGCATGCGGGAGGCGACCGGACCGTCGTTCTGGTGGCGCAGCCTGTTTTCGGTCTTTCTGCTGCAAGGGTTGTTGCAGTGGCTGATCGCAGCCCCGATCCATGCGGCCCTCGCCTTCCCTCCGTCCGGGAAAACGACCTGGGCGCTTGGGACCGGCTTCATCTTATTCGCGATCGGTTTTGTCATCGAAGGAGTGGCCGACTGGCAGCTTGCCCGCCATAAGCGGGACGGCAGCACCGCAACTCTGGCACGTGGCCTGTGGGCCTGGAGCCGCCACCCGAACTATTTCGGCGAGGCCGTGCTCTGGATCGGCCTCGCCCTCGTCGCCTACGGTCTGTCCGGCCACGCGTTGGCGTTCGCGGGCCCCTTTCTGCTCATAGTTGTAATGGTGGGCGTTTCCGTGCGCGTGACGGAATCGCATCTCGTCCAGTCGCGGCCGGACTACGCCGCCTACCGCGCCCGCACCAGCGCGTTTCTGCCCCGGCCGCCGCGCCCTATCGCCAGCGGCCAGAGCGAACGCTTCTATAGCCGGTAAAGGATCTGGTCCTGCCAGAGTCCTGAAGGGTTTCTGGCTCAGTCAGATAGCGCCGGAGTTGCACGCTTTTGGCACGTGGCATCTAGAGCGTCTGACAAGACGACAAATTCTCTAGAGCGTGTCATTTAGTTTTTGAATCGGAAATGGGATTCCCTTGAGGGGTTGGATCTGATTCAAGCTGCCTGCTGGGTGGAGGCTGGCATGC
>NZ_JABJVY010000009.1:0-186359 GCF_040750475.1 Amorphus sp. 3PC139-8 | reverse complement strand
GAACCGGTTTTCCGTCTGAAATTGCGTTGAAAGATATGTCCTCACGCTGTCGCGGCTTCGCCGCTTCGCTCCGGACGAGGCGGCCTCCGGCGGGCGCGCGGTCGCGCGCTGGCTTCGCGAATTTCAGGAAAAGTGGGAACCGGTTTTCCGCTTGGCAGCCTCAGTCGAGACCGAACGCCTCCGGAATCGGCGGCCAGTTCGCGCCCGGATGATTGGCTGCGACGGCGAGGAAGGCCTCCAGAAAGGCCCAGGTCTCGCCGTCGTGGACCAGATGATGGGTCAGGAGGCCGATCGGCATCTCCTGGCCGTCACGGCGATCGATTTCCGCGTCGAGGGCGGCGGCCATTTCTTGCCAGCCGACGAAGCCGCGCCCACCGCGCCAGGCGATTGGGTCGAGATGGGCGTCGAGCCGATGCTCCTCGGTGGACAGGCTCTTGAAGCAGGACAGGCCGGCAAGCCCGGCTTCCGCCCGCCGGGCGGCGACCTCGGGTGCGATCCGGTTCCACGGCGGCACCAGCACCGGCAGAAAGCGTTCTCCGAACAGACGTCCGAGCCGCTGATGGCCCCGGCTCAACTCGTCCAGCACCGTGTCGATCGGCCGATCGCTGCCCAGCTCGGCCGATTTGGCGTCCGCCCCGGCGTGGTTGGCATGGGCCCAGCCGTGTTGCAGCACACTGGTTCGGCCGTCGTCGGTCAGGCGATCGGCGAGCGCACGGGTGGCTTCCGCGGGGATCACGGCGAGCGCGAGCGGCACGTCGTGCGTATGAGCAAGGGCCAGCAGTCGGTCGAGGGCGTCGCTCGGCGCCACGGCGTCGTCGTCGCGCCACCAGAAAGCGATCCGCTTGCCCGCCGAAGCCGCCGCGTCGAGCCGCGCTGAGAGCCGGTCGGCGAAGTCGGGTGCGCTGCCGGTCATGTGCGTTCCTCTCGATCCCGTTTCTTCGCCTCGGCGATCAGGAGTCTCGCGCTTTTCTCCGCGCCCGCGAGGTCGATGGCGAGGGTTGGTCGGTCCGCGACGCATGCCTGATCGGCGGCGCCGGCCAGCCGCTCGGGCGTAACATGGCCTTCCGAGAGCTGAATGGCCATCCCGCGCGCTGCCAGGATCTCCGCGCGCTGGGTCTGTTCGGTCTCGTCGCCTTCGGCAAACGGAACGAGCACGGCGGGGCAGCCGGCGGAAAGCACGTCCAGCACGGTGTTGTAGCCGGCCTGGCTGACGGAAACGGCGGCGCGCTTGATCAGGCCGGAAAAATCGGGCCGGGCGGGCTCCACAATGGTGCCGGGGGTGGCGGCTGCGGCGAGCGCGGCCAGCCGATCGTCGCCGTGGCTTGCGGACGCAAGCACGCGCCACGTTCCGGTGGCCCGGTGCGCATGCGGCCGGGCCGTCACCGCAGCCTGAAGCAGGCGCGCGCCCACCGGACCGCCGCCACACGAGACGATGACTTCGCCGCGGCCGTCGTCGCCCGGCGGCTGAGGCGAAGAGGGCGCGTAGACGAAACCCGTATAGCGGATGAGATCGGCAATCTCGGCAGCATGGGGAAAGGAGGCGTCGAACCGCACCAGGGCCGGATCGGCATGCACCAGAACGCAGTCATAGTGGGTCCGCGCGACCTCCGCCATCCAGCGTGTCTTGGCCGGATCGGACTTCTTCACCAGGATGTCGCGCACCGAAGCGGCCACCAGCGCCGGGCGTGCGCGGGCACGGGCCGCGTTGAGGGCTGGAAGCAGCTCCTGGGCAAAGGCGCGCCGGCCGAACGGAAACGTCTCCGTCAACAGGATGTCGGGTCGGATCGTCTCCACCAGCGTCAGCAGCCGTTCGGCGCGGGCGTGGCGGATGTCGTCGTCGATCGGCTGTCCTTCGGGGGTCACCAGACGCGAAAAGCTGGCATCGGCGGCACGAACCGGCGGAAGGGTCTCGATCGCAAGCCCTGCAAGGTCGAGGGTCGGCGGCGGCGTGTTGCCGAGCAGGAGGATGACGTCGACGCCTTGGGCCAGCAGCGCCCGCGCGATCGCGGATGCGCGCACCACGTGCCCGGTTCCCAAGAGATGCTGGACGTAGACGAGCGCTCTCATCGCTGCCGCCTCCGGGCGTCGTGATTGATCCTGGACGTCTCAAGCAGCCGGCCGATCGCGGCGGTGGCCGGAACCAGGTCGTGGCGCGCAAGCACACGGGTCCGGCCTGCGGCGCCGAATGTGGCACGGCGCTCGGGCGTGCGGATCAGCGTTGCCAGCGCGTTCGCGAATGCGTCGGGATCGTTCTGCGGCACGAGCAGGCCGGTCTCGCCGTCGGCGACGATCTCCGGCACGCCCCGGCTTCTCCCGCCAACGACCGGCAGGGCGGCGGCCTGGGCCTCCAGAAACACGAGACCGAAGGGTTCGTTGACTGCCGGCCAGACAAAGATATCGGCATCGCGATAGGCGTCGAGCAGTGTCGGGCGGTCGACGCAGCCCAGGAAGGTCGTGCGTGCGGGATCGAACAGCGGCCGGATCTCGGACGATGCCTCGCCGTCGCCGGCAATGGTCAGATGCCAGGGCAGGTCGGCAAGCTTGGCGAGCGCATCCGCCAGCACCCGGTAGCAGGCCGCCTTGTTGCCGGGCCGCATCATGCCGACAGCAAGCAAATGGACCGGTCCGTTGGGGCGCGGCGGACGGCGCGGCAGTTCGGCGAAGGGCTGGGCATCAATGAAGGGGGCGAGCGAGACGAGCCGTTCCGGCGTCACGATATCGGCAAGGCCTTGCCGGTCTTCGTCGTGCATGGAAGCAACCGCATCGGCGGCGCGAAGCGCGATTTCGGCCGCGGCAAACCCGGCCGCCCAGGGGTCCGTCGCACGTTTGCGGGCCCGGCTTGCTTCGATCACCGCGTAGGGCAGGTCGAGCGTGCCGGTGACTTTGGGCCCGATCCAGTCGGGGGCCTTGTGGTAGAGATGGTAGGTCACCCAAGCCTCTGGGCGATCCGCGCCGGACGACCAGGCCTCGATCAGCCGTTCGGCTTCCGCATCGGATGCGCGCGCCAGGCGCGCGAAGGTGTCGGGATTGGGGGTCGCCTGCCAGGTCACCAGGTGGGACGCGATGACGGAAGGCTTGCCGAGCCGCTCCAGCGCGATGGCGATCAACCGTCCGATCTCGCGATCGCCCGAGGCGAGCGGGTGATCCGGCGGCTTCATCGGGCAGTAGAGCGCGATCGTCATCGTGCCCTCGTTTCGCTACGGAAAACCGGTACCCACTTTTCCTGGATTTGCTGTTGCCAGCGCGCGACCGCGCGCCGGCCGGTTAGGCCGCCCCCGCGGAGCCGCGAGCGACGCGAGCTTGCGTGAGCGGAAAGATTTTTTAGACGCAAATCCAGACGGAAAACCGGTACCCACTTTTCCTGGATTTGCTGTTGCCAGCGCGCGACCGCGCGCCGGCCGGTTAGGCCGCCCCCGCGGAGCCGCGAGCGACGCGAGCTTGCGTGAGCGGAAAGATTTTTTAGACGCAAATCCAGACGGAAAACCGGTACCCACTTTTCCTGGATTTGCTGTTGCCAGCGCGCGACCGCGCGCCGGCCGGTTAGGCCGCCCCCGCGGAGCCGCGAGCGACGCGAGCTTGCGTGAGCGGAAAGATTTTTTAGACGCAAATCCAGACGGAAAACCGGTACCCACTTTTCCTGGATTTGCTCGAATCTCACGCCGCACGCCGGCTTGTTTCCGCAAAGCGGGCGGCAAGCCGATCGAACCCGGGCTCGCTGGAGAAGCGTTCTCGGACATCGAGCGCGGCGGCGTGGCCGAGCCGGGCGCGGGTTTCCGGCTCCGTGATCAGCCGGGACAGCGCCGCAGTCAGCGCCGCGACATCGTCGGGCGGCACCAGCACGCCCGTCTCGCCGTCGCGCACGAGCTCGGGGATTGCGGAGACGTTGGTGGCGAGCAGCGCCAGACCAGTGGAGGCCGCCTCCATTAGAACGTTCGGCAATCCGTCCCGGTCCCCGGATTTCGCAATCCGGCTCGCCAGCACGAACAGGTCGGAGGCCTTGTAGGCGGCAATCACTTCGTCGCGGGCCTTGGCCCCCAGGAAGGCGACCCGATCACCAATGCCGAGCCGATCCGCAAGCGCGGTCAGCTTCGCCGTCATCGGGCCGGCGCCGATGTGCTCGAAGCGCCAGTTCAGATCGCGGGGCAGGGCCGCGAGCGCCCGGATCAAGCGGTCGAGCCCCTTCTTTTCCACCGCCCGGCAGACCGAGAGGATGCGAACCGGATCATCCTCGCTCCCGGTGCGGGCGGACCGCGAGGCCTCGGCCGGAAAACGGTCGAGCTGCAGGCCGTGATAGACGAGGTCGATCGTCTCCGGCCGGTCGCTCAGCTCTCGCAGATAGCGCGTGTTCACTTCGGTACAGGTGACGCCCCACTCCGCTTCGGCGAGCTTCTCCGTGAGCTCCCATTTCGGCGTGGTCCAGATGTCCTTGGCGTGGGCGGAAAACGACCACGACATGCCGGTCAGAAGTGCAGTGTAGCGCGTAACCGACGCCGGAGTATGGAGATAATGGACGTGAAGGTGGGTCACGTCGGTCGGCAGCTCGTGGGCGAGCACGCAAGCCTGGCCGAAGCGGCGATAGCGGCTGTTGGAGCGGTCGCGGACCAGATCGGCATCGAAGGCGGCTCGGGCGGTCGCATAGCCGGCCAGTCCCTCGGCGTAGCGCCGGCCGGCGCGGACGCGGGCGGGATCGTCCTTCAGATATTCCGGCAGGTAGAGAATGTCGGCGGCGATCTGGTCGTGCAGATCGTGATGGGTCGGGTCGGTCGGATGGCGCAGCGAGACGATCAGCGTTTCGATGCCGCGGCGCTCCAGCCCCAGGATCTCCTGGGCGATGAAGGTCTCCGACAGTCGCGGATAGCCCTTCACGACGATGGCGAGCCGACCCATGCGCGTTATTCGCCCGCCGCCGCACGCGGGGCCCGTGCGCCGGTTTCTTCGAAAAAGGTGGCGACCCGATCGGTGATTACGTCGAGCCCGCCGAGCAGGCCGTTGAGGCCCGCGACCGACGGCGGGTTCTGTCGCGGCAGGCGGGCAAGCGCCTCCACCATCGGATCCACGTCCGGATAGCGGTCGATCGGCAGGACGCTCAGAAGACCGGCCGCTTCCGCTTTGGCGGCGCGGATCGCCTGTTCGCGTCGGGGTTGGACCCGGGGCACCAGTAGCGTCGGCTTGTCGAACGACAGGATCTCGCAAAAGATGTTGTAGCCGCCCATTCCGACGATCGCGACGGCCTCTTCCATCAGACACTCGATGGTCGGGGTGAAGTCGATGATGTGGACATCGCGTAGATGCTCCGCGCGGGCGGTGAAGCGCTCCTGATACTCGTTGGACATGAACGGGCCGAGCACGATGACGGCC
The DNA here is from genome assembly GCF_040750475.1 of Amorphus sp. 3PC139-8. NCBI lineage: Bacteria > Pseudomonadati > Pseudomonadota > Alphaproteobacteria > Hyphomicrobiales > Amorphaceae > Amorphus > Amorphus sp. 3PC139-8. Next base: position 181,001 of record NZ_JABJVY010000009.1, on the reverse strand, counting down.
GGAAACAGCGGCTGCTCGTGGGCTTCGTAAGCGCGCAGCACCCAATCGACCAGCTCCACGCCGTCGCCACCCCCGCCCGGCGTTACCAGGATGAACGGTTCCTCGCCGAAGGGAGAGCGGAAGCTGCTAGAGGCCGCGGGAGGGGCTTCCCGGCGCAGATAGCCGGTGAAAAGCGCCTTTTCGCGCACGGCGTCGGGAACGCCGATGCCGGCCAGCGGATCGTGGATTTCCTTGCGCCCGTAGATCCAGACGTCGTCGTAAAGGTTTTCCAGCGCTTCGGGTGCGCCCTTGCGCTCCCATTCCTCCTTCAGGACCTCCGGATCGTCCATGACGTCGCGCAGGCCCAGCACGAGCCGCGTTCCGCGTTTTCCCAGCCGCTCCAGCGTCGTGCGCACTTCGCCGCGCAGGCCGAGCGGCTCCTTGTCCACGATAAAGACGTGGGGATCGAAGACCTCCGCCGTGTGCTCGATGATGGAGGCGCGCAATTCCAGCATCTCTTCGATGCCAAGCGGCAGCGTGTGGGCGGTGTACTGACCGTTGCGCAGCTTGATAACGCCGGGGACGCGCACGAAATCCACGCGGCTTCGAAAGTCGAAGGATCCGATGATCGGAGAGCCGGACAGGATGATGACCGACAGGTCGTCGAACGCGCCCACCAGCGCATGAGCGATCGTCCGGCACCGCCGCAAATGGCCGAGCCCGAAGGAATCATGACTGTAGATCAGGATCTTCGGTTGCTTGCACCGCATCGGGACCGGCCGGTCAGGCTGTTATCGCGTTTCGTGTTCATCCGTGCGGTAGCATGACGACCTCGCCGACCCACCCCACGATATCGGGCTTGGTTGTCGACAAAGACGGCTCCCCCCGTCAAGTCGACCCTAATCTGGAAACTGAGCTGCCGTCCAGCGCGGGCCGTTTCCTGCAGTTTTGCGCTGCCCGTTGCAAGCCCCAAAAAACAGGCATCGCCGTTGCGAACGGGCTGCGAATACGCGGACAGGCGGCTGCGCGCAAGCTAAGTGTTGCGCACGCGTGTTCCGGCGCACACACTCCGTTTGCGCCGACGCTGCGGGGGCGGGGCAAACCGACGATTTCGGTTTTCCGCCCGCATCTCGCCGTAGCTTGTTAGAATCGTTCGCGTTTCCTGATTGCAGGTCGAATCACCCCGCAATCATTGTAATCCAGGCGCCAGAGGCGGGTGAATGCAGAAGAGCCTATTCGGTTTCATCTGGGCGTACAGCAAGCGCCAACAGCTGATCATTCTCGCGATCACTGTGGTCTCGTTTCCGATCCTGTACATGACGCTGGAGTTGCCGAAATGGATCGTGAACGACGCGATCGACGGCAAGGACTTTCCGCGCACGGTCGCCGGCTTCACGCTCGATCAGATTCCCTATCTTCTGGTGCTGTGCGGCATCTTCCTCAGCCTCGTCGTCCTGAACAACGGCGTGAAGTTCGTTCTCAACGTCTACAAGGGCGTGGTCGGCGAACGCATGCTGCGGCGCCTGCGCTATCGGCTCTACTACCAGATCATGCGCTTTCGTTTGCCCCAGTTCCGCGGGGTAAGCGCCGGCGAACTGATCTCGATGATGATCGCGGAGGTGGAAGATCTCGGCGTCTTCATCGGCGATGCGATCGCGACGCCCGCCTTTCAGGGCGGCACGCTGGTCGTCTACATCGTCTTCATTTTCGCCCAGGATCCGTTCTTGGGCGCGGCCGCGGTGCTGCTCTATCCGGTCCAGGGCTACATCATCCCGAAGCTGCAGCATCGGGTGGTGATTCTGGTTCGCGAGCGCGTCAAGAATGTCCGCAAGATTTCCGATAAGGTCGGCGAAAGCGTCGCCGGCATTATCGAGATCCACGCCAACGACACCACCCAGTGGCATCTCGCCGATATCACCGACAAGTTGCTGACGAACTATCGTATCCGCTTGGAAATCTACAAGCGGAAATATCTGATCAAGTTCATCAACAACTTCATGAACCAGCTTCCGCCGTTCTTCTTCTATTCGGTCGGCGGCTATCTGGTGATCAAGGGCGAGCTGTCCTTCGGTGCGCTGGTGGCGGTGCTGGCGGCCTACAAGGATCTGGCCGGTCCGTGGAAGGAGCTGATCACCTACTACCAGAACCTCTCGAACATGAACGTGAAGTACGAGACGGTGGTGGAGAATTTCGATCCGCCGAACATGTACCCGGCGTCGCGGATCGACGACGATGCCAAGGAAGATGTCGACCTCGACGGGGATATCGTGTTCCATCGCGCAAGCGCGGTGTTCGGAAGCGGGCAGGAGGTGTCGGATCTCGACACGACCATCCAAAAGGGCACGAGAGTGGCCGTCTTCGGCACCGGGTCGAGCGGTCGCACCGAGCTGCTTCTTCTCGCCGCCGGGCTGATGGATCCGCAAACCGGACGGGTCGAGATCAATGGCCATGAGCTCGGCAATTTGCCGGAGGCGGTGCTCGGCCGGGAGATCGCCTATGTCGGCGCCTCGCCCTACATGTTCAACGACACCATCCGCGGCAACGTGATCTATTCGCTGCGCCACCGCCCGGTTGGCGACGTCGAGATCGATTCCGACGAGCACAAGTTCCGCCTTGCCGAGGCGAAGCTGACGGGCAACAGCAAGTTCGATTTCGACGCGCCTTGGGAGGACTTGGCGGTCGCTGAAGTCGCCGACGGACACGATCTCGACCAGCACATCCTCGACCTGTTCGACCGGACCGGCCTCGGCAACGATCTCTTCCGCATGGGCCTGCAGTCGAACGTCGATCCGGCCGCCGAGCCGGACCTCGCCACGCGGGTTCTGGAGGCGCGTAAAGCGGTCGGCGAGCGCATCAAGTCCGACGCGGAGCTGCAGGATCTGGTGGAGCTGTGGCGCAGCGATGCGTTCAATCCGAGCGGCACGCTGGCTGAGAATGTCCTGTTCGCCTTGCCGGCGGACCCGACCGTGAGCGTCGACGCGATCGCCCAGGACACCGACGTGATCGACGCGCTGAAGGAGGCCGGCGTTCACGACGCTCTGGTCGAGATCGGCGCCAAGGTCGCCGAGACCATGATCGAGCTCTTCTCCGACATGTCCGTCGACGACAGCCTGCTGGGCGATTTCAGCCTGTTGTCGAGCGATCAGCTTCCCGCGTTCGAGCCCTATGTGCGAGCCTACCGATCCGGTGGGGTCGGTCAGCTCTCGGCCTATCAGAGCGCCGAGCTGGTCGGTCTCGCCTTCCGGCTGGTTCCCGCCCGTCACCGTCTGGTGGAGATCGACGAGGCCCAGGCGGCCCAATTCGTCAAAGGCCGGACGGCGGTTCGCGACCGGCTCGACAAGCTGGACGGGCGTTACGTGCTGTTCGACCCGGAACACTATATCGACCCGTTGACGGTCGAGGAGAACATCCTGTTCGGCAAGCCGCGGGTGGATCGGCGCGGCGCGCGCGAGCGGATCGAAGGCTTCATCCGCCAGACCCTTGCCGAGCTTGGCGCCCGCGATCCGATCGCCCGGGCCGGCTTGAACTACCATGTCGGCGTGGCCGGGGCGCGCCTGTCCCCGGTTCAGCGCCGTCGTGTCGGGTTGGTGCGGGTGCTCCTCAAAAAGCCCCGGATCACGCTGCTCGACGGCACGGTCGACGAGGAACCGCGCGTTCTGGACGAAGTTCGCAACGTGGTGGGCGAAGGCACCTTGGTGGTCGGTACGGCCGTTCCGCGCGTCGCGGAAAAATTCGATCGCGTCGTCGTCATGCGGGAGGGACGCTTGGTCGCAGACGGCGATTACGCTAGCGTGAGGGCGGCGATGTCTGACGGTGCCGACGACGATGGTGACGACGCGTCTGTCAAGGCGGAGGAGGAGCCGGCGTGAGCCTGGACGCTGAGGTTGAGGCGCTGAAGAAGGTTCCCTTGTTTCGTGGCGTCGACGACACGAAGCTGAGGCTGCTCGCCTTCATCAGCGAGCGGGTGAGTTTTCGGCCGGGGGAACGGCTCTGCGAGCAAGGCGAGCGTGGGGATGCCGCCTACATCATCCTGGATGGTGCGGCCGACATCGTGATCCAGACCAGCCATGGCAACGAGACGGTGGCGACGGTCAAACAGAACGACGTCGTCGGCGAGATCGCGATTTTGATCGATGTTCCGCGCACAGCGACGGTCGTTGCCACCAGCGACGTCCTGGCATTGGCGATCGCGAAAGAGAATTTCTTGAAACTTCTTAAGAATTTCCCAGATATGGCAATTGAAGTGATGCGTGTGCTGGCGCATCGTCTTGAAAGGACAACGCGCGAGGTAGGGCGTCTGCGCGCAGGGCCGGCAGGGGCCGAACAATGACCATGATCGAGCCGACAGACGGGCTTCGACTGAAGTTCTGGGGTGTGCGCGGCTCCATCCCGACACCTGGACATCATACGCTGCGCTATGGCGGCGAAACCACCTGCATCGAGGTTCGGGTTGGCCCGTATCTCGTGATCATCGATTGCGGATCCGGCGCGCGCCGGCTCGGCTGGCTGATGAACCAGCGGGTGCCGGAGCCGGCGGACCTGCTGTTCACCCATACCCATCTCGACCATATCTGCGGGCTGCCGTTCTTCTGCCCCGCCTACAGCCTGGATTTCGACATTCGCGTGTGGGGCGGCCATGTGCCGCGAGACGGATCGCTGGAGGAAGTGCTGGCGCGCTTGATGTCGCCGCCGCTGTTCCCGGTCCCGACGTCCGCGCTCAGGGCCTGCCAGTTTCGCCAGTTTCTTGCCGGCGATTCCGTCGGGCTTCGCCCCGGGCTGGTCGTCCGCACGCTGCCGCTCAACCATCCCGGCGGCGCGACCGGCTATCGCTTCGATTGGGGCGGCGGGTCGCTGGCGATCATCACCGACCACGAGCACGGCGACGCGAAGATCGATGCGGCGGTGGCCAAGTTCGTCGAAGGCGTGGACATCATGGTCTACGACGCGACCTACACCGACGAGGAATATCATCGTTTCGTCGGCTGGGGCCATTCGACTTGGCAGAAGGCCGTCGCGCTCGCCGACAAGGCGGGCGTCGCGCATCCGGTGATGTTCCACCACGATCCCGCGCGCACCGACGAGGATCTCGACCGCATTGCCGACCGGGTTCGCTCGCGCCATCCGGGAGCGCTGATCGCGCGGGAAGGCATGGAACTCGTCGCCAGCGCCATGGAAGTGACGGTGGCGTAAAGCAATCCCAGGAAAAGTGGGAACCGGTTTTCCGTCCGGGATTGCGTCTAAAGAATCTTTCCGCTCACGCGAGTTCGCTTCGCTCACGGCTCCGCGGGGGCGGCCTAACCGGCCGGCTCGCGGTCGCGCGCTGATGACAGCAATCCCAGGAAAAGTGGGAACCGGTTTTCCGTCCGGTATTGCGTCTAAAGAATCTTTCCGCTCACGCGAGTTCGCTTCGCTCACGGCTCCGCGGGGCGTCCTAACCGGCCGGCGCGCGGTCGCGCGCTGATGACAGCAATCCCAGGAAAAGTGGGAACCGGTTTTCCGTCCGGGATTGCGTCTAAAGAATCTTTCCGCTCACGCGAGTTCGCTTCGCTCACCGCTCCGCGGGGGCGGCCTAACCGGCCGGCGCGCGGTCGCGCGCTGATGACAGCAATCCCAGGAAAAGTGGGAACCGGTTTTCCGTCCGGGATTGCGTTTAAAGAATCTTTCCGCTCACGCGAGTTCGCTTCGCTCACGGCTCCGCGGGGGCTGCCTGAGAGCAGCCTGTGTCCTTCCGGAGGCAGATAAGCTGCTCGGTCTTAAAGACGATCAACTTCTGGACGTTCAGGCTTGACCGAACGTCCGTTGATCTTCGGCCGGCGCGCGGTCGCGCGCTATTTCTGCAGCACCAGCCGGTCGCCTTTGATCTCGAACCGGTAGAGCCGGGAGAGGAAGCTCATGCCCAGCAGGCTGGATGACAGCTTGCCTGGCGGCGCCACGGCGGCACTCACTTCGCTTTCCGAAATCGAGCCGACGCTGACGTCGCCGAGCGTGACCGGCGCGACCTCGGCAAGCCCGTTGGCGGTCGAGACCGGCAGCGAGAACGCCGCACGTTCCGGCCGGACACCGGCCGCCGTCGCATCCTCGCTCGTGAGCAAGATCAGGCTCGCGCCGGTGTCCAACAGGAAGGTGACCGGTGCGCCATTGACGGACCCGCGAATACGAAAATGACCGTCCGCCCCGCGCGAGACGGCGACCCCCTCGTCGACACTGACGGCCATGCCGGGCACGACCGCCGCCATCGTGGTCTGGGCCATGCGGGTGAGATCATGGCGATAGGCGTAGACGGCGATCAGCACCAGCGCGAGCAGTCCCCAGACGGTGATGGCGCGGCCGACCTCTTTCAGCTTGGGGCTGCCGGCGACCATGCTCGCGGTCAAAACGGCTGCCAGGAGCCCGAGCGCAACCGTTCGCGGCCAGGTGGTGTCGAGGCCGGCCATCAGCTCTTCCTGGGTCGTCGGCGTGCCGCCGACAAGCCAGGCGACGCCGGCGACTACCGCCAGGATGACAATGAAAGCGATGGCGAAGCGACGCACGCGGTCAGGCCCTTTCCGTTGCCCGGTCTTGCAGCTCTGCGATGACGGCACGGCGCTGGTCCGCGTCGAGTGTTCGCCAGGATGCGATCTCGTCGAGGGTTCGCAGGCATCCGATACAGAGCCCGGAGGTGGGATCGATCCGGCAGATCGACACGCAGGGGCTTTCGATCCGCTCGGTTGGCTGTGTGTTGCTCACGTGAGAGACATGGTGATTGCGGCCAAAACGGCAATCTCGGCGAGTTGCTCCGATGCCCCCAGCACGTCGCCGGTGTGACCGCCGATCTGGCGCCGGGCCGCAACCGAGAGCCCCCAACCCGCCAAAACCACCCCAACGGCGGCGGGAATGACGGCGAGGGGCGCAAAGCCGAGCGTGAGCAGGAACACGATCACCGCGCCGGTCAGCGCGGCGACGCGAGCCGCGCCGGAATCCGGCTTTCCGACCAGCCGGGCCAATCCGTCGGCGCGCGCCGGCGGCGTGGCCAGCCAGGGCCACAATAGCGCGATCCGGCCGCCGACGGAGGCTGCGAGCAATCCGGCGGCGGCGGCAATCGGACCGGCCTCGAGCGCGATCCCGGCAACGAGGCTGGCACGCATCAAAACGGTGAGGGCGAGCGCGAGCGCGCCGAAGGCGCCGGTCCGGCTGTCGCGCATGATGGTCAGCCGGTGCTCCGCATCGCGCCCGCCGAAGAAGCCGTCGGCAACGTCGGCGAGGCCATCCTCGTGCAGCGCGCCGGTCACGATCGCGGTAACGGCAAGGGCGGCGGCGGCTGAGGCCAAGGGCGGGATGCCGATCGCGACCAGGACGGCGATCACGACGGCGCCGGGCAGCGCAATCAGCAGGCTTGCCGCCGGCAATGCCCGCACGGCGCCGACCAGCCTTCGGCGGCCCGCCAAGCGGGCGAAGCCATCGGGCAGGGCGGTTGCGAGCCGGGAGAAAAAGCGGACGCAGACGACGATGTCCGCGGCATAAGCGGACACTGGACCGGGCGCGCCGGGCGGGTCTTGCATCGTCATGTTCGGATCCTCTCTGTCGCCTGGCAACGCTTGCACCTTGCCGACCGGTTCCACAACCGTCTTCGCCGTGACCGATTTTACCGCAACGTGGCAAGCCTGTATGACGCGGGACGAGAATCCACGCTTCCCCCCAAGTCCCCAACAGCCTCTAGAGGCCTCATGATCGATCAGACCAGTCCGCAGCCGTTCGACGACATCCGTTCGCTCGTGGCGAGCGGGCCCGCACCCGACCGGGAGGCCGAAGCCGCCGCCCGCGCCCGCGATGGCCAGTTAACCAAGCCCGCCGGTTCGCTCGGCCGGCTGGAAGAGATCGCCGCCTTCGTCGCCGCCTGGCAGGCGCGGGCGGAACCGGAGATCCTGTCACCGACCGTTGCCGTGTTCGCGGCGAATCACGGAGTGGCGGAGCGCGGCGTGTCGGCCTATCCGCCGGCGGTGACGGCGCAGATGGTGGAAAATTTCCGCCGCAGCGGGGCCGCCATCAATCAGATCTGCCTGGCCAACGATCTGGCGCTGCGGGTCTTCGAGTTGGCCCTTGAACGCCCGACCGGCGACATCGTCACGACCGATGCCTTCGAGAACGAGCGCGAATGCGCGGCCACCATCGCCTACGGCATGGAAGCGATCGCCGGCCAGGTCGATCTTCTGTGCGTTGGTGAGATGGGAATCGCCAACACTACCGTCGCCGCGGCGGTGTTCCACGCCCTTTTCGGCGGCAAGGCGGAGGATTGGGTCGGCGGCGGCACCGGCGTCGATGGCGATGCCTTCGCGCTGAAGGTGTCGGCGGTCGAACAGGCCGTGCGTCGGATCGACGGCGAGCGCGATCCGCTGGTGATCTTGCAGCGCCTCGGTGGGCGCGAAATCGCCGCCATCGTGGGCGCGATCGTGGCGGCCCGCCATCAGCGCATTCCGGTAATCGTCGATGGCTTCGTGACGACGGCGGCGGCCGCTGTGCTCTACGCCATGGACCCCGATGCCATCAGCCACTGCCTGTTCGGCCATGTGTCGGCGGAAAAGGCGCATCGCGCCGCGCTGGCGGAACTCGACGGGGTTCCACTCTTGGATCTCGGGATGCGGCTTGGCGAGGGAACGGGCGCGGCGCTGGCCGCCGGCCTGGTGCGCGCCGCCATTCAGGTCCATCGCGGCATGGCAACGTTCGCCGATGCCGGCGTGGCCGGGCCGGATTCCTAGGGCGTTTCCAGGCGAAGTGGAAACCGGTTCGCCGTCTGGAAACGCGTCAAAACAAGACCCCAAAATACCAGCTGAAAAAGAAGCCGGCATTTGCCCGCATTCCGCGCAAGCTTGCTGGAAACGATCGCAATGATTTCGGGCGAAACCAGCCCGAAATCATCGCACTTCGATTCAAGAATTCGGCGTAAGGGTCTCGCCTCGTCCTGAGCAGATATTCGGTTAAGGTGGTCGTCGCGCCCTGCCTCTATCCGTCGGAGCTGCAGGGCGTCCGTGCGAAGGAGTATTCGTTAACGATCTCTAAAGAGTCCGCTTGCGGATCCAGACCCAGGAGTCGCGCGTCATCGCCTTCCAACTGGAAACGATGATGCTTTCCTCCTTGGACGAGGTGCGGCAATAGAGGGCTCGGCCCAGAATCAGTTCATTGAGCATTGAACATCCTCCCTTTTCGATTTGGGATGATGCACCGTGTACGCCTCTCCTGCAAGCGCAAAATGCAGTGAGTGCGCTTTTTTCGGTTCGGCCAGAAAGCGTGCCGTTCGGGGATGCGCAGGGGCGCCGGTTCCGGCATTGTGGCGATATGGAAACCGGCGAAGGGGCGACCGATGAAGCTCTATGACGCGCCGCGCGCGGCCAATCCGCGTCGCGTTCGCATCTTTCTGGCCGAAAAGGACGTCGTGATCGAGACGGTCCCGGTCGACATCATGGCGAAGGAGCATCTCGACCAACCCTTCGCTCGCATCAATCCGATGCGCCGGCTGCCGGTTCTGGTCCTCGATGACGGCACGGCGATCTCCGAATCGGTGGCGATCTGCCGCTATTTCGAGGAGACGCATCCCGAACCGCCCTTGTTCGGGCGGGACCCTAAGGAAAAGGCGCTGGTGGAGATGTGGCAGCGCCGGATCGAGTTCGGCCTGCTGTTTCCCGCGCAATATGCCTTCCGGCACATCCACCCCGCCATGCGGGAACTGGAGGTTCCGCAGGTCCCGGAATGGGGCGAGGCGAACAAGGCCAAGATTTTCTCCTTCCTCGCCTTTCTTGAGGGCGAGGTGGACGGCAACGGCTACGTCGTCGGCGACGCGTTTTCGATCGCCGACATCACCCTTTTGGTCGCGATCGATACGCTGAAATTGTCCAAGATTCGGATACCCGACGACTTCGCCCGTCTGAAAAAATGGCACGATCGGATCGCCAGCCGGCCGAGCGCGGTGCTGTGAGCCTCTGATCGCCGCCGGATCATTTGTCCCCGAGGTCCATGCCTGACGTCAAAGACATGCCCTACTGGTCCAAACTTGCCAATCCGCCGGACACGGAGCTTGGCGGCTTGGTGGGCGAGATCCGGGCGTGCCGGATCTGCGCCGAGGCGCCGCTCGGGCGGCCGTTGCCGCACCCGCCGCGTCCGGTCATCCGCGCGGCCTCGAAGGCCCGGATCGCCGTATGCGGACAGGCGCCGGGAACGAAGGTGCACGCCAGCGGCCAGCCCTTTACGGACGCCTCAGGCGATCGTTTGCGGGAGTGGATGGGGGTCGACGTCGCGACCTTCTACGACGTGTCGCGGGTCTCCGTCGTGCCGATGGGCTTCTGCTTTCCCGGGCAGGACGCGAAAGGCGGCGATCTGCCGCCGCGGCGCGAATGTGTTCTGACGTGGCACGACAAAGTCTTCGCGGAGATGTCCGGTCTGCGGCTGATCCTCGCCGTCGGCCTTTATTCCCACGCCTACCATCTGCCGGCCTGGCGCAAGCAGTCGCTGAGCAACCGGGTGCGGGCGTTTCGTGAGATTATGGCCGCCTCCGAGCCCACCGTGATTCCGTTGCCGCACCCGTCCTGGCGCAACAATGGCTGGATCCGAAAGAACCCGTGGTTCGACGCGGAACTGCTTCCGGTGCTCCGGAAAGCCGTTGCGGATGCTCTAAAAGATTAAATCGCCGCAAGGAGATCGGACGGGGCGTCGCCAAGCAGCTCCGGCCAGGTTTCGGCGAGTTCGCCGCCCAGCCGCAGCGGCTGGATCTTGGTGGCAAGCCCGCTGACGTCGTCGATCTCCACGGCCACGCCGGAAAGGCTCGCCGCGCCGTTGGCCGGCGCATACCGCGCCTGCGGGATCTTGCGGGTGAAGCGGGCGAGCGGCTCGTCCTTCTCCATGCCGATGACGGAATCATAGTCGCCGCACATGCCGACATCGCTCATATAACCGGTGCCGCCGGACAGAATGCGGTGATCGGCGGTGGGCACATGGGTATGGGTTCCCACCACCAGGCTCGCCCGGCCGTCGAGATGATAGCCGAGGCCCTGCTTCTCCGAGGTCGCTTCGGCATGAACGTCGACCACCACGGCGTCGACGTCGCGGCCGAGGGTGAGTCCGTCCAGAACCCGGTCGATGGCCGCGAACGGATCGTCGAGCGGATCCATGAAGATCCGGCCCATCAGATTGGCGACCAGCACCCGCGCGCCGTTGGTGGCGGTGAAGATATCGGCGCCGCGCCCCGGCGTGCCGAGCGGAAAATTCGCCGGCCGCACCAGTCGCGGCTGGCGCTCGATGAAGACGAGAGCCTCGCGCTGGTCCCAGGCGTGGTTGCCGAGCGTGATGACGTCGGCCCCGGCGTCCAGGAGCTCCTGGCAGATCGCCTCGGTAATGCCGAACCCGCCGGCTGCGTTCTCGCCGTTGATGACGACGAAATCCACCCGGCTGTTTGCGACGATCCCGGGCAAATGATCGGTCACGACGGTTCTGCCGGCGCGGCCGACCACGTCACCCAGGAACAGAAGGCGCATCAGGATCTCCGGTTTTCTTGAGAGTAAAGCGCAACAGTCCCGCTTCGGTCAGCACCGCGTCAAGCCGCCGGTCGTGGGGTTCTGCCGGAACGGCGTCGACCTCCTGGGTCGAAAAGGCCACGCCGATGGTGCGCACGGGGCCGAGGGCGGAAAGCCGCGCGATCGCGCCGTCATAGTAGCCCTTGCCGTAGCCGAGGCGAATCCCTTCCCGGTCGAACGCGACGAGCGGAACCAAAAGCAGCGTCGGATGGCATTCGGGGCTGTCCTGGCCGGGTTCCGACGTGCCGAAGCGCGCCGGGTCGAGCGGCACGCCGTCGGCCCATTCGCGAAACACCAGCCGGTCGTCCGCGCCGATCGCGGGCAGGGCGAGACGATGGCCGGTGGCGGCGATCTCGGCCATTAGCGGCCGCACGTCGATCTCGTCGCGGATCGGCCAGAAGCCGGCCACCAAGCTCGGCTCGGTCGGCAGAAGAAGGGCGGGAAGCTGATCCACCAGCGTCTGCGCCGCCGCCTCGCGCTCCGCCGGCGACAGCGTCGCACGGCGCGCCAAGACCATGGCGCGCATCGCGGCTTTCTTCGCCGCGATGTCCGTCGGGGGAGAGATATCGGTCAAAACGATCCCTTGCCGGTCATGCGCGGAACCGGAAAGGAAGAGCTGATCGTCACGCGCAATCCTGCGCCAGCTCGCGTTCCGCGCCACCCTGTGAGAGGCGATCCCGCGTCGCACCAGCCCCCTCGCGAAGGCGTTCGCGACAAGGCCCTAGCGGGGCGCTCTTGAAAATCGGTGGGCGAACCGCCTCGGCCGTCGGAGGAATCGATCCCGGGAAACCTACAGTGTAGGTGGGCGCCGTTTTGCCTCAACCCACGGGTCGAGACAGGGACAGCTCCCTTGGAGATCGATAAGGCCCCGGGGATGCGTGTCTCCGGTCGAACCGCGCAGTATCGCCTGAGCGCAATATAGGAGCTTCCCGCGCCGGAGCGAAGAGGGATCCGACGACAAACTGAGGGAAATCTCGTTCCCGTTCGATCGCTTCCCGTGCCGTGCTCGGCGCGCTATTGGCCGGTGTCGTCGGCATAGATCCGAATGTAGCGGCCATCGACCTCGACCCCGATGAAGCGCTCATGCATAGCGACGCAGAGGCGTTGGGCGAGGGCGACCACGGCCTCGGTCGAATCGGAGCGGATCCGCGCCAGGATCACCGGCCGGCGCACGCCGTCGAACACGGCTTCGGCGTCGATATAGGTGACAGACGGAAAATGCTCGCCGACCTGGGCATAGAAATGCGTCCGATCCTCTTCGGTCAGAGGATGCGCGGAGGTGTTGGCGAAATAGACGAAGTGAACGGCTTGGCCGAGGGCGGAATCGAGCAGCGCGGCGGGGCCGCTTGGTACGTCGGAGTCGGCGGCAAGGCCATCGCCGGTCAGGACTTCCCGTACCTCCTCGAACACGGAGGAAAAAATCCGGTCGAGATCCTCGTTGACGCCCTGCAACTCGTTGTGGAGCGCTTGGGTCGCTTCCAGATAGTCGAGTTTCCAGGCGACCGCCCATCCGGCCGGCGGCGAGGTGATCATCGCCCGGGCATTGGAGATCAGGTCGGCGATCTTGATGATCTTGGCGCCGTCGGATTTGTGCGCCGCTTCCGCGATACGCCGCCGGCGGCGCTCCGGCTTCGGCAGCGCCATGTCGTCGGAATTTTCCCGGACCAGTTCGGCGACGCGTGGGCCGAAATGCGCGGCAAGCGCGCCATAGGTGGTGCCGGTATCCTCGATCGCGTCATGCAGGAGCGCGGCGATGACGAGATCGGTGTCGCTGCCGCCGGTGGCGTCGGCGACCAGCTTCGCGACCTCGATCAGATGGTTGATATAAGGCTCCTGCGCGGCCCCTTTGCGGCGCTGATTGGCATGGGCGCGGGCGGCAAACTGCAGCGCATCGAACAGGCGCGGGATATCGCCCGCTTGGGCCAGAGGGGGCATCACGTCGCTCATCGGGCACTCCGCATGGGGGTAGCGGCCACATTCGGCTGACGTAGCGCTGCGGCAATGCGAAGCGCGAGGCAACCCCCGAATTGGGGCCTTGGCTCGACGCGGATCCGAGCGGCCGAGCTGCGATCAGCCGTCGCGGTCCGTGCGCACGCTGGTGTTGAGGCTTTTGGCGAAGCCGTCGATGGTCTCGGCTGCGGACGTCACGCGGTGGGCGATGTCCACCTCGCGCTCGTGCTGGCTCTGGAGCACCGCGTCGCGGGACTCCTTCAAGGTTTGCACCTCGGCCGTCAGCGCCGCGATCCGGCGTTCCGCCTCCACCAGCGAATCGGTCACCTTGATCCCGGCCATGACGGTGAGGCGTTGATCGCCGATCTCGCCGAATGCGGCGCGCAGCTCCGAAATGGCCCCGTCGAATCGCTCCGCCAGCGCGGTCAGGCGCTCTTCCTCCCCGTCATCGCAGGCCATGCGGTAGGAACGACCGTTGATGGGGACGGTGATGTGGGACATGCATGTGCCCTTATGGTCTTGGCGCCGTGCCGGCGGTAACCCCGTCGACCTGGCAGAGGTGTTTGATTCTTTTAGTAGATAAGCGCGAAATCCCGGCAGAAAACCGGCGCGGATCTAAGTTCTTGTTTCGACGCGTTTCCGGACGGGCACCCGATTTCCGCTTGGCCTGGAAACGCTCTCTGGGGGCCGTCCAATGCTCCACCTCTGCGATTCGGACTCGCCAATTGAGCATCGTGCGCGAATTTTTCGCTCCGAAAGCACGAAACACCAGTGCGGTCAACGATTTAAGTTGTCGGCGCGCAGTGGCGGGCGAGGCCCTTTTCGCTGTGCGCGCGCTATCCGCCGTGCTTGTCGAGGACCGTGCGAATGGTTTCCATGGCCGTCACCAGCCGGCGGGAAACGTCCCGATTGGTCTCTTCCAGGCGATTGGCGCGCGCTTCGGAGCGGTCCAGCGAACCGGCCAATTCGGAACGGTCCTCCGTCAATCTCTGGACCTCGTCTTCCAGGCTCGCGCGGCGGTGATCGGCGTCCACACGCCGATTGATGGCCGCCTCAAGCCGGTCCAGGGCATTGGTCAGCTTTTCGAATGCGTCGTCGATGGCCGAACGGTCCGCCATGGCGGCAGCTTTTCCTCAGAACTCCCGATTCCATAGCCATATCAGCCGGTTTGCGTTCGTGCATCCAGTTCTGCGTGAAGCAGGCATCGTTGGCAGCACGCGTTGTGGGTAGGCCCGCCCAGGTGCGGTTGTGGATCGGCTGGGGACCGGCTTGCGTTGACTCGGGTCGGCGACTTGGTATTGAACGGCGCCGTCGCCAAAAGGTCGGAAACCTCGAAAGCCGGACCAGCCATGCGCGACCAGAGTTCCCACAGACCGTAAATTAGAGGCTGTTATGACCTTCGAATGGGGCTGCGCCGCCGGCCCGAAGGGGTGGAGAGAGAAGCGGCCAATGCGTCGAGAGGCTCGCCAATACGTCGAGTATTCGGATTGTCTTTCTCTTGTCGCTCGCCCCTCTCTCGCCAACGCAGCCTCTATTCCAAGTTTATAACAGCCTCTAGAGCCGCCCCACGCCACGACGACGGCCGGGACATCGGCGGAGTTCATGATGATCGATCTCGACAAACACAATTCGATGGCGAACGCGATCCGGGCGCTTGCGATCGACGCCGTCGAAACTGCCAAGGCCGGCCATCCCGGCATGCCGATGGGCGCGGCGGACGTCGCCACGGTTCTGTTTTCGTCGATCATCAAGCTTGATCCGAGCCTGCCGCACTGGCCCGACCGCGACCGGTTCGTCCTGTCTGCGGGCCATGGCTCGATGCTGCTCTACTCGATCCTGCACCTGCTCGGCTACGACGACTTTCCGACCGACGAGTTGAAGCGGTTCCGCCAGCTCGGCTCGCGCGCGGCGGGCCATCCGGAATATGGCCACGGCGCGGGCGTGGAGACGACCACCGGGCCGCTCGGCCAGGGGATCGCGACCGCCGTCGGCATGGCGTTGGCGGAGCGCATGATGAACGCCGAGTTCGGCGACGATCTGGTGGACCATCGCACATACGTGCTTGCCTCCGACGGCGACCTGATGGAAGGCATCAGCCACGAGGCGATCTCGATCGCCGGCCACATGCGGCTCAACCGGCTGATCGTGCTCTACGACGACAACAAGATCTCCATCGACGGGCCGCTCGATCTCGCCGAATCGGGCGACGCGGTGAAGCGGTTCGAGGCGGTGGGGTGGGCCGCCACCCGGGTCGACGGCCACAGCCCGGCGGATATTCTGGCCGCGCTCCAGGCGGCCCAGACCAGCGACCGTCCGACTCTGATCGCCTGCCGCACGATCATCGGCTACGGCTCGCCGAACAAGGCGGGAACCTCCGCTTCCCACGGATCTCCGCTCGGTGCCGCGGAAGCCGCCGCCACCCGCGATGCGCTCGGCTGGCGCCACGAGCCATTCGAGATTCCGGCCGACATCCGCGATTCTTGGCGCATCGCCGGGCTGCGCTCCGGCCACGCCCGCAAGGAATGGGAAAAGCGCTATCAGGCGCTGGAGCCGGATCGGCGCGCGGAGTTCGATCGCCGGATCCGCGGCGATCTGCCGCCGAACTTCGCTGACGTCATGGCCGAGCTGCGCACCCGCATTGCGCGCGAGCGGCCGACGCTCGCCACCCGCAAGGCCTCCGAGCTGGTGCTGGAAACGATCAACGCGGAAGTGCCGGAGACGGTCGGCGGTTCTGCAGATCTCACCGGCTCCAACAACACCCGCACCAAGGCGCAGACGATCGCCTCGGCGGAGAATTATGGTGGTCGCTACGTCCACTGGGGCGTGCGCGAACATGGCATGGCGGCGGCCATGAACGGCATGGCGCTGCATGGCGGCCTGATCCCGTACGGCGGAACCTTCCTGGTTTTTTCCGACTATTGCCGGCCCTCGATCCGGCTTGCGGCGCTGATGGGCGTGCGGGTCGTCTATGTGATGACCCATGATTCCATCGGGCTGGGCGAGGACGGGCCGACCCATCAGCCGGTGGAGCATCTGGCCGCGCTGCGAGCGATCCCGAACCTGGTGGTGCTGCGTCCGGCGGACGCGGTGGAAACCGCCGAAGCCTGGGAAATCGCGCTGTCGCGCACCGAAGGGCCGACGCTGCTTGCGCTGACAAGGCAGAACTGCGAGCCGCTGCGCGCCGAGGACAACGAGGGCAACCGCTGCCGCCGCGGCGCTTACGAAATCGCCGCCGCGGGCAGCGATCACGCAGCCGTGACCCTGTTCGCCACCGGCTCGGAAGTTTCGCTCGCCATTAAGGCGAAGGGGCTGTTGGAGATGGAAGCGATCTCGACCCGCGTGGTCTCGGTGCCGTCTTTCGAGCTGTTCGAGCGTCAATCGGCCGACTACAGGGCCGAGGTGATCGGTCAGTCGGCCGTCAATGTCGGCATCGAGGCGGCGGTTCGGATGGGGTGGGATCGCCTGATCGGAACGGATGGCGTCTTCGTGGGCATGACCGGATTTGGTGCAAGCGCGCCGGCGGAGGTCCTCTACGAGCACTTCGGCATCACGCCGGACGCGGTTGTGGCGCTTGTGAAGGAACGATTTGCGGCCGAGTAGCGTCTGATCCCGGAAGTTTGCGCTTTTCCTTTCGCGCAATCCGATGCATCAGATGCGCATGAATTTGCTGGGTAAACGCTCGAAAAGAAGAGGTGAGAGGACGCCATGACCGTACGCGTCGCCATCAACGGGTTCGGCCGGATCGGCCGCAATGTGCTCCGTGCGATCGTCGAGTCCGGACGCAGCGACGTCCAGGTCGTCGCCGTGAACGATCTCGGCCCGGTCGAGACCAATGCGCATCTTGTGCGCTACGATTCGGTCCACGGCCGCTTTCCGGGCACCGTCAAGGTCGACGGTGATACGATCGATGTCGGGACCGGCCCGATCAAGGTGACGGCGGAGCGCGATCCGAAGGCGCTGCCCTGGGGAGATCTCGGCGTCGACGTGGCGCTGGAATGCACCGGTATCTTCACCGCCCGCGACAAGGCCGCGCTCCACCTGGAAAATGGCTCCAAGCGCGTGCTGGTCTCCGCGCCGGCCTCCGGGGCCGACAAGACGATCGTCTTCGGCGTCAACGACAGCGCGCTGACCAAGGACGACCTCGTCGTCTCCAACGCCTCGTGCACGACCAACTGCCTGGCGCCGGTCGCCTACGTCATCAACAAGGCGTTCGGCATCAAGCGCGGCTTCATGACGACGATCCACTCCTACACCGGCGACCAGCCGACGCTGGATACCCTGCACAAGGATCTCTACCGGGCCCGTGCGGCGGCGATGAACCAGATCCCGACCTCGACCGGGGCGGCGAAGGCCGTGGGCCTGGTGCTGCCTGAGCTGAACGGCAAGCTCGACGGCGTGTCGATCCGGGTGCCGACCCCGAACGTCTCGGTGGTGGACCTCACCTTCGAAGCCGGGCGCGACGTCACCCCCGACGAGATCAACGATGCCATCCGGACGGCCGCCCAGGGCGAGCTGAAGGGCATTCTCGGCTTCACCGACGACAAGCTCGTGTCGATGGACTTCAACCACGACCCGCATTCCTCGGTGTTCGCCACGCCGGAGACGAAGGTCATGGACGGCAATTTCTGCCGGGTGCTGTCCTGGTACGACAACGAGTGGGGCTTCTCCAATCGGATGAGCGACACCGCCGTCGCGATGGCCAAGCTGATCTAGAGCGTTTCCCGTTCGGACCGAAGCGGTCTGAACGAAAGGATTGGCTCGACCGATTGAAGCTGAAGCCATGTCGGCAAGAGCGGGAACCGGTTTCCCGCTCGAAATTGCGGCAGAACAAATACTTAGAGCAGGGGCGTTCGCTATTGTGCCGCCCTTACTCGCTCTAGGATGTGCCGGTGGCGCGGTTCGTGCGCCACCGATCGTCAAGAAGAACAATCAGGCCAGGACCATGACCGAGATCCGAACCCTCGATGACGCCACGGTAGACGGCAAACGGGTTCTGACCCGCGTCGATTTCAACGTTCCCGTCAAGAACGGGACCGTCAGCGATGCCAGCCGCATCGAAGGCGCGGCGGCGACCATCAAGGAACTCGCCGACAAGGGCGCCAAGGTGATCCTTTTGGCGCATTTCGGCCGTCCGAAAGGCAAGCGGGTCGACGCGGAATCGCTGAAGCCGATCGTGGACACCATCGCCCGCGTGCTCGGCAAGCCGGTCGGCTTTGCCGACGATTGCATCGGCGAGGCGGCGAAGGCCGCGATCGACAACATGGTGCCGGGCGAGATCCTCCTCCTGGAGAACACCCGTTTCCACGCCGGCGAAGAGGCCAACGAGCCGGCCTTCGTCGAGGCGCTGGCCGCCAACGGCGACGTCTACGTGAACGACGCCTTCTCCGCCGCCCATCGCGCACACGCCTCCACCGAGGGCCTTGCCCACAAGCTGCCGGCCTATGCCGGCCGCGCCATGGAAGCGGAGATCGCCGCCCTCACCAAGGCCTGCGAAAAGCCCGAGCGTCCGGTGGTGGCGATCGTCGGCGGCGCCAAGGTGTCCACCAAGATCGCGCTTTTGGAAAATCTCTGCGAGAAGATGGATGCGATCGTGATCGGCGGCGCGATGGCGAACACGTTCGTCGCGGCTCATGGCGGCGATGTCGGCAAGTCGCTCTACGAGCCGGAGCAGGCGGATCTTGCGCGGCGCATCGTGCTGCGCGGCGAGGAGACCGGCTGCACCATCGTGCTGCCCAAGGACGCCACCGTCGCTCAGGCGCTGGAGGAGGGGGCCGAAGCCTGGAATGTCGGCCTCGACGCCATGCCCGAGGACGCTATGATTCTCGACATCGGGCCGGCCTCCACGGAGATCGTGAACGCAGAGATCTCGACCGCCAAGACGCTTCTGTGGAACGGTCCGCTCGGCGCCTTCGAGGTGTCCCCGTTCGACCGCGCCACGCTGGCGGTCGCCGAGCATGTCGCCAAGCGGACGGCGGCCGGCAAGCTGACCTCCGTCGCCGGGGGCGGCGACACGGTGGCGGCCTTGCACCGCGCGGGCGTGGCCGACCAGATGAGCTATGTCTCCATGGCCGGCGGCGCCTTCCTGGAGTGGCTTGAGGGCAAGTCGCTGCCGGGCGTCCAGGCGCTCAAGAAGAGCTAGAGCAATTTCTGGAAAAGCGGGAACCGGTTTTCCATTCGAAATTGCGGTGTCATGACTTCGGACGTTCGCTCTAGCGTTGAGCGTCTGCTTCGAGAAGAAACTCGAACCTGCGGGTTCTCGATCAAGACGGGCCCGATCGCAAAGGCCCGACCGGTATTTCAGATGATGGAGGGTGGAACGATGAGCGAACGCCTGGAAGATATTGCAGCCGCCATGGTCCGCGACGGGCAGGGCATTCTGGCCGCGGACGAAAGCTCCGGCACGATCAAGAAGCGGTTCGACCAGATCGGACTGGAATCGACCGAGGACGCGCGGCGCGACTATCGCGAGATGATGTTCCGTGCCGACGAGGCGATGAAGAACTACATCTCCGGCGTCATCCTCTATGATGAGACCATCCGCCAGAAGGCCGCGGACGGCACCCCGCTGGTGGACCTCCTGAAGGCGGCCGACGCGGTTCCGGGCATCAAGGTCGATATGGGCGCCAAGCCTCTGGCGCTGCAGTCGGGCGAGAAGGTCACGGAAGGCCTGGATGGTCTGCGCGAACGGCTGAACGAATATTACAAGCTCGGCGCGCGCTTCGCGAAGTGGCGGGCGGTGATCGAGATCTCCGCGTCGACGCCGAGCCACAACGCCATCCACGCCAACGCCCACGCGCTCGCCCGCTACGCAGCCCTCTGCCAGGAAGCCGGCATCGTGCCGATCGTGGAGCCGGAAGTGCTGATGGACGGCCCGGAGGCGAGCCACACCATCGAGCGTTGCTTCGACGTCACCAAGTGGACGCTGAATTCGGTGTTCGACGAGCTCTATTATGCCAACGTGTCGCTGGAAGGCATGATCTTGAAGCCGAACATGGTGATCGCCGGCCAGAAGTGCCCGACCCAGGCACCGGCCGAACAGGTTGCCGAGATGACGCTGACGTGCCTGAAGCAGTGCGTGCCTTCGGCGGTACCGGGCATCGCCTTCCTCTCCGGCGGGCAGTCGGACGAGGACGCCACCAAGCACCTCTCGCTGATGAACGCGCAGGGCGGTCTGCCCTGGAAGCTGACCTTCTCCTACGGCCGAGCGCTGCAGCAGGCGGCACTGAAGGTTTGGGGCGGCAAGACGGAGAATGTCGCGGCGGCCCAGCGCGCCTTCACGCATCGCGCCAAGATGAACTCGCTTGCCGCGCTCGGGACTTGGTCGGACGCCGCCGAACGCGCCGCGGCGTAACGGCGAAAAAGTCGAGTCGCATGAGGAGGGGGCTGGTTCCCCCCCTCCTTTTCAGTTCGGATGTCGCGGCGGTCGGAAGAAGCCCTTCTCCATCGTCCGCCGCCACCAGCTTGCCATGATGGTCGGGGAAGGATCGCGCCATGGACCGCACCCGCCTCGTTCTTGTCGCTCCCATTACCGGCCCTGAGCCGATCGATCCCGCACGTCTGGAATCGGCGCTTGCCGGAGGGGACGTCGCCGCTGTGATCATCGATGCCGGTGACGGCGGACCCGAGACGATTCAGACACTTGCCGCGCCGATGGTCGCCGCCGCTCAGGCCGCGGGCGCGGCCGCGCTTTTGCGTGGCGACAGCCGCGTGGCCGGTCGGGTCCGGGCCGACGGGGTTCATGTCGATAGCGGGGTGGAGGATCTTTCCGCCGCGCTGGAACGCTTCCGGCCGAACGGTGTGGTGGGCGCGGGCGGCGCGACCGGGCGCCATCAGGCCATGGTGCTGGGCGAGCTCGATCCCGACTACGTCTTCTTCGGGCGTTTGGACCGGCCGGACACCGATGCCGCCGAACCGGCGGCCGTTGAACTCGCGACCTGGTGGGCGGAGCTTTTCGAAGTGCCGGCGATTGCGCTGATCGGGCGCGATCTGGGCGAGGCCGAGGAGCTTGCGGCGTCAGGCGTGGAGTTCGTCGCCGCACGCGATGCGGTGTGGAAATATCCCGATGGGCCGGCCGCGGCGGTCGCCGCTCTCAATGCGGCGATCGATGAGGGGACGATCCCGGCATGATCCGGTGGGCGCCCCTGATCGTGCTTGCGGCGGCGGTGTTGGTTGGGCCCGTCTGGGCTCAAGACGACGCTCCGCTGGCGGCTGTGCCGGGTGATGCGCGGGCACAGGACCTCCTCGAAGAGCCGGTCGGTCCCATCGATCAGCCGTCGAGCGCGATCGAAGGGCGCGATCTGACGCTTGAGCAGGATCCCTCAAGGCGGGGCCGCACGCTCACCATGTCGATCGCCGTTCCGCCGCATACGCCGGTGTTCGATCGTCCGGGCGTGGTCCGGGTCGACCCCTCGACGCTGCTGAGGCGGGAAGCGGACGAGACTGCGCCGGCCGATGGCGCGGCCGCTGCCGACACCCAGGCGGAGGGGCAGGCGAGCTCCGGCACTGTGACTGCCTCCGACGGCGAAGGCTCGGAGAATGCGCCTGCGAACGATGCGGCGGTTTCCCCCGATCAGGCATCCGCGGAGGCGGGCAGTGCGGCTTCCGACGCCGATATTGCCTATGGCGCCTACCAGCGCGGCTATTTCCTGACCGCCTTCAAAGTGGCACTGGCCAAGGCCCAGGCGGGAGATCCGGTCTCGCAGACGCTGCTCGGCGTGCTCTATCAGGACGGGAATGCGGTGGAGAAGGATCTCGCCGCCGCCGCCGACTGGTACGCGCTTGCCGCTGCCGAGGGGGAGACCAACGCGCAATACCGGCTGGCGCTGCTCTATTTGAACGGCACCGGCGTGGAGAAGGATCTCTCCAAGGCGGCCTCGCTGTTCGAGCAGGCGGCGAACGACGGCAATGCCGAGGCGGCCTATAACCTCGCCCTTTTGGAGCTGGAAGGGCGCGGTGGCCGCACCCGTGATGCCGAAGAAGCCGCACGCTTGCTGACCAAGGCGGCGGACAGCGGCAACGCGGAAGCGGCCTATGCGCTCGGTCTGCTCTACGCCAACGGCACCGGCGTCGTGCCGGACGATCAGCGCGCGACGGAGCTGATGCTGCGCGCCGCGATCGCCGGCAACGAAGGTGCCCAGGTCGAATATGCCATTCGCCTGTTCAAGGGTGTGGGCACGGAGGCGGACGAGGCCGCGGCGGCGGTCTGGTTCGACCGGGCGGCGCGGGCGGGCAACCCGGTCGCCATGAACCGGCTGGCGCGGCTGCTGGCGACTGGTCGGGGGGTGGACCCCGATCCGGTGGAGGCCACCATGTGGCACACGATTGCCAAGGCGCGGGGCATTTCCGACGTCTGGCTCGATGCCTATGTGGAGAGTTTGTCCCAGTCCGTCCGCGACGCCGCCGAGCGTCGGGCCAAGGCGTGGTGGCACGGCTGAGCGCGGCTCCCTCTTGAAACCTGCCGGTCTTTGTGGTCCAGAGGCCGTCAATTCCTTTTTGCTTCGCAAACGGCGGACGGCGATGGCCGCCCGGGCGCGTGGCGCATTCTTCCATCCGGCAAGGCGGCAACGATGAAGATCAACGGTAACGAAATCCGACCGGGCAATGTGATTGAGCACCAGGGCACGCTCTGGGCGGCGGTAAAGGTCCAGCACGTGAAGCCGGGCAAGGGTGGCGCGTTCGCCCAGGTCGAGCTGAAAAATCTGATCGATGGGCGCAAGCTCAACGAGCGCTTCCGCTCCGCCGATACGATCGAGCGCGTCCGGCTTGAGCAGAAGGACTTCCAGTATCTCTATCCGGAAGGCGACAATCTCGTCTTCATGGACACCAACACCTACGATCAGATCATGCTGTCGCAGGACTTCGTCGGCGAGCGCAGCGCCTTCCTGCAGGACGGCATGACCGTCACGGTCGAGCTCTACGAGGAACGGCCCATCGGCATCACGCTGCCTCAGCATGTGACGCTGGAGATCGCCGAGGCCGATGCCGTGGTGAAGGGCCAGACCGCCTCGTCGTCCTACAAGCCGGCGGTCTTGGAGAATGGCGTCAAGGTGATGGTGCCGCCGTTCATCGCGGCCGGCGAGAAGGTGGTGGTCGATACCTCCGACATCACCTACGTGCGGCGGGCGGACTAGAGAGCTTTTTTCGCTCGGATGGAAACATCTGAGCGACAAGAAATGGGCTCGGTTTCAATAGGTTGGGCAATTCCTTTCGGTTCGGATCGGTTCAATCCGAACGGGCATGCCCTAACTCCCATCATCGGAGCGTCGGCTCCGGTCTCTTCTTGATGGACACGCAAGTGAGGATGCGATGGCGCGTTCGGCGATCCTGAACGTCATGGTGCAGGCGGCGATGAAGGCCGGCCGCGCGCTCGCGCGCGATTTCGGCGAGGTGGAGAACCTCCAGGTTTCGCGCAAGGGGCCGGGCGACTTCGTCTCCGCGGCCGACCGCAAGGCGGAGGATATCATCCGCGCCGAATTGCAGAAGGCGCGGCCGGGCTACGGCTTCCTGATGGAGGAATCCGGCGTCACCGAAGGCAGCGATCCCCAGCATCGCTGGATTGTCGATCCGCTCGACGGCACGACCAACTTCCTGCACGGCATCCCGATTTTTGCGGTTTCCATCGCGCTGGAGCGCCAGGGCCAGATCATGGCGGGCGTGATCCTCAACCCGGTCAGCGACGAGCTCTACGTGGCAGAGCGCGGTCGCGGCGCGTTTCTGAACGACCGGCGGCTCCGCGTCTCCGCCCGGCGCGATCTCGCCGACGCGGTGATCGCGACCGGCATTCCGCATCTGGGCCGTGGCGATCACGCCCGGTTCCTGGGCGAGCTTCGGGTGATCATGAACGAGGTGTCGGGCATTCGCCGTGCCGGAGCGGCGGCGCTCGACCTCGCCTGGGTTGCGGCGGGGCGCTACGACGCCTTCTGGGAGCACGGCCTGAAACCCTGGGACATGGCGGCCGGCATGCTGATGGTGCGCGAGGCCGGCGGCTTCGTCAGCGACCTTGCCGGGCGCGATCGGATCTTCGAGACCGGGGAGATCGCGGTCGGCACGGAATTGATCCATCGCGATCTGCTGGCCCTTCTGAAAAGGGCGCAACCGGCCGGCGCGGCATAAGAATTAACGCTAGCGATAAAATCACAGGTTCGTTTTCTCCACCAAACCGGCTATCTGTGGCCGCTGCATTGCAAGGCAGCTGATCCATGGCCCGAGATCGAGACCCGTATCGCCTGTCCAGCCCGCACGTCTATCTCGTGCGTATGGTCATCTTTCTGGTGATCGCGCTGTTTGTCGGCCTGATTTTGTATCGGCCGATCGCCACCGCGTTCATGAGCAATCCCGGCCTCAACGGCCTGATCGTCTGCGTCGGGCTGATTGGCATCGCGCTCGCCTTCCGCCAGGTGGTGCGTCTCTATCCGGAGATCGGGTGGGTCAACCGCTACCGTGAGGGTCAGGCGACGGACCGGCGCGCGCCAGTGCTGCTCGGCCCGATGGCAAGCCTGCTCGGCGGGCGCTCGGAAGAGACCATGCTGAGCGCCCCTGTGATGCGCTCCATTCTCGACACGATAGGGACCCGCCTCGACGAGGCGCGCGACATCAGCCGTTACCTGACCGGCCTTCTGGTCTTCCTGGGCCTGCTCGGCACCTTCTGGGGTCTGTTGCAGACGGTGAGCTCGGTCGGGGCTACGATCCAGAATCTCGATGTCGGCGCCGGCGATGCGGCGGTGGTGTTCCAGGATCTCAAGGCCGGCCTGGAGGCACCGCTGACGGGTATGGGCACGGCCTTCTCGTCGTCGCTGTTCGGCCTGACGGGCTCGTTGATTCTCGGCTTTCTCGATCTGCAGGCGGGTCAGGCCCAGAACCGGTTCTACACGGATCTGGAAGACTGGCTGTCGACCCTGACGGAAATCGGAACCGAGCAGGGACCGGGCGAGGGGGCGCCGATTTCGGCCGCCGGATTGCAGCAGGCGATCGATCGCCTGAACCGGACCATGAAGGAGACCGGCGCCTCGGCCACGCCACCGGCGACCCAGGCGCTCGCCAATCTGGCCGAAGGTATCCAGGGGCTGGTGAATCATCTGCGCAGCGAGCAGAAGCTGATGCGCGATTGGGCGGAGGGCCAAGCGCAGCAGAATGCGCGCATCGAGCGCCTTTTGGAGCGCCTCAACGCCGCCCTGGAGCAGGACGAGAGATAGATCGGCGCTCACGCCGGCGCCGGCCGTCGGGTCGAGGATTGATCTGGAGCCGGACGATGAAAAGTGGGGGCCGGTTTTTCGTCCGGATGGAATGAACAGCGAGAGCGCATCCGCCCGCAACGAGGTTGACCGATGCCGTTGAGCGCCACCCGCCGCCGTCAGCCGCGCCCGGACTACTGGCCGGGCTTCGTCGATGCGATGGCGACGCTTCTGTTGGTGATCATCTTCCTGTTGTCGGTCTTCATGCTGGCACAGTTCTTCCTGAGCCAGGAGATCACCGGCAAGGACAATGCGCTCAATCGTCTGAATGCCCAGATCGCGGAGCTGACCGAGCTGCTTGCGCTCGAACGCGCCAATTCCGGCAGCCTGGAGGATCAGCTCGCCGTGCTGCAGGCCTCGCTTTCCGAAACGGAAGGCGAAAAGGCGACGCTGCAGAACCGGATTGCCGCCCTTCAGGCGGAAGGCGACGACGACAACGCCGGTATTCTTGCCGACCAGCTCGCCGAGGAGCAGCAGCTCAGCCAGCAGGCCCTGTCGCGGGTGGAGCTTCTGAACCAGCAGCTCACCGCGCTTCGCCGCCAGATCGCGGCGCTGGAATCGGCGCTTGCGGCCTCAGAGAATCGCGATCAGGAAAGCCAAGCGAAAATTGCCGATCTCGGCCGGCGCCTCAACGTGGCGCTTGCCCAGCGCGTCCAGGAGCTCTCGCGCTACCGCTCCGACTTCTTCGGCCGGCTGCGCCAGCTCCTGTCGGATCGCTCCAACATCAAGGTGGTGGGCGATCGGTTCGTGTTTCCGTCCGAGGTGCTGTTTCCCTCCGGCTCCGATGAGCTCAATCCGGGCGGCCAGGAAGAGCTGGACACGCTGGCGAACGAGCTGATCCAGCTCGGCAACGAGATCCCTCCCGACATCGATTGGGTGCTGCGCGTCGATGGCCACACCGACGCTCGCCCGATCAGCGGTGGCCGTTTCGCGTCCAACTGGGAGCTCTCGGCCGCCCGGGCGATCTCGGTGGTCAAATATCTGATTTCCAATGGCGTGCCGCCGGACAGGCTGGTCGCGGCCGGCTTCGGCGAGTATCAGCCCATCGCCGAGGGCGACACCCCGGAAGCCTACGCCCAGAATCGGCGCATCGAGCTGAAGCTGACGCAGCGTTAGAGCGTCGCGGCGCACTCCGGTGCGCCCGTTCGACGTCAAAGCGACAACCGGCCCTCGTCGTCGATCGGCTCCAGCCGGTCGCCACAGGCGATGTTCCAGCGCCAGATCACCAGGTTCACCTGGTCGGCCGCCGCGCCGCGCGCAAAGCTCGGCACGAGCGTCAAAGACGCTGGCGAGCAAGGTTCATTCCGCAGCCGGATCCAGCGCCGGGCGGCTGGTGACGTCGGCGCCGCGGGCGGTGTCGAATTGCAGCCGGGCGAGCCGCGCATAAAGGCCGTTCTGCGCCACCAGGCTGTGGTGGTCGCCTTCCTCCACCAGCTCGCCGCCGTCGAGCACCAGAATGCGGTCGGCCGCGAGTACGGTGGCGAGCCGGTGCGCGATCACCAGCGTGGTTCGCCCGACCATCAGTTGCTCCAGGGCCGCCTGGACCAGCGTTTCGCTTTCCGCATCAAGGGCGCTGGTGGCTTCGTCGAGGAGCAGGATAGGGGCGTCCTTCAAGATCGCGCGGGCGATCGCGATCCGCTGGCGCTGGCCGCCGGAGAGGGTGATGCCGCGCTCGCCCACCGCTGTGCCGTAGCCCTCGGGGAGATCGTCCACGAAGGAGGCGACCCGCGCGGCCTCCGCGGCGGCTTTGACTTCGGCATCCGTCGCGTCGGGGCGACCGAAGCGGATATTCTCCAGGATCGAGGTTGCGAAGATCGTCGATTCCTGCGGCACGATCGCGATCCGCTCGCGTACGGCGGCCGGGTCGGCGGCGCGCACATCGACGCCGTCGATCCGGATCGTGCCGGAGACGGGATCGTAGAAGCGCAGGAGCAGGTGGAACAGCGTGGACTTGCCGGCCCCGGACGGTCCCACGATCGCGACCGTGGTTCCCGGCGACACGTCGAAATTGACCTCGCGCAGAACCGGCATGTCGGTTCCGCTCGGATAGGCGAAGCCGACATGGTCGAACTGAACGCGGCCCTGGGCCGGAACGGGTAACGCCTCGGCAGGCTGAGGCGCGGCGATCTCGGTCCGCTCGTCCAGGAGGTCGGCCAGCCGTTCGGCCGCCCCGGCGGCCTGGGCGACTTCGCCCCAGACCTGGCTCAACTGGCCGAGCGAGCTGGAGGCAAGCACGGCATAGAGCACGAACTGGCCAAGCGTGCCGGGGGTGAGGTTGCCGGCCAACACATCCTGGGCGCCGACCCACAGTACCACGACGACGCTGGCGGTGACCATGAACATGGCAACCGTCGTCAGAACCGCGCGCGCGGCCGTCGCGGAGCGGGCATTTTGAAAGGCGAGCTCCACGTCGGCCTGGTAGCGCCGTGCGGCCGCCTCTTCCGCGGTGAAGGCCTGCAGCGTCCGGACCGCGCCGATCGCCTCGGTGGCGAACGCGGAGGCATTGGCGAGCGTGTCCTGGGCCAGGCGCGAGCGGCGGCGGACTGACCGCCCAAACGCCACCAGCGGCAGCACGATGAACGGGATCGCGACCAGCACCAGCGCCGAAAGCCACGGGCTCGTGATCACCATCAAGGAGACCGCACCGACGAACAGGAACAGGTTGCGCAGCGCGATCGAGGCGCTTGCCCCGACGGCGGCCTTGATCTGGGTGGTGTCGGCGGTCAGCCGGGAGACGATCTCGCCGGACAGCGTGCGATCGAAGAAGGCGGGGGAGAGCCGCGCGACGTGGGCGAACACGTCGGCCCGGACGTCCGCCATTACCCGTTCCCCGATCCAGGTGACGAAGTAGTAGCGCAGGCCGCTCGCCACCGCGAGCACCGTCACCACCACGATCAGCATCATGAAATATTTGTCGATGAAGCTGGAATCGGCCTGGTTGAAACCGTGATCGATCATGCGCCGCACGGCGAGCGGCAGGGCCAGCGTCGCCCCGGAGGCGGCGATCAGCGCCACCAGCGCGGCCGCCATGGGCCAGCGATAGCGCAGAACATAGGGCTTCAGCAGCTTCAGGGGGCCGAGCTTCGGTCTGCCGCGCTTACCGGAAGTCGGGTCGGGACTTTCGGCATCGCTGGCTCGTTGCGTTCGTCCCACGTCGACCTCTTCTTGTCGTTTGCGCGTTGCGCGCCAAATCGCCCTGATTGGTGTTGCCCCCGAGGCTTCGCGCTTGTCAACGCGGGGGTGGCCATTCACCGCAGGCGCGCGCGCATCGTTTCCGGCACTTGCGCCGGCCGGGATCGCGGGCTATATCGGCGCCCTTATCGTGTTTTCGTGGCGGAACCTATCGTTTTGCCCTAAAATGAACGATCCGGCGCGGGAAGGGATCTTTGCCGATCCAACGACCGCTCCAAGGCCGTGCGCCCCGGTTTTTTCGGACGTGCGCACGCCGAAGGCGGGCCGGGCCCGCGAGCAGAAGAATTCGAACACACGCGATCAGGCGAAGCGAACGATGAAAAAAGACATTCACCCCGACTATCACCGGGTCAAGGTCGTGATGACCGACGGCACCGAGTTCTGGACCCGTTCGACCTTCGGCGAGGAAGGCGACACCATTCGCCTCGACATCGACCCGACCACCCATCCGGCCTGGACCGGCGGCGAGACCCGCCTGATGGACCGCGGCGGTCGCGTGTCGCGCTTCAAGAACAAGTACAAGGGCCTGCTCGGGAACTGATCCGGCGGGTTTCGCGCGGCACGCGCGGACGCTGCATTGGCCTGACATCACGCTGGGGTGCGATCGGGAGACCGGTCGCGCCCTTTTTGCGTTTTTTCGCTCACGCCAGTTCGCTCCGCCCACGGCTGCGCGGGCGCGGCCTCCGGCCGGCGCGCGGTCGCGCCCTGGCTTCGCGAAATCCCGGGACAAGTGGGGAGCGCTTTTCCGGGAGGGTTCTTTTCGCTCACGACTGTCGCGCTTTGCGCGATGTCTCCGCGGGGGCAGCCTCCGGCCGGCGCGCGGTCGCGCCCTGGCTTCGCGAAATCCCGGGACAAGTGCGGAGCGCTTTTCCGGTCGCCCGTCGGCAGCGAGCGGACAAAAAAAGAGCCGCCTTTTCGCAGGCGGCTCTGAAAGTATCAGTAAGGAGGCGTCAAACGGAGTGGATGAACCACTCGGATCCAGCGGGCTGGATGAGTGTGTTGATAGGTTGGAAACCTTAATGAATGGTTAACGCTCCGATTTCTGCGGTGCGGCGCGGGTCTCGGCCTCATCCTTCTTCGCGGTTCAGGTCCGGAGCACCGATGCGATTCGCTTGATCGCCCGGTCGATGCTCGCCTCGGTATGGTAGCAGGCGAACCCGAAGCGCAGCCGGTCGCCCCGCACGTCGGTGACGATGTTCTCCGCCAGCAGGCGTCGATGCAGCGAGCCCGCATCCGGCGTTTCGAAGGTCAGGAAATGGCCGCGATTTACGTTCGCTCCCACCGGCGTCACCAGTCGGGCGGAGGTGAGCGGCACGATCTTCTCCTTCTCGGTGCCGGCCAGGAAACGGTCCTGCAGCCCCAGCACGTGGGCGTGGATGGCGGGGACCGTGAGCCCGATCTCGTCCATCCAGGCAAACACCGCCTGCATGCGATAGAGCCCGCTCGGATCGAACGTGGAGCCGAAGAAGCGCATACCGTCGCGGGAGTAGCCGACCCCGCCGCCGGCCTCCTCAAGGGCGGCGAAGGCGGCGTACCAGCCGGTATCGCGCGGCCTGGGGCCGTAGCCGGGTGGACAGTGCAGGAAGCAGGCGCCTTCGCCGCTCATGGCGTATTTGTAGCCGCCGGCAACATAGAAAATCCGCTGCGAGACGGCGGACAGGTCGGTCGGTACCGCCATGAAGCCGTGATAGCCATCCACCACCACGAACGTCTCCGGGTCCGGTACGGCGGCGGCCAGCGCGGCGATGTCCGGCCCGATGGCGCCGGAGGAGAAGAAGACCTGGCTCACGAACACCATGTCGTGGCCGCCGGCGGCGGCCTTCTCGCACAGCCGGTCGGCCAGCGTGTCGAACGGTTCCGCCGTCACCCGGTCCACCACGATGAGTCCATCCTCTTCCAGCCGGGCGGTCTGGCGGGAGAAGGAATGGAACTCCGCGTCGCTCGACAGGATCCGGACCGGCCGGTCCGCCGGAAAGCAGGACAACAGCCGCTTCAGGAACTCGTGGGTGTTGGGCGCAAACGTGATTGTCGTGGGGTCGGGCAGGGAGAGCCGGGCGGCGATCGCCTGTTGCACCGCCGGAACCACCTCTTCGAACACCGTCGACCATTTCTGGTCGGCAAGGCGGGCGGCATCGGCCCAGGCGCGCTCCTGACCCGATGCGCTCGCGTCGGGCCAGTAGTGATGGCTGTGGGCCGCCAGGTGAATGCGCCCGGGAGCGGCCCCCAGGAAGCGGCTGAAATGTGCGGTCAGGTCGAGGCTCACTCCGCCGGCTCCTCGGCGTAGACGTAGCCCATCATGCGTTCCACGTCGGCCGGCAGCGCGGGAAGCGCGGAGCGCGGGATCAGATAGGTCGACAGGTGGAAGAGGTCGGAGAAGATCCGGTGCTTCTCCGCCGTCTGGCGCAGATAATCATGGCCGGACGAGCCGCCGGTGCCGATCTTCACGCCGATCATTCGCTGGACCATGAGCGCATGGCGGTAGCGCCAGAGCGTCATGGTCTCGTCGATGTCCATCAGCGTCTGGAAAATGCGGCTGGGAACGTGCAGAACCGGCCGGTCGGAATAGACCGTGATGAACAGGGCGGCCTGCACCGCCTGGGGCGACATGCGCCAGGCATCGGAATGGGCTTCGGGATCGAACAGCGCCTTGAACGAGGTCTTCGCCTTTTCCAGCGCCAGAGCCTCCGCCTCGCGCTGATCGGCGTTGAGTCCCTGGTTGGAGCGCAGCGTCTGGATGTCCTTGGTGAGGAAATCCAGCACCGCCTTGCGATAGGCCTCGGAGAAGGCGAAGCTTCCGGCCTTCACGAACGGCGTGCGCGAGAGCCAGGTATCGAGCTGTTCGACCAGCGACGGACGGTTTTCCGCCTCGGTTAGCAGCGCGCTTTCTTCCGCTTTCAGACGGCTGTGCACGCCGGTGCCGTCGTAAAGCAGCCGATGCTCCGGGCTGAGCCCGAGACGGGTTTCCACCAGCCGGAATTGCAGCGACTGGAAGCCGGAACCGGAGGTGAGCAGGTCGCGAAACTCCAGGAAGTCCTGGGGCGTCATGGTTTCCAGCACGTCGATCTGGCGTACCAGCAGCTTCAGGATCTCGTTGACCCGCAATGCGGAGTGCAGGATTTGGCCCATCCGCCAATCGTCGATGGTCTCGTGAGCGAAATTGGCCTGAATCCGGTCGATCTCGTGCAGGATCTGCTTGAACCAGAGTTCGTAGGTCTGGTGGATGATGATGAACAACATCTCGTCGTGCGCCTCGCGCCCGACCTTGGCACTCTGGAGATCCTGCGCGTTCAGGACCTGGTCGAGACGAAGATAGTCGGCGTAGCCGATCTCTGTGGGATGAGGGGAGGCCATCGCGGTCACCTTCAACTGCATTGCCCGGGCAAGGCCGGTCGACCCCGAGCCTATCCGATCAAGCAATTAGTTTTAAGTTTAAAATAAATCGACGGAATCTTGTCGCGAAGACCGTTCCCTGCCGAGCTTTCCGCAAGACAGGTGTCTCGAAAAAAATGCCCCGCGCGAGGCGGGGCAGTGGGAGGGAACCCTGGAGCGCTTCCAGGCCAAGTGGAAACCGTCTGGCTGTTCGAAAGCGCGTCGAAACAATAACTTAGACCCGCTCCGTGGTTCCGGGAAACGCGGAACGGGTCAAGCTTTCGGGACTGCGTGTTACTGAACCTCGTTGGCCAACACGCAGAGATCTTCCAGCGAGTCCTGGAAGCGCGCCGGGTGAGCCAGGACTTCCTCGCACTGGCTCAGGAGGGCCTGACGTTCGGCCGCCGACATGGAGTTTAGACGACCGGCGACCTGTTGGCTCATGCCGGTGTCGGGGCCTGCGGTCCCGGCCGAGGCACTCGTGCTGGAGCCGGCACCGCCGGTCGCGCCGGAGCCGCCGGACCCGACCGTGGCATTGCCACCACCGGTGGAGCCGCCACCACCCGCCGTGTCGCTGTCCGTTCCGCCGCCGGGTGTGCCCGGAGTCCCGGTGCCAGGTCCGGATCCGCCGCCGCCGATTCCGACGTCGACACCGGTGTCGATGCCATCGCCACCGCCGATGGAAGCGCCGACCCCGGCGTCCACGCCGCTACCGCCGCCAACGGAGGCACTTGCGCCGGCATCCACGCCGTTGCCGCCCCCCGCGGAGGCGCCGACGCCGGCGTTCACACCGTCGCTGCCACCGACGGACGCGCCGACACCTGCATCGACGCCGTCACCTCCACCAACCGAAGCGCCGGCGCCCGCATCGACCCCGCCGCTTCCGCCGACCGAGGCGCTGGCTCCTGCATCCACGCCGTCACCGTCTCCCACGGAGGCGCCCGCGTTTGCATCCACACCGTCGCTTCCGCCAACGGAGGCGTCGGCACCGGCATCCACGCCGTCGCCACCTCCGGCCGAGGCGCCGGCGTCGGCATCGACGCCGTTATTGCCCCCAACCGATGCGTCGACCCCAACCCCGATGCCGTTGCCGCCGCCAACGGAGGCACCAATGCCCACGCCGACCCCGTTGTCACCGCCGATGCCCACGCCGGCACCCGCTCCGATGCCGCCATTGTCCTGAGCCAATGCCGATCCCGGTAGCGCGATGAAAGCGAGCAGAGCCAGCGTGGCGCAACTTGCGTTCGGGACTTTGACGAAAGCCTGCATGATGTTCCTCCTCACACCCAGAAGTCGTGTGGGAGGATAATGCGGAGATCCGCAGTCGGTTCCCGCAAAGATTAACGGACGAGTGCGGCGTGCAACTGTTGCGGCGGCGCCAAATCTCTCTTTCTTCTTCCAGCAAGACTTTGCGCATTTACGCGCGCAAAGCCGTTTGCGCGGTCTGTGCAGATGGGTGCGCAACGTCGCCGTGGAGGGTGGCAAGCGCGTTGCGCACGATGCGCAGGCCGGCTCCGTCGGCGAGCGTCATGATCGATTCCGGATGGAACTGAACGGCGGCGATCGGCTCCTCCCGATGCTCGATCGCCATGATCGCCCCGTCCTCGGTTGTCGCCGTGACTTCGAATGAGGCCGGCAGATGCTCCGGATCGGCGACCAGCGAATGGTAGCGGCCGACCGACAGACGCGGATCGAGCCCGTCGAACAGCCGGGCGTCGGAATGAATCGTCACCTTGGAGCTCTTGCCGTGAACGGGAACGGGAAGCTGCCGCAATTGGCCGCCGAACGCCTCCACCAGCGCCTGAAGCCCTAGGCAGACCCCGAAGATCGGCAGGTTATGGGCGCGGGCGGCGGCGATGGTTTCCCGGCAGCGGAAATCGTCCGGCCGGCCGGGACCGGGCGAAAGCACGACAAGATCCGGCGCAATCCGGTCGAGGGTCGCATCTGCGATCGGGCCGCGAAGGGTGGTGACGTCGGCGCCCGCCTGGCGGAGATAGTTCGCCAGCGTGTGCACGAAAGAGTCCTCGTGATCGACCAGAAGGACGCGGCGCTTCGGTCCCGCCGGCGCCGGTGTCTCGGCGGTGTTGGCGGCGATCGGCATTCCGGCGCTGCGGATGGCGGCCAGCATGGCGGAGGCCTTGAGCTCGGTCTCCTTTTCCTCCGCCTCCGGATCGGAGTCGGCAAGCACGGTCGCGCCGGCCCGCACTTCGGCGATGCCGTCCTTGATGCGCACGGTGCGCAGCGTCAGGCCGGTGTTCATGTCTCCGTTAAACAGGATCATCCCGACCGCGCCGCCATACCAGCCCCGCGACGTCCGCTCGTTGGCTTCGATGAAGCGCATCGCCCAGCGCTTGGGCGCGCCGGTGACCGTCACCGCCCAGGCGTGCGACAGGAAGGCGTCGAGGGCATCGCGATCGTCCGTCAGGGTGCCCTCGATATGGTCGACGGTGTGGATCAGGCGGGAGTACATTTCGATCTGGCGCCGCCCCAGCACCCGCACGCTGCCCGGCACGCATACCCGGCTCTTGTCGTTGCGGTCGACGTCGGAGCACATGGTGAGCTCGGTCTCGTCCTTGGCGGAGTTCAGAAGCTTGCGGATCTGGGCCTCGTCCTCGATGGCGTCGCGGCCACGCGCGATGGTGCCGGAGATCGGGCAGGTCTCCACGCGCTTGCCGGTCACCCGGACGAACATTTCCGGCGAGGCGCCGACCAGATATTCGCCGTCGCCGAGATTGATGAAGAAGCCGTAGGGGCTGGGGTTGATGGCGGTCAGCCGGCGGCTGACGGCGGAAGGCGGCGCGCTGCAGGGCTCGCGGAACACCTGGCTCGGCACCACCTCGAACAGCTCGCCTCGGGAAAACGGCCCGAAGGCGGTGCGGACCGTATCGGCATACTCGCCGGGCTGGTGATCGCCCTCGACGACGGCGGCCGGAGAGACGGTGTAGGGTTCGTGCGTGCCGTCGCGCGCCAGTCCCGCGGTCGTCGCGCCTTCGACCTCGAACTCGTAGGTGTAGACGGTTGCCGCCCGGGCATCGTGATCGACCACCAGGATTTCATCGGGGAGGTAGAGCACGAGGTCGCGCTGATCGATCGGGCGTGGAATCTGGTGTTCGATTGGGTCGAACTGCAGCGCGAGATCGTAGCCGAAGGCACCGGCAAGCCCGAGCTTGTCGTCCTCGTGGCTGGCGAAATACGCGGTGATCGCCCTGACCACCCCGAACACCGATGGCTGGCGGCTGCGCTCTTCTTCGGCGAAGACCTCGGTGCCGGGGATCACGTCCAGCGCGACGCTGTCGGCGGTCGTAGCCGTGACCGCCACGAAATCGAGGGTATTCACGGCCGCGACGAGCGCCGGCAGCAACACCCGCCCGCGCGCGTTCAACGCGGTGAGCGTGACGGCATATCCTTTCGCCTCGACCGAAATCGGCGGATTGACGAGCGCGAAATCCCAGCGGGAGTACCGGCCGGGATATTCGTAGGTGGAGGAGAACACCGCGCCGCGTTCGCCGTCGAGCCGCTCGACGAAGCGGTCTGCCGCGCCGGCATAGGCAACGTTGCTACTGGTTCGGCGCACGGTGACGCCGCCATCGGTCTGGTAAGTGGTTTCGGCAATGGTCCGCATCGTCGAGAGCTCCTGGCTGGGAGGACGAGCGGGGACAAGTGCCATGGTGCCGCCGGTCGTCCCGGGCGGCACGTTTGATCGGAGAATACCCCTCCTACCGCGCCGCCGAAGGTGCGGCGCGCCACCAACGGGCGCTAAGGGGTGCTACGATCATCATGCGGCGATCGTTACGCGAGCTTGCCGGTTTGCGCAAGTGGGACGTGTCGCCCACGGATTTTGCCCTATGATTTCTATGGGGAGGCGCCGGTGCCACCTTGTTGCCGTCGTCCAGAGGGCAGGATGATCGTCCACACACCCGCAAAGGGGAGGGGCCATGGTGGAGAGCTACGATCTCGCCGTTATCGGGGGCGGGGTCAACGGCGTGGCGATCGCGCGCGATGCCGCCGGCCGCGGCTTGACGGTGTTCCTGGCCGAACGCGCCGACCTTGCCGGCGCAACCTCGTCGGCTTCGACCAAGCTCATTCATGGTGGTCTGCGTTATCTGGAACAGGGCGCTTTCCGTTTGGTGCGCGAAGCGCTGCACGAGCGCGATGTTCTTCTGAAAAGCGCGCCGCACATCATCTGGCCCTTGCGGTTCGTGTTGCCGGTCTCGCGCGGCGGGCGGCCGTTCTGGATGCTCCGTCTCGGTCTTGCGATTTACGATCGCCTGGGCGGTGAGACCTCGCTTGCCGGCACCAAGGTACTCGATCTGCGCGACGACGTGGCCGGTGCGCCGCTGTCCGACCCGTCCAAGGCGCTGGAATATTCCGACTGTTGGGTGGATGACGCGCGGTTGGTGGTGTTGCTTGCCCGCGACGCGGCCGATCTCGGCGCCCGCATCGCGACCCGGACGCCATGCGTGTCGGCGAAGATCAGCGACGGGCGCTGGCGCTTGCGATTGGAGCCGGAACACGGCAGGCCGTATGAGATCACCGCAAGCGCGCTGGTGAATGCCGCGGGGCCGTGGGTCGATCGGGTCGAGGCCTCCGTGGTGGGCGATGCCAGCCCGGGCCATATCCGTCTGGTGCGCGGCAGCCATATCGTGGTGCGTCGTGCGTTGCCGGCGGGACGGGCCTACATCCTTCAGAACGTCGACCGCCGCATTGTGTTCGCGATCCCCTACGAAGGCGAGTTCACGCTGATCGGCACCACGGATGTGGACGTCACCGGCGATCCGGCGGCCGTCGCGGCGCCGAGCGAGGAGGAAATCGCCTATCTGCTGGACGCGGTGAACCGGCATTTTACCAAGCCGATCACGCGCTCGGACGTGCACTGGAGCTATGGCGGCGTCCGCCCGCTTTACGATGATGGCGCCAAGGCCGCGCAAAGCGCCACCCGCGACTATGTGCTGGCGCTTGCCGCCGAGGACGGCGCCCCGGCGCAGCTCAACATCTATGGCGGCAAGATCACCACGTTCCGCCGGTTGGCCGAGCATGCCCTGGAGCGGCTGAAACCGCATCTGCCGGCCCATCGCGGCCCCTGGACGGCGAGCGCGCCGCTGCCGGGCGGCGACTTTTCCAAGGAGAATGTCGACAGGCTGCGCACCGATCTGAAGGCGCGCTATCCCTTCCTCGCGCCCAAGACTGCGACCCGCCTGGTGCGCAGCTATGGCACGCTTGCCTATGACCTTTTGGGCGAGGCCAGAAGTGCGGACGATCTCGGCCGGTGCTTTTGCGGGGATCTGAGCGAACGCGAGGTCGGATATCTGGTGGAACGCGAGTTCGCCATGACGGCGGAGGATATTCTCTGGCGGCGCTCCAAGCTCGGCCTGTGGGCGAGCCTCGACGAGGCGGTGGCGCTCGATACTTTCCTGGGCGAGCGCCGTGCCGCCAGCCCGGAGCGGTGACCGCTCCCTGATCGTGGCAAGAGGTCGTGCCGGCCGGCGTCGCCCCTGATAGGGTCTCGCTCCAAAGCCAACACGACCGGGAGAGCGCCATGGCGGATACGATCCTCGCGATCGATCAGGGAACCACTTCGAGCCGGGCGATGCTGTTTCCCGCCCCGACCAAGGTTGCGGCCGTCGCCCAGGAGGAGTTCGCCCAATCCTATCCACGTTCCGGGTGGGTCGAGCACGATCCCGGCACGATCCTGGAGACCACGGTCCGCACCGTTCGCGACGTCTTGGCCAAAAATGGCACCGAGGCGGGAGACATCGCTGCCCTTGGCATCACCAACCAGCGCGAGACCACGCTGGTGTGGGAGCGGGAGACCGGGCAGCCGATCGCGCCGGCGATCGTCTGGCAGGACCGGCGCACCCATGGCGTTTGCGAACGCCTGAAGGCGGAGGGGGCGGAGGCGCTGGTTTCCGAGCGCACCGGCCTGGTGCTGGACCCCTACTTTTCCGCAACCAAGATCGCCTGGCTGCTGGACCAGGTCGATGGTGCGCGCAGGGCGGCGGAGGCCGGCAAACTCGCCTTCGGCACGGTGGATAGCTGGCTGATCTGGCATCTGACCGGCGGGCGCGTGCACGCCACCGATGCAACGAACGCGTCGCGGACGCTGCTCTACGATATCCGCGAAAATCGTTGGGACGAGGACCTCTGCGCCCTGTTCGGCGTCCCGCGTGCGCTTCTGCCGGAGGTCTATGACAGCGACGGCGATTTCGGTGCCACGGATCCGGCGCTCTTCGGGGCGGCGATCCCAATCCGCGGCGTTGCGGGCGATCAACAGGCGGCGACCCTCGGCCAGGCTTGCTTCCGGCCCGGCATGATGAAGACGACCTACGGTACCGGCGCGTTCGCCCTGCTCGTCACCGGCGACACCCCGGTCGCCTCGGCCAATCGGCTGTTGACGACGATCGCGGTGCGCCGCGCGGGGCGCACCCGCTACGCGCTGGAAGGGGCGATCTTCGTCGCAGGCGCGGCGGTGCAATGGCTACGCGACGGGCTGGGTCTCGTGGGGCACGCGGCGGAGACGGGCCCGCTCGCCGACCGCGCCGATCCCGATCAGGACGTCTATTTGGTGCCCGCCTTCACCGGCCTTGGCGCGCCGCATTGGGACGCGGAAGCGCGCGGCGCGATCTTCGGGCTGACGCGCGGCACGGGTCCGGCCGAGCTCGCCCGCGCCGCGCTGGAGGCCGTTTGCTTCCAGACCGCCGATCTCTACGACGCCATGCGTCAGGACGCCGCCGGCGGCGAGGCGACGGTGCTGCGCGTCGATGGCGGCATGGCGGCGAGCGACTGGACCATGCAGCGCCTCGCCGATCTTCTGGCCGCTCCCGTCGACCGGCCGGCGATTTCCGAAACCACGGCCCTGGGCGCGGCGTGGCTTGCCGGTCAGGCAGTTGGCGTGTGGCCGGACGAGGAGGGGTTTGCCCGGATGTGGGCGCGCGAGCGCCGCTTCGAACCGCAGATGGCGGACGGCGAACGCCGCCGCCGGATCGCCGGCTGGCGCGACGCGGTGCGCCGGACGTTAACGCAGAAATAGCTGCGCGTGCGCCTAGGCGGGAACCGATCCGACCTGCCCATGTGGTTGCCCTTTCGGAGCAATCTGGGATCGGCTAGAACTATCGCTACACTCGGCCGGTCCAGCGAACGCAACGGGGGATTGCGACATGCCTCGTGCGTGGCCGGCCACAGCAGGAGGGAGTGTTTCATGGCAATCAATCGTTGGATGACGGCCGCGTCCGTCGCCGCCGCGACCGCGGTGGCCTTTGCGGCGCCGGCGTTTGCCCAGGACCTCAAGATCGGCGCGTTGATGCCGATGACGGGCGATCTCTCGGCCTATGGTGAGGCCGATCTCAGCGGCATTCAGCTCGCCGCCGACGAGATCAACAAGGCCGGCGGCAAGATCGACGTCATCGTGGCCGACACCCAGACCAATCCGCAGGCCGGCGTCGACGCCGCCCAGAAGCTCGTCAACGTGGAAGGCGTGAACGCCATCATCGGCGCTCTCTCCTCGGGCGTGACGATCCCGGTGGCGACCTCGGTGACCAGCCGCGAAGGCGTGGTTCAGATCTCCGGCGCCTCCACCTCGCCGACGATCAGCACCTTGAACGACAACGACTTCCTGTTCCGCACCGTGCCGTCCGACGCCTTCCAGGGCATCGCGCTGGCCAAGCTTGTGAAGGAAAAGGGCGTCGACAACGTCTCCATCATCTACGTCAACAACGCATACGGCGAGGGGCTGGCCAAGGCGTTCGAGAAGTCGTTCACCGGCGAGCAGGGCGGCACCGTCAGCGAATCGATCCCGTTCGAGCAGGGCCAGTCGTCCTATCGCGGCGAGTTGCAGCGCGCCGACACCGACGACGCCCAGGCGCTGCTTCTGGTCGCCTATCCGGAGAACGGCATCGTGATCCTGCGCCAGGCGCTGGAAGGCGGCCACTTCGACAAGTTCATCTTCACCGACGGCATGAAGGCGCCGGAAGTGGTCGAGCAGATCGGGGCCGACTACGTCAACGGCTCCTACGGCACCGTGCCGCAGTCGCCGGAGAGCGAAGGCCTCAAGACCTTCCAGAAGGCGTACGAGGCTAAATTCGGCGAGGTGCCGCCGCTGCCTTATATCGACACCGCCTATGACGCGACCATTCTGGTCTCGCTCGCCGCGGTGAAGGCCGGCTCCAACGACCGCGCCGCGATCCGCGACGCGCTGCGCGAGGTGGCCTCTCCTCCCGGCCAGAAGGTCGGCCCGGGCGACTACGCCAAGGCGGTGGAGCTGATCAAGGCCGGCACCGACATCAACTATGAGGGGGCTGCCGGCTCCCAGGACTTCGACGACAACGGCGACGTTCCGGGCACGATCGGCGAATGGGCCTTCCAGGACGGCAAGATCGTCGACCTCGGCCTGATCGAGCTGAAGTAGGTCGCACTTTTTCGCGACGGACGGATAAGACGGCGCGGGCCCTGCGGGGCCCGCGTTTTTTGTGGGTGGACCTGGCCTCGGATCCGTTTGAAGGTCGATCGAGTGCGAATGCGTGGATCAGTGATGATGCGTTGGGTGCGATCTCTGGCTTTCCTCGTAGTGTGCGCCTTGCTCGCCGGCTGCGTGCAGGTCAGTACCGACGTGGACTCCTATTCCGTCATTCCCGCAAATATCGAGCCGAAGACCGTCTATGTCGCGCCCTATAAGGGCATGGACGGCGCCTCTCTGCCGTGGCGGGCGAATGCTCAGATCCTGGCGAAGATATTGGCGGAAAAGGGCTTCACGGTCGTTGGGAGCCGCAAGCAGGCGCGCCTGGTCGCCTTTTTCGGCTTCGGCGTCGACAAAGGCGAGCGGGTGACCACCCAATATCTGATCCCGCAATGGGGTTATGTCTGGCCCGGTGCCGGCTTCTATGGCGGACCGTTTTATGGCGGACCGGGCCCCTATTGGGGTTGGGGATGGGGCTCGCCCTATGCCGTCGGGCCGTATTACGGGGTGGTCGGCTACACGACGGGACTGAAGACGGAAACGATCTTCACCCGCTCCGCCTCCATCGACATGATCGATACACGGAGCGGGAAGAAGGTGTTCCAGGGCCGGGGCGTCAGCCGGGGCACCTGCGCGTCGTTCGCGCCGGTTGCCGAGCCCATGTTGCGCGCCGTGCTGGCGAATTTCCCCGCCGGCAAGGCGGGCCGAGTGACGCTTCCCGCAGGGGATGGATGTTAAAGCAAGGGGGGAGCCGGTCTTCCGTCCGAAATTGCGTCGCATCAGCCCCTGAGACCCGTTCCGTTTTTTTGGAATCACGGAGCGGGTTTGTTTTGACGCGTTTCCGGTCGGCGAAACGGGGTCCGTTTTCTCTAGAAAGGCCTCAGAAGGGTCGCACCGTCATCAGCCCATAAGCGATCACCAGAAAGATGATTTGGGCGACAGCCATGCTGACCGCCCGGCCTTTGGCGCCGGCCACGGCGGCCTTGCGTGAGCGCACGCCGGCAATGCCGTGCAGGATGACGGCGATCAGGCCGATCCAAACGAAACCGGCGGTGTACCAGGACCCCATCACGGTCACGATCAGGCCGGTCAGTCCGACGAGGCCGGTGACCGCCATGGCCGCGATATAGACCGACTTGCGC
The DNA here is from genome assembly GCF_040750475.1 of Amorphus sp. 3PC139-8. Lineage (NCBI taxonomy): Bacteria > Pseudomonadati > Pseudomonadota > Alphaproteobacteria > Hyphomicrobiales > Amorphaceae > Amorphus > Amorphus sp. 3PC139-8. Next base: position 139,153 of record NZ_JABJVY010000009.1, on the reverse strand, counting down.
CAACCGCCGAGCGCGGAGAAGCCGGCGGGAACGGTCGCCGCCACGAGGGCCCAGGCGATCGTGAACAGAAGCGCCAGGGGCGCCAGGCCCGTGTGGGCTTCGTTGATGACCATATACATGTCGAACTCCTGGTCGGCGGCGGAAACGAAGGTCTGCACGATCCGCTCGGATCGCTCAACGCGTCACCTCGTCTCCTCCAATCCGACCGGCCGCGTCAAGCGCACCTTGGAATCGATCTATCCGGCTGGCCGAGCCCGTGGCTATTTCTTCTTGCGCGCGATCAGTTTCGGCTGCTGTTCCGGCAGGATGCCCTGGGGTCGGGTGAGAAGCACGATCTCCAACAGAACGCCGACCAAGAGAACGCGGGCCGAGCTCGCCTGGGTCGCGAATTCCGCTGGCAGGCGGGCCACCAGGGTCTCCGTTCCTGACCAGACCAGCCAAACCACGATCGCGCCGAGGATGGCACCCTTGTTGTTGCCGCTGCCGCCGGCAATCAGCATCGCCCAGACGATGAAGGTCGCGAACACCGGCTCGAACGCGTCCGGCGAGATGAAGCCGATGAAGTGGGCGTAAAGCGCACCGGCAAAGCCCATCAGCGCCGAGCCGAACACGAAGGCCTGCAGGCGGAAGCGGCGCACGTCCTTGCCGGCGGCCTCGGTGGCATCCTCGTTGTCGCGGATCGCCCGAAGCACGCGGCCCCATGGCGCCTGCCGGGCGCGCTCCACCAGGAAATAGGTCAGCGCGACGCTGACGAGGGCAACCGCCAGGAAGACGTAGCCGGAGCCGTGGCCGTCATAGAAGGGGCGGGGAATGTCGGCGATGCCGCGCACGCCGTGGGACAGCCAGTCCTCGTTCTGGAACACGAAGCGGATGATTTCGGCGATGCCGATGGTGGCGATCGCCAGATAGTCCGATCTGAGATTGACGGTGATCGCCCCGATCAGCAGCGCGATCAGGCTGGAGACGATGATGGCCGCGACCACACCGATCAGGAAGGGCAGCGCATAGCCGCCCACATGCTCGATATTGGGCGCGCTGGTCAGGATCGCCGAGGTATAGGCGCCGACGGCGAAAAAGCCGGCGATGCCGATATTGATCTGCCCGGTCATGCCCCATTGGACGTTCAGGCCGAGCGCCAGGATGGCATAGATGGAGACCGTGGACAGGAAGAAGACGAGATAGCCGGCGAGGCCGCTCAGTTCCATGGGAGGCCTCCAGCGGCAAGGGCGTTCGAGCGGACCAGGGGCGTCACGAACCGCGTCATATCGAGGCCCCTTTGAACAGGCCGGTCGGCCGAACGATCAGCATCAGGACCAGGAGGGCGAAGGCGACCGCGTGCTTGTAGCCGGGGTCGATGAACATGGTCGACACCTCCATAGAGATGCCGATGACGAAGCCGCCGACGATGGCGCCGTAGGGCCGGCCGATGCCGCCCAGGATGGCGGCCGCGAACACCGGCAGAAGCAGGCGCCAGCCCATCACGGGATGCAGGCGGGTGTCCATGCCCAGGAACACGCCGGCGACGGCGGCAAGGGCCGCGGCGATCACCCAGGTGAGCATGATCATCCGGTAGGCCGGGATGCCTGAAATGCGGGCGAGATCCATGTTGTCGGCCATGGCGCGCATCGCCTTGCCGAACTTGGTGTAGGTCAGGAACAGATGCAGCGCGATGATGATGGCGATGGTGCCGCCGATGATCCAGAAATGGTCCGGCCGGATGATGATGTCGCCGAAGCGCATGGGAAGCTGGATGCCGCTGCGATAGACCATCGGCGCGGGTCCGGCGATGAGCTGCACGGCGGAACGCAGGATCAGCGCAAGCCCGAACGAGGAGATCAATAAGATCACCGTGTGGCTGCCGGTCCGAAGCGGGCGGTAGAGCAGATATTCCGCCGCCAGCGCCACGACCACCGCCAACGCGACCGCGATCGGGATCGAGGCCAGCGGCGACAGGCCCGCCAGAGAAACGCCGATCAGGCCGCCATAGGCCCCGATCGTCATCAGATCGCCATGGGCGAAATGGGCGAAGCGGAGGATCGAAAACACCAGCGAGACGCCGATCGCGCCGAGCGCCAGGATCGAGCCGGTGACGATGCCGTAGATGACGAGCTGCAGGAGATCGGTCACGGGCGGGAATCCTTGAACTTGCTCATCCGCTGGTCCTTTGAAGCCGATCGCCGCGTCTTATCCGCCGAGGAACATCTCGGCGATTTCCTTGTTGGCGAGCAGCCCCGCGCCGGTGTCGTCGAACCGGTTCTGCCCGTTGGCGAAGACGTAGCCGCGGTCGGCGATCGCCAGCGCCTGCTTGGCGTTCTGCTCCACCATCAAGATGCCGACGCCGAACTCGTTGACGCGCTTCACCTGGCGGAAGGTCTCGTCGATGAATTTCGGAGACAGCCCGGCGGTCGGCTCGTCGAGAAGCAGAAGCTTCGGCTCCAGCATCAGCGCGCGCCCCATCGCCACCATCTGCCGCTCGCCACCGGACATCTGTCCCACAGGCTGACGCTTGCGTTCGGCAAGTCGGGGAAACAGATCGTAGATCCGCTGCATTTGCGGGCGCCAGTCGTCCTTTCGGATGAAGGCGCCCATTTCCAGGTTTTCCTCCACCGACATGGAGGGAAACACGTTGCGCTCCTGGGGCACGTAGCAGACGCCCCGGGTCACCACGGTCTCCGGCTTCATGTTGGTGATGTCCCGGCCGTCGAACGCGATCGAGCCCTGGCGGATGGTCACCAGTCCGAACACCGCCTTCATGAAGGTCGACTTGCCCGCGCCGTTCGGGCCGACGATGACAACGATCTCCTCCGCCGAGAGCGTCAGGTTCAGGTCGGACAGGATGTCGGCGCCGCCGTACCCGCCGGTCACTCCGGTCGCTTCGAGAAGGGCCATGGCTTGCGCTCCCTCAGCTCGCGTCGGCCGTGTCGGCGTGGCCGAGATAGGCTTCGCGAACGGCTTCATTGGCCCGGATCTCGGCCATCGTGCCCTTTGTGAGCACGCTTCCTTGCGCCATGACGACGATCGGATCGCAAAGATCGGCGATCACGTCCATGTCGTGTTCGATCAGACAGAACGTGTAGCCGCGTTCTTCGTTGAGCCGGCGGATCGCGGTGGTAATGGCGCCGAGAAGGGTGCGGTTGACGCCGGCGCCGGGCTCGTCGAGGAGCACCATACGGGCATCGGTCATCATGGTCCGGCCGAGATCCAGCAGCTTCTTCTGGCCGCCGGACAAGGCGCCGGCCAGATTGTCGGCCACGTGGCTCAGGTTCAAAAAGTCCAGAACTTCGTCGACCTTGTCCAGAACCTCGGCGTCCTGGCGGCGCACCTGGCCCCATTGAAACCAGGAGGCGAACAGATTCTCGCCGCGCTGATGCGGCGGCACCAGCATAAGATTTTCGCGCACCGTCATGCGATAGAATTCGTGCGGGATCTGGAAGGTCCGCACCAACCCGCGATGGAACAGCCGATGCGGGGGCTGGCCGGTGATGTCCTCGCCCTCGAACAGGATGCGTCCGCTGTCGGGCTTGAGCACGCCCGCGACGATGTTGAACAGGGTCGATTTTCCCGCCCCGTTTGGGCCGATCAGCCCCGTGATGGAGCCTTCCTCGACGTCGAAGGAACAGCCGTCGACCGCGCGAATGCCGCCGAACGACAGCGAGACGTCCTCGATACGGATCAAGCGGGAGCTCCTTGGATCGTCGGCGGGCTAGGGTTTGACGAGGATCATCATACGCGCCGACCCTCGACAGCCCCTTCGTCACGGTGTCGCGTTCCGCGCCAGGAGTCCAGCCATACCAACCGCCGGGAATCTCCAGTTGTGTGGCCGCAGGCGGCGGAGACGCGCGCAAAGGGTGCGTTCGGCGGGTGGTTACGCAATCTCACCGAGAAATACAAGCACATCGGGTAACGCTGACAACAGACAGGCGTGGATTGAGATGATCCGAATTTCTAGCGCTCGAATTTGAACAATTTTTTCCTAATTTTTCCGAAAGAGAGGAATGAAACTCCGATATGTTGTGGAGACGGGTGGATGCGCGGTCGTTTGCGGGGGTGATATTCGTCCATGCTAATATACATGGAGGAGGCATCGGATGATGCAGGGCCGGCCCTTGGTCTGTCATGGTTTCGTCTCATCCGAGCGCTTCGGTTGTGATCCGGAGAAGATCTCTCGTCCGCTTTCGGCGGATACGACTGCATTCCCGCCCCAGCGTCAAAGTGGCGCTTTTCACCACGAGGATTGATGATGGCCCAAAGCGAAACGATCGGCGGAGCCACTCTTGAAACCCTGACGCCGCAGGAGGTGAAGGACCGTTTCGATCGCAACGAGATCGTGATTATCGACGTGCGGACTCCGGCGGAGTTCGCCTTCGAGCACATCGCTGGCGCGATGTTGTATCCGATGTCGTCGTTCGACCCGGCCAAGCTTCCCGGCCAGACGGAAAAAGCGATCGTCTTTCACTGCGGTTCCGGCATTCGCTCCAAACGGGTCGCCCAGGCGTGCGCATCTGTCGGAATGACGAAGCTTGCGCACATGGAGGGTGGCTTCGGCGCGTGGAAGAGCGCAGGCCTGCCCTACCTGGCAGTCGATCCGGCGACCGGTTCGATGGTCTCGAAGCCTTAGAAGCTGCGGCTTTAAGACGTCCCCGGGGCGCCCCGAACGGGCGGATTTTCCGGGCCGGACGGCTTCTGCCGGGCCGTCCGGCTTTTGCCTCGGGGCGTTGCACTCACGAGGGGCGGCGTGCACGGCCAATCGCCGCACCGCCTTTTCGAAATATGCGAAGGGTGTCTCTGTTCGTAAAAATTTCAGATAAAGTGTGTCTCCAATAAAAACGCGGTCTTGCAGGACGAGACGGGGTCGCCGCGCACCGGATATGCGCGTTCCAATACCGGCCGCAGGCGGTTTGGGGATATCGATAGCGGGCAGGAAACTGACAGGGGGCTGTCGATCTTGGAGATCGCCGTTGGACCGGCAGAGCTTGAGTTCGGGCGCGACGACCATCCGAAAGCGCAGGCGCCAGGGTGGTGGCCGGCTGCCGGATCGGCCTGGCATCGTGACCGCTTTTGTCGACCTGGAATGAGACTCGCAGGGCTCGGTCTTCCCGCTCCCGCAAGCGTCGGACGCGACCGTGGCGTTTCGGCCAGCGATCGGTCGCCATGAGGGTGCCGGCGCGGACAGGCGATGCCATCCGAGGCAGATTCCCGGCGGTCGGCCGCGAGGATCCTAAATGATCGCTTTTACACGAACCCGATCGGTTCTGCTCGTCGCAACGATCGTGGGCGTCGTGTATCTCCTTCTCGGCATCGGTGCGCTCGTCTTGCTCGACAGCCTCGACGTTGCGTTCTCGCGCTTCCCGGCGGCCGACCTGATTGCAAAGCTCGTCATGTTTGCGGTTTTGCCGCTGACGGTTTTCGTTCTTTTTTTCCTTCCCGGCCTTGGCCGGCTGGCCGCCACCGAGGAGGAGCTCGTCCGCGCCACCAGGGCGGGGCGGATCGGCACCTGGACCTACGATCCGGCAACGCAGGAAGCTTTTCTGGGCAAGCCGGAGCTGGCGCTGATGGGGGATCGCTCGCATGCGCCGGGTTGGTATCCGGCTTTCGACTTAATCCATCCCGACGATGTGGAGCGCGTGAAACGCACGCTGTCGCGTGCCTTTGATGCCGGCGCCCAGGAATGCCGCAACATCTACCGGATCAACAGCGCCGACGGACAACACCGGTTGGTTGAGGCGCGCGGCGCGATCGTGCGCGACGCAAGCGGCACGCCGATCCATGTGCGAGGCGTCCACGTCGACATCTCCGGCCGTCCGGTGGTCGGCACCGATCCCCATGACACCTATGGGATTGCGCTCAGCCTACGCGAACAGGCGCTGAATTCGGTTCGCGAGGGAGTGTTGCTGGTCGATATGCTGTTGGAGGAGCAGCCGATCATCTACGCCAACGACGGCTTCCTACGGCTGACCGGTTACAGCGAGGATGAGGTGCTCGGCCAAAATTGCCGGTTTCTCCAGGCCGGCGATCGGAGCCAGCCGGGTATCAAGCTGTTGCGGGAAGGGCTTCGCGACGGCCGCGCGCTGCGGGTGACGCTGCGCAACTACCGCAAGAACGGCACCATGTTCTGGAACGAGCTCTCGCTGGCCCCGATTTATCAGGAAGGCGGCGTGATCACGCACTATGCCGGCGTGGTCCACGACGTCACCGAGGCGGTCGAGGGACTGAACAAGATGCGCGAGGCCGCCTACCAGGACGGCTTGACGGGCATCCGCAATCGTCTCGGTTTCGAGCGCGACTTGGAGGTGCTGGTCTCCGAGCGCGGACCGCGCATCGCGGTGGTCGTGCTGGTCAATGTGCGCGGCATGAGCGCCTTCAACGAAAGCTACGGGATGGACACCGGCGACCGGCTCTTGTCGGCGATCGCGCGGCGGCTGCGCTCCAATCAGCTTCCCGGACGGCTGGCGGCGCGCACCGGGGGCAACGAGTTCGCCTTCGCCTTCGCCGCCGCCACCCACTCCGATTGCGAGCGTGCCGTTGAAGAATTGAAGGCGGTGCTCGCGGAGCCCTTCACTGTGTCCGGCGGGCGGACGACGGTGTTGCTGTCGGTGGGCTGGGCGACAACGGTGCACGGTCCGGAAGCCGTTATCTTGCTGCGCAATGCGGAGATCGCGCTGCTGGAAGCCCGCAGGTCGTCGTCGGTGGCGGTGACGCGCCGCTTCGAGCCGGCAATGGCCCTGGCGTCGCACCAGCGTGCGCAAATGGTCGCAGGCATGCGCGAGGCGATTGCGCGCGACGAACTGACCTTCTTCTACCAGCCGATCGTCGACCTCACCTCCGGCCGGATCGTGCAGGTGGAGGCGCTGATGCGCTGGCATCATCCAACGTACGGTCCGCAATCGCCGGCGAGTTTCATTCCGCTGGCGGAGGAATCCGGGCTTATCGGTGCGCTTGGAGAGTGGGGCATCGACAGGGCCGCTCGGTTCGCCGCCAGGCTGGCGCGGACCTTTTCCGATCCGATCCCGGTCTCCGTCAACGTCTCCGGCGCCCAGTTCGGCACCACGCCGGTGCTGGACCAGCTTCTCGCGGCGGTTGCACACTACGAGATCGAACCGAACCGCCTGGTGGTGGAGCTGACGGAGTCCGTGCTCGCCGACGAGGCGCGGGTGGTTGGACAGTTGACCGAGATCCATGAGGCTGGCTTCAAGATCGCCATCGACGATTTCGGCACCGGCTATTCCTCGCTCAGCTACCTGCAGAACTATCCGATCCAGGAGCTCAAGATCGACAAGGGCTTCGTCCAGAAGCTGGAGTTCGATCGCTACAGCGCCAAGATCGTTCAGATGTGCCTGGAACTCGCCGAAGAAATCGGGTGCGTGGTGATTGCGGAAGGGGTGGAGACCGATACCCAGGCCGACCTTCTGAAGCAGCTCGGATGCTCGCTCGCGCAGGGGTACCTCTATGCGCGCCCGATGTCGGAAGATGCGTTGTGCGCGCTCCTGAACGACTGGTCGCTGGAATGCGCGCTTGCGCTCGCGGAGCACGGACCGCCTCGGTCCTGATGCGACTTTTTTGCATCAATCTGCGTTTCCGTTAGGGGTTTGTTCACGCTAGCGCGCGGATCGGCTGGCTTCGCCCCACAATCGTCACCAGATCGCGAAACGAATGCCGGATTGGAGCGTTGATCTGACGCTCAAGCCGGTCTCGGCAGACCGACCCGGCGAAGGGCGCCTATGCGCGCCCGATACGTATTCTCAGTAAGGTGACGAACATGATGGTACTGCGTCGATTTGCACTTGCCGGAGCCGGGATGTGCTTCGCAGCCGCCCCGGCGCTCGCAGCCGATCTCCCCGAAGAGACCTATAGCGCGCCGCCGGTTCAGACTGCTCCGGCCCAGGTCTATGACTGGACCGGCATCTATCTCGGTCTTCACGCCGGCTGGCTCGGCGGCGACGTCGATCCCGACTTTTCCGGTGCCGGCGGTGCGGACGGCAGCGCCTTCACCGGCGGCTTCCACGCCGGCGCCAACTATATGGTCACGCCCCAGTTCCTCGTCGGTATCGAAGGCGATGTCGATGGCACCAGCTTCGATGAAGATGGGCAGTTCCAACCCGGCGTGACGGGCAATGCCAACATCAACTGGACGTCGAGCATCCGCGGTCGTGCCGGCTTCGCCTTCGATCGCTTCCTTGCCTACGGCACCGGCGGTGTCGCGTTCGCCGACGTGGACGTGTCGAGCGCGGGCGTGAAGGAGTCCAACACCCACACCGGCTGGACCGTCGGCGCGGGCCTGGAGGGCATGATCACGCCGAACATCACGGCCCGGGTCGAGTATCTCTATGCCGACTACGGCAGCCAGGACTACACCTTCGGCGGCACCACCACCGATGTCGACGTGACGTCCAACGTCGTGCGGGCGGGCGTGTCCTACAAGTTCTGAGCCGGAACGTTTTCAGGCGAAGCGGGCACCGCTTCGCCTGGTGACGCTTGAGAGGCGCCTTCGGGCGCCTTTTTTCTTTGCCACAATTATGGTTTACGGCTGTTAAGGTTAATTGCGTTAAGGTAAACACGCGTTAAACGTATTATTTAAAATTTTAGGCGAAAACATCTCTGACCACGCGTTCAGTTGAGTCGCTTCGAATCAGTAATCGATCTCTTCTTGGGGACGGATTCGGACGCTGATCGTGGGCTTTGTTCGAGACGATCAGGGGTGTAACGAGTATGATTGCTTCTCGCCTAGTTTCGGCGGCCGTTCTTGCCGCAGCCATGACCGGATCTGCTGTCGCCGCAGACCTTCCCGACATCGTGTTCGAGGAGCCGGTGCCGCTGCCCGAGCCGAGCCGGTTCGATTGGAGTGGCTTCTATTTCGGTGGCCACGCCGGCGTTATGGCCGGTTCCGTCGATCCCGCGCTGCCGGGCAAGCCGATTTACGAGAACGCCTTCGTCGGCGGTGCCCATGTCGGCGTGTCGGCGATGCTTACGCCGATGTTCGTGATCGGCCTGGAAGGCGATATCGACATGTCCAACTATGACCAGACCCGCGACTATGGCGGCAATCCGGTCAATGGTCGGATCGACTGGACTGGCTCGGCCCGCGGTCGTGTCGGCGCCGCTTTCGGCCAATTCTGGATCGCGGACAACATCCAGGCCTACGCCACGGCCGGTGTCGCGTTCGCCCGAATCCGGGCCCAGACGCCGGGCTATACCGACGCGGCCAACCATACCGGCTACACAGTCGGCGGTGGCGTCGAAGCCGCGATCACGAAGAATGTCAGCGCCCGCGTCGAATATCTCTTCACGGAGTATTCCAACGAGCTCTATGCGCTCGGGCCGTCGGTCGGGACCGTCGAAATGGACGCCCGGACCAACGTCGTGCGCGGCGGCATCAGCTACTATTTCTGATGATTTAGAAATGGCTCGAGCCCGCTCGGCTTGAGCCATTCTCCTCTGGTCGGATCGATTCGATCCGCGCAAAAAAATGCGTCCGTGCCGATCGGATCGATCAATTCCGGTCGGCGGGATGCCAAGCGCCCAGCAACGCGCCCGTTGGTCGGGCGCTCGGATTGCTTCGTTTTAGGCGTTTGCGCACGGCGAAACCGTCCGGCATCGCCTGGAAACGCGTTCGGGCTGGATATGCGCTTCGCCCGCATGGCTTTCTTCTTTCCCCAACCTCGCCGGTCGCTACGAAAAACCGGGGGTGCATTTTGCGCGCCACTCGTGGTCCATATCCGGGTCGTCCCGCAAAAACGCATGAACCGACGCAAAATGCATAGAGCGAATGCCCTAGTCGCCTATTGATGAGGTGCGACAGAGCTCGGCATCTCGTAATTATGACAGGCGGGGGTCCCAGGTTATGCGTGCGATCTTTGCGGTTCCATGTGATAGGCGCCGGGTAGGGGGCGATGGGTCGACCATCGGGCGAAGATTTACAATGGAACTACTGACACAAGCGTTGGGGACGCTGGACCGGTTGCGGCGGGCGACTTCTCTACGTGACGTGACTAAGTGTGTCGATCAGGTGGTCCTGACGGTGGGGTTGTCCGGTTTTGGATTTTACAAATCGGGATTGCGCGACCGGCCGGGATCGCGTGTCCTCCTGCTAGACGGGTGGGACAAGGCCTGGAGCCGGACCTATCAGGACGGCAATTATCTCGACCACGATCCGATCGTCGGATTCGCGGAAGCGTGCATCGATCCTTATCGGTGGAGCACGGTTCGCAAGGCCGGCGCGTTGTCCGACGCGGAACAAGAAGTGTTGGATTCCGCCGCCGATCACGGGCTTGTCGACGGGGTCGGTGTTCCCGTGCGCAGCGTGGCGTTCTCACCCGGCGTTGCCGTGTTCGGCGGTTCAACGGCCGATCTCGGGCCGGATGAGATGGCTTTCTTGCAGCTGGTGGCCGCAAATGCCCACGTGCGCCTGACCGGCGCTGTCGTCCATTCCGTACCCGACTCGTCGGAGAGGGGCGTGCTGACGCGCCGCGAGCGCGAATGTCTGCAATGGTGCGCGGAGGGCAAGACGAGCTGGGAGATCAGCCAGATCCTGTCGATTTCGCAGCACACGGCGGATTGGTATCTGGCATCCGCGTCGCGCAAGCTCGCCGCCTCCAATCGGCTGCATGCGGTCGCCGAAGCGCTGCGGCGCGGGCTGATTAGCTAGAGCGCTTCCGGGCCAAGCGGAAAACGGTTGGCCCGGAAGCGCGTCGAAACGAGAACTTAGACCCGCTCCGCGATTCGGAGAAAAGCGGAACGGGTCTGGAAGTACGCTGCTGGAAGGCCGTCACAGGTAGGTGGCGACCAGGTAGACGATGAGGGCAAGGACTGCGATCGTTCCAAGACCGCGGCCAAGTCGCCGGCCCCAGATCTCCGCCCAATCGTCGGGATCGCGGTCCGGCATCGTCCGTCACCGGCTCTTGATGCAGAGCGCGCCGAGCAGGCTCACGAGGGCGAGGACGAAGGAGACGACCGCGTTCCAGCCGGCGAAGGACAGCGACAGGATCCGCAGGGCCGGATCTGTACAGCTCGCGATCTGGGTGGTTTTCAGCGTGTCGAGCAGGCTGCCCGCGTTGCGGATCATCGTATCGGCCGGAGCGCAGTCGGTCGGGCCGGTCCAAAAGCCCCATTCCGCGCCGGCCTGATAGACGCCAAGATAACAGCCATAGGCCATCACCAGGGCGAACGCGAACAGCAGCAGGCGGCCGGTCGTGACGCGCCCGACGGCTGCAACCCAGAGGGCGAGCGCGGCGAGCGGTATTCCGACATAGTAGGGAATGCGCTGCTTTAGGCAGAGCGGGCAGGGGACGTAGCCGCCGATCAGTTCGAAACCCCAGGCGGCCAGGATGGTCGCGAGGGCGAGGACGAGCGCCAGGCCCGCAACGAGCATGAGGCGTTGACGGGAGACAGGGGTCAAGATCGGCTCCAATCGGGCAAAGGGCTCAGCGAGCGCGATCGTACCGTCGATTCGCGGTGCTGAACCGTCGTCGCGCCCGCCGAAATCCGCGAACGCAGCTACATTTTCATCAGATGCGGGATGTGGCCCCGTCAATCGGGTTCCACGGGGGCATGGCAGAACTGTGGCCGGCGGGCCTCGAACGCGGCCGGCCGGTCACAGCAGATATTTGGCGACCACGAAGCCGCCGATCAGCAGCACGACGGCGACGGTGAACACCAGGCCGAGGCGCTTCTCGATGAACGCCTTGATGGGCGGGCCGAACAGGTAGAGCAGCCCGGACACCGCAAAGAAGCGAATGCCGCGCGACAGCACGCTCGCGATCATGAAGACCACGAAATCGAGCCCGGTGGCGCCGGATGCGATCGTGATCACCTTGTAGGGAAAGGGCGTCAGGCCTGCGATGAAGACGATCCAGGCCCCGTAGTCGTTGTAGCGCGCGGCGAACGATTCGAATTTGTCGGCGTAACCGTAAAAGGCGAGGATCGGCTGAGCGATCGCTTCGAAGGCCGCATAGCCGATCAGGTAGCCCAGCGCGCCGCCGATCACCGAGGCGATGGTGCAAATGGTCGCGAACCAGAACGCCCGGCTGCGATTGGCGATCACCATCGGGATCAGGAGCGCATCCGGTGGGATCGGAAAGACCGAGCTTTCGGCGAACGAAACGCCCGCGAGCGCTGCCGGGGCATGGCGACCGGCGGCCAGGGACAGAGTCTTGTCGTAAAGGCGACGCAGCATCGCTCGGACCTTCGCATGGCGGGGAAATGGCAGGCGAGCGCGCAGCGCCCATGTCCGCGCGCGTGCATAGAGGAAAACGTCGTCGTTGACGAGACGGCGCGGCGGATCACCCGTCGCCGGGGCGGGACTCCTTGCGCCGGGCCGTGACCTCGATCTCGACCTTCATTTCCGGGCGGATCAGGTCGCAAACGATCATGGTCGCCGCCGGTCGGATCTCGCCGAACACCGCGCCTACAACCTCGAACACGGTGTCCGCGTACTCCGGATCGGTGATGTAGTAGTGCACCCGCACGACGTCCGCGAATTCAGACTCCGCATCGTGAAGGGCGCTCTCGATGGTCGAAAGCGCGTTGCGCGCCTGGTCGGCCACGTCCTCCGGCATCTCCATTTTGGCGTAGTCGTAGCCGGTCGTGCCGGAGACGAATACCCAGCGACCGTCCACGACGGCCCGGGAATAGCCGGCCTTGGCCTCGAAGGGCGACCCGGTCGAGATCAGTCGTCTGGTCATCGGCAGTTTCTCCATGTGAGCGATAGCGGACGTTCGCCTTGACACGATCGCGGCGGCGCGCTGCAACTCGGTTTTACCGCAATCTGGCCAGAGGTGCCGTCCGTGTCGAAGACCTTTTACGGCAATTATTTCGAGGATTTCACCATCGGCATGGTGATCCGGCACGCGACACCGCGCACGGTGACCGCCGGCGACGTGGCACTCTATACCGGGCTCTACGGGACCCGCTTCGCGGTTCAGTCCTCCGATGCCTTTGCCCACGCGCTCGGTTATCCGCACGCCCCGGTGGACGATCTCCTCGTCTTCCATGTCGTGTTCGGCAAGACGGTTCCCGATATCTCTCTCAATGCCGTCGCCAATCTCGGCTATGCCGGCTGCCGTTTCCTGGCCCCTGTCTATCCCGGCGATACACTCTATGCGGTCTCCGAAGTGATTGGCCTGAAAGAGAATTCCAACGGCAAGACCGGCGTCGTCTATGTCCGCTCCACCGGCTACAAATCGGACGGCACCGAGGTGCTCGACTATGTGCGCTGGGTGATGGTGCGCAAGCGCGATCCCGCCACGCCGCCGCCAGAACCGCATGTGCCGGAGCTTCCCGCGGCCCTGGACGCCGACATGCTCGGCGACGCGGTGCCGCTTCTGGATATGGACGAGTGGGAGGAGGCTTTTGCCGGGTCGCCCTTCCGCCATGAGCACTATGAGATCGGCGAGCGGATCGACCATGTCGACGGCATGACGATCGAGGAAGCCGAGCATCAGATTGCCACCCGGCTCTACCAGAACACCGCCAAGGTTCACTTCAACCAGCACACTGAGGGCGAGGGGCGATTCGGCCGGCGATTGATCTATGGCGGCCACATCATTTCGCTCGCCCGCGGGCTGTCCTTCAACGGGATCGCTTCGGCCTTCCACGTTGCCGCTATCAACGGGGGGCGCCATGTCGCGCCTGCCTTTGCGGGCGACACGATCTATGCGTGGTCGGAAGTGATCGACAAGGGCGAGATCCCCGGCCGCCGCGATGTCGGGGCGCTTCGGCTGAGGACGATCGCGACCAAGGACCGGCCGTGCACGGATTTCCCGGATCTCGACGCCGAAGGACGTTACGATCCGGCGGTCGTGCTCGATCTCGACTATTGGGCGCTGCTTCCATTGTAAGGCCGTCACCCGAAACGAAAGGTCGCCGAAAAACCACCACAAAGGTCGCCTTTGTCCGCTTTGTCGAAGCGGTCCCATTCCGGGCCTGGCCGAAGTGGGCGATACGGCAATGGGCGGCGAACGGACGCCAGAGCGTTTCCAGGCCAAGTGGAAGCCGGTTGGCCTGGAAACGCGTCGAAACACTAACTTAGATTCGCTCCGCGAGTCCGACAAAAGCGGACCGAGTCTCGCACGCAGGCAGCTGGACCGGCTGCCGCCCTGGCTGTTGGCCGTGTCGATTCTTGGCCATGTGGTCGTGATCGGCGGCTTGGGGCTTCTGGCCTTTCGCGCGCCTGCGGTCCGGCGTCCCGAGCGCCCGGTTTCCGTGGAGATTCTGAGCCAGACGCAGTTCGAGGCGCTGAGGCGTCCGGCCGCGCCGCCGCAGGAGCCTGCCGCCGAGCCGAGCCCGCCTCCGCCGGAGGAAGTTGACGCTCTCAGTCCTCCGCCGTCGGACGACGGGTTGATCCAGGCCGAGCGGATCTTGTCGTCGGCGGTGCTGGACGATCCGCGCAACGCCGAGACGCGCCGGACCTTGTTCGGCCTTTCCGCCGACGAGCGGATGATCCAGCTCTGCAACGCCGAAGCGCTGGAGCAGGTGCGGGCCTGGAACGCGGAGTTCGATCCCGACTATCTCGTGGCCTACGCCATGGCGGAGCTGAACTTCGACAAGTTGCGCCTGCGCGCCGAAGGCGGCGCGATCCGTTCCCGGCATCTTTGGTACGAAATCCGCTACACCTGCGATGTCGCTCCTGAGCTAACCGAGGTGACGGCCTTCAGCTTCCATGTCGGCGATGCGATCCCGCGGGAGGAGTGGGCGGAGCACTATCTCACTGCGGGCGACACCACGGAGTAGGCGCAACGCGGATGGTGCCTTTCCTCATCCCCCTCTTGGGGAACTGCCCACCGATTCGAGGCATTGACAAAGGGGTGTGTGGGATTTGCTCCCCCAGCCTGTGGGCCGAGTGTCGCAAATGCGTCGAAAACTCGGTTGTCGACGTCGCAGGCACGCCAGCCTCGCACCGGCCTGACAGGCCATGATGATCGTTAGACTGCCGCGATTTGGCATCGCGCAGGTGCGCCTGGAACTTGCTCGGGGATTGGTCATGGTCGAATTCTCTTCTGCCGCCGCGTCGGCCAAGCTGTCCGCTTCCATCGAAGCGGCACCGCGTCAGATCCTCGAGATCGCCGATCTCGAGCGGCTGTTCCCGGCGGGAACCCGGGTCTATCTGCCGGAAATCCGCAATGTGCCGATGACGGTGCAGGTCGAAGCCGCGCGCCGACTGTCGCGCGCCGGACTAATCCCGGTTCCCCATGTCGCGGTGCGCCGGGTGGAAAGTCGGGGGGCGCTCGCCCAGCGGCTGGCCCGGCTCGCACGCGATGGCGGGGCCTCGGAAGCGCTCGTGATTGCGGGCGATGTCGACCAGCCTGCTGGCCCGTTTTCCTCGTCGATGGAGGCGCTTGCGACCGGCATCTTCGCCGACCAGGGCTTTTCCACGCTGGCGGTCGCCGGGCATCCCACCGGCTTTGCCCATGCCGACGAGGAGGGGCTCCTGAGCGCGCTTTCCTGGAAGAACGAGTTTGCCGCGCGCACCGGGACCAATATGCGGATCGTTACCCAGTTCGGGTTCGATCCACGCCGGGTGGTCGCCTGGACGCGCCGCCTGGAGCGCTCCGGCAACCGGCTTCCGATCCATGTCGGCCTTGCGGGTCCGGCCAAGATCGGGACGCTTTTGAAATATGCCGGGCTGTGCGGCGTCGGCGCGTCGATGTCGGTGTTGCGACAGAATGCCGATGCCTATGCGGTCCTGGCGACGAGTTACAGCGCTGAGGCGGTGCTGGGGCCGATCGATGCCTATATCCGCTCGGAGCCGGTCAGCTCCATCGCCATGGCGCACATCTATCCGTTCGGGGGCTTGCGCCGAACCGCCGATTGGCTGGTGTCGCGCGGGACCTGGCCGCTGCCAGTCGAAGCGCCCGCAGCGGCGAGCGACGGCGGGATCTGACCCTCTTTTCTCCTTCTTGAACGCAAACGAGCCCGCGCGGTCCTCTCGCGCGGGCTCGGTCGTTTTGAGAGAGGCTGGCGCTCAGGCGGCGGCGGGAAGGCCGCCGCGCATGGGTTCGCCGGCCCGCGGCTCCTGGGCCGGGCACCCGAACTCGCGTCCGGATTCGGCAAGCAGGCACCACATATAGTCGGCCATCGAGGAGCGCACGAGAATGTCGAACACCGGGCCGGCCGCATCGCTTTCGTCGCGCAGCCACAAGACGATGTTGGCGGCAGCGACCAGCGTGCCGACGACGCGGCCTTTGGCGAAATGGCGCGGGTGCAGATCGATCGTCACGAGCTTGGCGAGCACGTCGCGGGCGCGCAGGCCCGTCAGCGTGATCATGGTGTAGTTGTCGGTGACGTCCACGGCCTGGGAGTAGGCCTCGATCAGCTCGTCGGCGAGCGCGCCCTTGGCGCATTCCGCCTCGCCATCGGGCGCAATCAGCATCCACTCGTCCGGCCCCAGCCACAAAAGCGAGCGGTTCTGCAGCGTGAAGCTGGAGCACGGCTCGGTCGGCAGCGTCATGCCCGTGGTGCGCAGGATCACGTCCACGTCGCGCTCGGCGAGGCAGCGAATGATGACCTTGGTCAGGAACGGCCATTCGGCCAGGCTGACGGCGCCGTTTTCCGCGCGGATCGGGGCGCGGTGGGCGAGCGGCGAACGGCGGCGGGGATCAAACACGGCCAGCCTCCTTCTGGGCGAGAAAGTCGAGCTCGGTGATGGTCGCCTTGATCGGCGCACCGCCGTCGTGACGGGTGACGTAGACCGTTTCTCCGAGGCGCGCGCCGCCGCTTTTGACGGCGGCGAACGCGATCGAGCGCGCCAGGGTCGGCGAATAGTAGCTGGAGGTGACATGACCGAGCATCGGGACCGGCGGGGCCGGCTCGTGAGCGGTCTCGATCACGTGCGCGCCCTCCGTCAGGACCGTCGAGGGATCCTCCGTCAGAAGGCCGACGAGTTGGCGCCGATCGGTCCGGACGGTGTCGGAGCGGCTGAGCGAGCGCTTGCCGATGAAGTCGCCCTTCGTCTCCGAAACCAGCTTGTCCATGCGCAGGTCGATCGGGGTCATCGTCCCGTCGGTGTCCTGCCCGACGATGATGAAGCCCGCCTCCGCGCGCAGGAGGTGCATCGCCTCGGTGCCATAGGGCGTGATGCCGTAGGCGGCGCCCTTGTCCATCACCTTTTGCCACAGCCAAAGACCGTAGCTTGCCGGCACGTTGATTTCGTAGGAGAGCCCGCCGGTGAAGGAGATCCGGAACACCCGCGCTGGCAGCCCGTCGATGCTGGCTGTCTGCCAGGACATGAACGGGAAGGCGTCCGGGCTCGGATCGATGTCTTCCACCAGATCCGCCATCAGTTCGGGCGTGCGCGGCCCGGTGAGCGAAACCACGGCCCACTGCTCGGTGACGCTGGTCAGCCGAACGTCGAGATCCGGCCACTCCGTCTGCAGGTAGTCCTCCAGCCAAGCCAGCACGCGCGCCGCCCCGCCGGTGGTCGTCGTCATGTGGAAATGATCGTCGGCCAGGCAGGTGGTGACGCCGTCGTCGAACACCATGCCGTCTTCGTTCAGCATCAGACCGTAGCGGCAACGGCCGGGGGCGAGCTTCGACCAGGCGTTGGTATAGACCCGGTTCAAGAAGGTGCGCGCATCCTTGCCGCGGATGTCGATCTTACCGAGCGTGGAAGCGTCGAGAACGCCGATCTCGGTGCGGGCGGCGCGAACCTCCCGCTGCAGCGCGGCCTCCGGGCTTTCGCCGACCTGGGGATAGACCCAGGGGCGCAGCCAGTCGCCCACGGTTTCGAAAACGGCGCCGTTCTGCACGTGCCAGTCGTGCATCGCCGTGGTGCGCCGAGGGTGGAAATGGCCCTTCGTGTGGGCACCTGCCACGGCGCCGAACGTCACGGGCTTGTAGGGCTGGCGGAACGTGGTGGTGCCGATCTGCGGGAGCGACGCGGTCTGCTTGTCGGCCAGCACCGCGAAGGCGTTGACGTTGACGGTCTTGCCCTGGTCGGTGCCCATGCCGGTGGTGGTGTAGCGTTTGGCGTGCTCCACCGAGTGGTAGCCTTCCTGCACGGCAAGCCGCAGATCCTTCACGGTCACATCGTTCTGTGTGTCGACGAAAGTTCGGCCGGCCCGCGCCGTTGGCAGCACCGTGCGCGGGTCGAGAACGCCGGGCGACACGCTCGGGTCGACTACGTCGGGAGTGGCCTGGGCAGCTGCGGCAAAGCCGGCCGCGGTGGTGGCTTCCGCGCCCGCCACTTCGCCGGCGGCAAGGCAGCCGGCAAGATCGAAGGTACCGTTGGCCGCACCGGCCGAGCGTTCGCGCTGGACCGACCGGCCCGGAACGAAGGCGCCGATCGCCTCCTCGTAGCGGAGCTGGCCGCGAGACTGAGAGAATAGGGCGACGTTTGGCGAGAACCCTCCGGCAACGGCGAGCGCATCGCAGGCGATGGTTTCGCTCGGGCCGCTCGGGGTACCGTCCAGGCCGAGGCGGCGCACTTCGAGAGCGGAGATGCGCTTGCGGCCCTTGGTGGCGACGATGCCGGCCTCACGGCGGACCTGGATGCCGAGCGAGCTGGCCCGCTCGGCCACGCCCGGCCCTGCGGTGGCACGCTGGTCGATCACGGCCACCACGCCGGCCCCGGCGGACTTCAGCCGGCAAGCGGCGTCGTAGCCGGTATCGTTGTTGGTCACGACCGCAATCTTGCGGCCGATCAGGACACCATAGCGCTCTGCAAAGGTCAGCGCGGCGGAGGCCAGCAGAATGCCCGGCCGGTCGTTGCCGGGAAACAGCAGTGGCCGCTCGGTGGCGCCGGTGGCGAGCACGACTTCGCGGGCGCGGATGCGCCAGTTGCGCTGGCGCGGCAGCCGCGGATCCCGGTCCGCCGGCATTTGATGGTCGACGACCTTTTCCCAGAGATTGACCTGGTTTTCCGCGTAGTAGCCGTAGGCGCACGTGCGCGTGAGGACGCGCACCTCGGGGTGATCGCGCAGCTCGGCCTCCACCGAGGCGATCCAGTCGACAGGCGACAGGCCCTCGATGCGGGTGTCGGGATCGGCGGAAAGCAGCCAGCCGCCAAGCTCCGCCGTTTCCTCGCACAGGACGACGCGGGCGCCGGAGCGGGCAGCCGCGCGCGCGGCGGAGAGGCCGGCCGGGCCACCGCCGACGACCAGAACTTCGCAGTGATGGTTGATGTGGTCGTAGTGATCCGGGTCCGGCGCCTTCGGCGCAACGCCGAGACCTGCGGCGGCGCGGATGATCTTCTCAAAGCCCATCCAGGAGCCGGGCGGACCCATGAAGGTCTTGTAGTAGAAGCCGGACGGCAGGAACTGATGGAGCACGTCGTTGATCGCGCCCACGTCGAAGCCGAGCGACGGCCAGGCGTTCTGGCTCTTCACCTCCAGCCCGGCATAGATCTCCTGCTCGCTCGCCCGCGTGTTGGGGTCGGTGACGGCGGCATCGCTGCCGATCTGGACCAAGCCGGCCGGATCGTCGGAGCCGGCCGAAGCCACGCCGCGGGGACGATGATATTTGAAGCCGCGAGCGATCATGTGGATGCCGTTGGCCAGCAGCGCGGACGCGATCGTGTCGCCGGCGTAGCCGGAAACCGGCTTGCCGTCGAAGGTGAAGTTGACCGGCTTGGAGCGATCGACCCGGCCGCCGGCTTCGCGACGATAGGGCTGGCGGGCGGCGGCGCGCATCTGCTGGCGGTCCGCCGGCGCGGCGGCAGTTCCGTCAGTGCGGAAGTCAAGCGAGGTGCCGGGGGCGGTGCCTTCGGACGAGCTCATCGGGCGGCTCCTGTGCCGGCGTCTGCCGAAACGAGTTTCACGGCGTCGTTACCGGATCCGGCGACTTCGCCGCACGGGGTGGCGGGCCGGTCGAGATCCAACTCGGGCCGCGGCGCCCCCATCTTGTAGACGGCGAGAATGCGGTCGGTCGCGGTGGAGCGGATCACGTTGAACCAGCGCCGGCATCCGCTCGCATGGTTCCAGCGTTCGGCAAACGGGCCCTTCGGGTTGTCGCGGAAGAACACGAACTCGGCCCATTCCGCATCGCTCAGATTTTCCGGATTGGCTGGCCGGGCCACGTGGGCTTGTCCGCCATAGGCGTACTCAGACTGGTCGCGGTCGCCGCAATAGGGGCAGGGGATGATGAACATGGCGACGGGTCCTAGCGCAGGCCGAATGGAGCGTTGAGCAATGGCCATTTGCTCCGCTCACTCCCGCGAAAGCGGGAGTCTATAGGGAGCCGGCAATCAATCTCGGGCCATCGCCGTCGTCGGGGAACATGGCCCGGATTCGAACCGACGATACGGCTTGCGATCGTCTCGGCGCGACGCTCGGCCGAATGGATTCCCGCTTTCGCGGGAATGAGCGGAGAGAGGATCGACCGTGTCACGGCAACGCGTCTCCCGATTTTAGTGCGCGACGGCGGCGGCGCCGTGTTCGGCGACCAGCGCGCCGGTCACGAACCGGTCGATGGAGAAGGGTGCGGCGATCCGGTTTGGCTCGTCGTTGGCGACCAGATCGGCGAAGACGTGGCCGGAACCCGGCGTTGCCTTCCAACCGCCGGTGCCCCAGCCGGCGTTGATGTAGAAGCCCTTCACCGGCGTCTTCGACAGGATCGGGCTAGCATCCGGGCAGACGTCGACGATGCCGCCCCATTGGCGCATCATCCGCAGCCGGGAGAAGATCGGAAAAACCTCCTTGATCGCCGCGATCTGGTGCTCGATCAGGGCGATCTGACCACGTTGGGTATAGGAGTTGTGGTGGTCGATGCCGGCGCCGATGACCAGCTCGCCCTTGTCGGACTGGCTGCAATAGGCGTGCACGGCGTTGGACATGACCACGCAGTCGATCACCGGCTTGATCGGCTCGGAGACCAGCGCCTGCAGCGGATGGCTCTGGATCGGCAGGCGGATGCCGATCAGGTCGGCCATCACGCTGGTGTGACCGGCGACCACGGAGGCGACCTTGGGCGTCTTCACGGTGCCGCGGTTGGTCTCCACGGCGGTGATCCGGCCGGCTTCGACGCGAATGTCGGTGACTTCGGTCTTCTCCACGATGTCGACGCCGAGCGCGCTCGCGGCACGGGCCAGACCCCAGACGACCGCGTCGTGACGGTTGGTGCCACCGGTGCGCTGCAAACTGCCGCCCACGATCGGGTAGCGCGCGGAGGGCGCCATGTTCAGGATTGGGCAGAACTCCTGGACGCCCTTGGCGTCGAGCCATTCGCCTTCCACGCCGTTCAGCCGGTTGGCCTCCACGCGGCGTTTGATCTGGCGCGCCTCGTTCTCGTCGTGGGCGAGATTGAGCACGCCGCGATGGCTCATCATGATGTTGAAGTTGAGCTCGCGGCCGAGTGTCTTCCACAGCGTGAGCGCGTGATCGTAGATCGCCGCGGATTCGTCGTAGAGATAGTTGGAGCGGATGATCGTGGTGTTGCGGCCGGAGTTGCCGCCGCCGATCCAGCCCTTTTCGATCACCGCGACGTTGGTGATGCCGTGGACCTTGGCGAGATAATAGGCGGTTGCGAGCCCATGTCCGCCACCGCCGATGATGACGACGTCGTAGGCATCCTTGAGCGTGGCCTTGCGCCAGGCCGGCTCCCAGCCGGTGTGGCCTCTCAAGCCTTCGCGGACCAGACGGAGAAGGGAGTAGCGCTGCATCGCCCGCCTATCCTTCGAATTGGATGATCGGACGCGTCGGCATTGCTCGGCGCGCCCACTACAGCAACATGAAGCGCCACTATCGACAAGTCACGATCCCTGCGGCCTTCCATCCGCGTCGCGCAATGTCGCAAAGGGTCGTTTCGAGAAGCTGTATCGGTCGCGAAGAAAGCCGGCGGTCGGAGCGAAGTCCGCGGCGCTAGGTCATGGACTCATAAATGCGAATGTTTCGGCGTCCGAAGGAGCGAGTCGATTTGCCCGACTGCTGCGTCGCAAAATCTTGAAAACCGGCCGGGTTTCCTGCGCTCTTGCTCCTGGCATTCGACCAAATCGCCTCCGCCCGGACCGTCCGGATTTATGAGTTCATGACCTAAGGCCAAGTGGAAATCGGTTGGCCGTCCGGGAAAAGCTAATCGGCTCTAAAACAGCCCCTCGATCCAGCCTTCCTCGCCGATGCCGATGACCTCCGCCGCCGGATGGCGCGGGAGGCCCGGCATCGTCATGATCTCGCCGGTGAGCGCGACCACGAAGCCGGCCCCCGCCGACAGCCGGACCTCGCGCACGGGGATGGTGAAGCCGGTCGGCGCGCCGCGGGCGCTCGGATCGGTGGAGAAGGAATATTGGGTCTTGGCCATGCAGACCGGCAGATTGCCGTAGCCGGCAGCCTCGAAGGCGGCGAGCTGATCGTGGACATGCTTGTCGGCGATCGCGTCGTCGGCGCGGTAGATCCGCTGGGCGACGATGCGGATCTTGTCGAAAAGCGGCATGTCGTCTGGATAGATCGGGTGAAAGTCCGCCGTGCCGCCTTCCACCAGGCCGACCACGGCGTTGGCGAGGTCTTCGGTGCCGGCCGAACCCTTGGCCCAATGCTCGCACAGGACAGCTTCGGCGCCGAAGGCGGCGCATGCGGCCTTCACGGCCTCGATCTCTTCCGCACTGTCGGCGAGGAAACGGTTGATCGCCACCACCACGGGCACGCCGTAGGACTGGACGTTTTCCACGTGGCGCTGAAGATTGGCCGCCCCGCGGGCGACCGCCTCGACATTCTCTTTGCCAAGCTCGGCCTTGTCGGCGCCGCCGTGCATCTTCAAGGCGCGGATGGTCGCGACCACCACGGCGGCATCGGGCTTCAGCCCGCCCTTGCGGCACTTGATGTCGAAGAATTTCTCCGCGCCCAGATCCGCACCGAAGCCGGCCTCGGTCACCACATAGTCGGCCAGCTTCAGCGCCGTCTTGGTGGCGATCATGGAATTGCAGCCATGGGCGATGTTGGCGAACGGGCCGCCATGCACGAAGGCCGGGTTGTTCTCCACCGTTTGCACCAGGTTCGGCGCGAACGCCTGGCGCAGGAGCACCGTCATGGCGCCGTCGGCCTTGAGATCGCCGGCGGTGACCGGTCGCCCGTCGAAGCGGTAGCCGACGACGATTTCCGCGAGCCGACGTTCCAGGTCGGCGAGATCCTCCGCCAGGCAGAAGATCGCCATGATCTCGGAGGCAACGGTGATGTCGAAGCCGGTCTCCCGCACGACGCCGTTCGCCGGCCCGCCGAGACCGACGGCGATGTCGCGCAGCGCCCGGTCGTTCATGTCCATGACGCGGCGCCAAGTCACCCGCCGGGGATCGATCCCGAGTGCGTTGCCCCAGTGCAGATGGTTGTCGACCATCGCCGCCAGCAGGTTGTGGGCGGTGGTGATGGCGTGAAAGTCGCCGGTGAAATGGAGATTGATGTCCTCCATCGGGACCACCTGGGCATAGCCGCCGCCGGCGGCGCCTCCCTTCATGCCGAAGCAGGGACCCAGCGAGGGTTCACGCAGACAAATTGCCGCGCGCTTGCCGATCCGATTCAGCCCGTCGCCGAGCCCCACCGTCGTCGTGGTCTTGCCTTCCCCGGCCGGCGTCGGGTTGATCGCGGTGACCAGGATAAGCTTGCCGCTTGGCCGCTCGCCAAGGGACGCGGCGTAGTCGAGATCGATCTTGGCCTTGTCGTGTCCGAAGGGCACCAGGCTGTCGAACGGCACGTCCAGCTTGGCCGCGATCTCCGCGATCGGGCGGCGGACAGCGGCGCGCGCGATCTCGAGGTCGGATTTCGGCGTCATGATTCCCCCAGCCTTTTTGGTGCCGTCTTTCATTTGTCAGTTGTGAACGAGCAGGCGTGGGGTCTCAAGTCCCGCCATCGCGGGTGGCGGTCACGCGGGCGTCTTTGCAACGAACGGTGGGTGGAGCGGCAGCCCCGCTATTTCTCGCATTGCGGGTCGGATGCCTGATAATTAATCTTGCTTCATTGTTAGGGATTCTAGGCCTGCTTTCGGGGGCGACGTCGAAAGCGAAGCGGTGGCGCAATGGTCACTCAACAGCGACAGTCTCGCACGATCGTCTTCCTGCTGCTCCCGAACTTTTCGATGATCGCGTTCGCCACCGCGATCGAACCCCTTCGGCTCGCCAATCGGCATCTCGGCTACCAATATTATCGCTGGCGTCTTGCCTCGGAGCATGGCGGGGCGGAGACGGCGAGCAATGGCTGTTCCATTGCGGTGCAAGGCTCTCTCGCCGACGAGCGCCATTTCACCGGTACCGAGCGGCCGGACATGGTGCTGGTGTGTTCGGGTATCGGCGTGGAGAGCCTGGACACGCGCAACGTGCGGCCATGGCTGCGCCAGCTCCATACCGCCGGGGTGACGGTCGGCGGCTTGTGCACCGGAGCGTGGGTGCTGGCCGAGGCGGGCCTTCTGGAAGGCCGGCGCTGCGCGATCCACTGGGAGACGCTGCCGGCCTTCTCGGAGAAGTTTCCCGAGGCGAACGTGTTTGCCGACCTCTTCGAGGTCGCCGACAACATCTACACCTGTGCCGGCGGTACGGCGGCGCTGGACATGATGTTCTCGCTGATCCAGGCCGACCACGACGAGAACGTCGTCAACCGGATCTGCGAACAGTGTCTCGCGGATCGGGTGCGCAACCCGCACGATCGCCAGCGCCTGCCGCTGCGCGCCCGCCTCGGCGTTCACAACACCAAGCTTCTGTTCATCATCGAACTGATGGAAGCGAACATCGACGAGCCATTGTCGCTGATCGATATCGCCGGCTATGTCGGCCTTTCGCGGCGCCAGATCGAGCGCTTGTTCCGCACCGGGCTCGGCATGTCGCCCGCGCGCTACTATCTGGAAATCCGGCTCGACCGGGCGCGCCATCTTCTCCTGCAATCGAACATGCCGATCGTCGACGTGGCGATTGCCTGCGGCTTTGTGTCCGCGTCTCACTTCTCCAAGTGTTTCCGCGAGATGTACGGGACGTCGCCGGCCACCGCCCGGCTGGAGCGCGACGCGGCGCAATTGGCGGCGGAGTAGAAAGCGAGCCGATCGGAGTCGCTTCCCGCTGCAAAATGTTGTTAATGTTTCGTTAACCCTACGCTAAAGTTGCGTTGTTAGGCTGGGAGGCGAAGCATGAACAAAGCTTGGCGGATTGGAATGGCCGCAGTGGCTGCCGCAGTGTTCGGGACGGCGGTCTCGGCGAATGCTCGGGAGACCTATGTCGACGACAGCCGGCTTCCGGCCAGCAAGTGCTACATTAAGACTCTCGTGCCCGCGAAGGTCTATGTGAACACCGAAGGCGAGTTGGTTCGGCCGCAAAAGCAACAATGGGTCGTCCGGAAGGTCGGTGACGTGGAGCAGTGGGAATTGGTGACCCTGCCGGCCGTCTATGTGGAGACGCGCAAGATCGTCGAACCGGCTCACTATACGCTTCAGCGGGTGTCCTGCGATGCACCGCCGGAACCGGCTGGTCCGCCGGCGCTGAGCTGTTACAACACCGGCGGCTCCCGCGTGATCTGCGAACAGGTCAATTGACGGACGTCCGCTTTATCGGACGTGCGGCAGTATCTCGTCGCAGATGATCTCCGCAGCCTCGTCCGCGCCGGTCAATGCCGGTGGGGCGGGCGGCGTCTCGGCCATCAATTCCGCGATCGCCTCGGCGGCTTCCGCGTCGGCGGTTTTCTTGTGAATTTCGCGTGCCGCGCCGTGTCGGAGCGCCCAGGCGGCGAGTGCGGGCGTTTCCGGCCAGCCCGGCCGGTCGGTGAACACCAGGCGGACGCCGTTTCCGATGGTGTCGACGAAGGTGCCGTAGCCGGGCTTGGCGACCACGATCGCGCAGGACGCGATGAGGTCGACATGATCGATGCCCTGAACCAGAAGCGGGCCGGCATCTGAAATCCAGGCGATATCGTGGGGAAGGGCGGCAAGAAAGCCGGCTCCGACCGCGTTGTCCCAACCTCCCCATGACAGAAGCCCGAGCGGGCGATCCTCCGGCAGGCCGAGAATGGCGCGGATGCGATCGGGGCAGGGCGTGCCGTGCCGACCGATCGGGCCGATCCGGCGCTGGTTTCCGCGGTTCGGCATCGCCATGGACGGATCGGGCATCAGGAAGATGTCCGCCCCGCCATAGGCGTCCTCCAACAGCGCCAGCGCTTGCGTGGGGACCGAGCCGGGGGGCATGACCGCGCGCAGAATGTCCGCCCAGTTGAGCGAGCAGAGCGCCACGGCGGGTACTCCGGCCCGGCGTGCCGCCACAAGGCCCGGCGCGGCGATATCGGAAAACACCAAGTCCGGATGAAACGCCGCGATCTCGTTTTCCGCCTCTGCGACGGCGGTTTCGAATGCTTCGGCAAAATCGCGGTAGTTCTGCGCGGTGGCCGCCACGTCGATCGTGTCCGGGGCGGACATGGTCAGCGCCGGATCGAACGGAGGAGGCCCGAGCTCGACCGGCAACGGCGCGAACCGCGCCACTACGGCGGCGGGAAGTGCGCTGCGCAGACGCACCGCGAGCCGGTCGGTCCGGTCATGAAGCGCCGCCAGCACACAGGAGGTCTGCATCATATGGCCGAAGCCGTGGCTGGAGACGTCAGCGAGAAGGCGCATGGAACTCCGGGACCTTCATGATCTGGACATTTGTCGCCACGCGTGACCTTCTTCTCGCTTCGTCAAGGCTTTGAGTGTGAAATTGACGACGATGGACACGCAAGCGGGGCATTCGTGAGTTTGGACGAGCAACGTCGGGAAGCGCTGGTTTCCGAGCGGATCCTGGAGAGCATGCGCGACGGCGTCATCACGATCGATTTGACCGGTCGGATCATGACGTTCAACGCGGCCGCGGGACGCATCCTCGGCAAGAAGCCGGAGGAGGTGGTGGGATGCTCCTTTGGCCAAGTGTTCCTGATGGAAGAGAGCTTCGACGATTTCAACGAGGTCGTGTTCAAGGCGGTCTACGAGGCGGAGACGACGCACACGATCGAAATCGCCCTCGTCGTGGATGGGCGCGAAGTCAACCTGTTTGTCTCCTCCTCTTTCCTGACGCTTGAGAGCGACAGCGGCGAGGACGAGCGCCTTGGCGTGACCGTGGTGTTCACCGACATCACCGAGGAGCGCAAACGGCGCAAGATCAAGCGGCTGTTCGGCGAATATGTCGACCCGCGCATCGTCGACCGGATTCTGGCGCGCGGTGCGGTCGATGCGCAGACCAGCCGGCGCGAAACCATGACCATCTCGTTCGTCGACATGCGCGATTTCACCGGCTGGTCGGAGCGGCTTCCGCCGGATCGCCTGATCGATGTTCTGAACCGTTTCCTGGCGGCGATGGCGCTGCCGATCGGCGCCGCCGGCGGGATCACCGACAAATATATCGGCGATGCGGTCATGGCCTGCTGGGGCCCCCCCTTCACCGAGGCCGACACCCAGGCGGCCGATGCCTGCGCCGCCGCGCTCGGCCAATATGAGGCGCTTACCGACCTGCGCCGCGAACTCGCCGAGATCGAGATCCCGGGTGCGGAGCGGATGGATGCCGTGGTCGGCGTTGCCACCGGCGAAGTGATCGCCGGCGATGTCGGGCCCGTCTCGAGCCGCAACTACACCGTGATCGGGCAGACCGTGAATCTCGCCGCCCGGCTGCAGGAGGCGGCGAAGACGCTGGGCCATCCGATCATCGTGTCGGAGGAAACGGCCGCGGGGGCGGGCGACGGCTTCGTGTTCCGCGAATTGGAGCGGATCGTGCCGCGCGGTAGCCGCAAGCCGGAAAGCGTGTTCGCCCTTATCGGCCGCGCCGGCGAGGTGGCGAACGCGGATGTCCAGATTGCCGCACTCCACGGCGAGGGGCTTTCCTCCATGCTTTCCCGAGACTGGGCGACAGCGGACAAGCGCTTCTCCGCGTGCCTTGCCCTCGACCCGGCCGATCGATCGGCGGCGCGGATGAAGGCTCGCGTCGCGGCCTATGCGGACAACCCGCCGCCAGACGATTGGGATGGCGTCTGGTCGGAGCCGATGGTTTCGGGACCGAAATAGCGCAGCGTCAGACAGGTGACGTCATCGGCGCGGTCTGCGCCGCGTTCGAATTCCAAAAGCGCGGCGGTGACCACCCCACCAAGCGCGTTCACATCGGTCGCCGCGGCGCGTTCCGCCAGCAGGGCTTCCAGCCGGCCTTCGCCATAGGCTTCGCCATCGGCGTCGAACGCTTCGGTCACACCGTCGGTGAAGGCAAACAGCGTGTCGCCCGGTGCAAGTGTCACGGTGAGCTCGCGATAGTCGTGGTCTTCCACGATGGCGAGGGCGGGGTCGCCGGTGCGCTCCAGCGGTCGCGCGGTGCCACCGGACGGTTTGATGATGTAGGGCGGGTTGTGGCCGGCGTTCGTGTAGGTGAGGATCCCGGTCTCCAGGTCCAGAACGCCGTAGAACAGCGTCACGAACATCATCTGCTCGTTGTCGGCGGCCATGAACTGGTTGACCTGGCTGATGGAATCCGCCGGCGAATTGGTGAACACGGCCGTCGCCTTTACCAGCGTGCGCGTGATCGCCATGAACATCGCGGCCGGAACGCCCTTGCCGGAGACGTCGGCGGCGGCAACGGCCAGATGGCGTTCGTCGATCATGAAATAGTCGAAGAAGTCGCCGCCAACCTCTTTCGCGGTCTCCATCACGCCGTGGATGGCAAACGTGGAGTGCGGCGGCAGCGGATGGGGCAGGAAGGAGAGTTGCAGCTCGCGCGCGATTTCCAGCTCCTGCTCCAGGCCGGCGAGCTTGGCGCGGGTGATGATCGCTTCCTGCAGCTCTTTGACCAGCGCGGTTAGCCGGGTGTGCTGATCGGAAATCCGCGCCGACATGCGCTGCAAAACCGTGGCCAGCACGTTGAGCTGGTCGTCCTGGGCGCCACCGCGCCCGCCTGCCGCCTCGTCCTGGCGCCGGCGAACGGCTGCTTGCAGATCGTCGACGATCTCCGCGCGGCCGTCCGTTTCCAGCGTGTCGGCGAGCCGTTCGAGCTGGCGGCGGATGATGCGCTCTTGGCGCCGGCGCTGGCGTTCGACCTGGCTGCGATTTTCTTCCAGCGCGATGGCGTTGCGTCGAAATACGGCCACGGCCTCGGAAATCTTGCGAATTTCGCCGCTGCCGGTCTCGTCCAGGGTCTGATGCAGATTGCCCTTGGAGAGTGCCTCCAGCACCGAAATCGCGTGCTCCAGCGGGCGGAAGGCGTGCCGCATATAAAGATAGAGCAGGATCAGCACGACGACGGCGAAAATCGCAATGCCGACGAGGCCCACGCCTTGGAGCTGGTTGGCGCTGGTCAGGCTGTCCGTGGCATCGCGCAGCGTGACGAGGGTGCCGGCGAAGCCGCCGATCATATCCACGACGGGCATGCCGGTGGCAAATAGTAGCCGGTCGTCGGCACGCAGGACCTGCACGCCCGCTTCGCGCGGCGAGACTTCCGGCTGTACCTTATCCCACAACATCGGCGCGGTGCCTTCCACCATTCGCCCGCGCAGCGAGACCAGGAAACTCGGCTCGTGGATCGCCTGGGAGAACCGATCGAGCGCATCCTCGGCATCGCGCGTGACCGTTACGATCGCCGCCACGGCCGTATCGGCGATGACGGGGACGGCGGACGCGATCACGTAGCTGCGCGGGCCGTCCTGGCGCAGGCCGCCGATCGGCTTGCGTGTGGTGGCGATCTGGTCGATCGCGGCTGAGGACAGCAGCGGGAGCGATCCGAGTTCCGGCGAGCTGGAAAACAGGATATTGCCGGACGGATCGACCACCTGGATGTCGTGGGCGTCGGCGACGACTTCGTGGGAAGCGGCGACCACCTTGCCGATCGCGTCGCGGCTCAGGCCGCTCGCGGAGCCATCGATCCGCGAGGAGAGCTCAAAGGCGATGGCGTGCAGCTCGCGGGTCTGTTCCTCCACGACGCTGCGCCACACCGAATCCTGCCCGTTGATGGCGATCTGGGAGAGGCGTTCGCGTTCGATCTGGATGCGGGAAAAGCCGATCGCGACCAGGCCTGCGATCACCAGGAGGAAGGCGATGGAGAGAAGCAGCGTGATCCGGGTGCGCAGCAACATCGCCGTCTATCCCCTCCGCCGGGCCGGGTCGCGCGCGGACTGAAGGTCGCCAATACCGGCAACGCCCGTCAGAACCAGTGCCGCGACGCCGCAGACGAGGAGGGCCGGATAGGCGACCAGGTAGCTCAGCCCTTCCACGATGCCGGCTGCGACCACCCCAACCGCGAATGCCGCGACGACGGAAAGGGAAAAGACCCGAGAGGCGAGCCGCGCCCCGACAAGGCCGATGCCGACGCCAACGGCGAGCGAGATCGCCCAGCCCGGCGCCACACCGGTCACGCCGATCAGGACGGCAAGGCCGGTAAGGGCGGTTCCGATCGCAGCGGAAAGGCGAAGGCTCGAAAGCAGCGCGATCGCCATTCCGGTTCCCGCCACGGCGAAATGAAAGGCCAGCGTCGCATAGTCGGTGCGGTACTGATATCCGGCGAGATCGATCTGGAACCAGGCGGTGAGGGCGATCGCGATCCCCATCGGCGCGGCGAGGTCGGCAAGATTGCCGGTGCGTCGTGGCCCGAAACCCGCCCGAGACGAGCCGCGATCGGCTTGTAGGAGCGCGAAGAGGGCAAGTGCGGCAAGCGCAATCGCGCAGGTCAAAAAGGCGTAGCGGCGCCCGACGATCTCCGCGGTGATCCCACCGAGGATGGGGCCGATCCCGAGCGCGCACAGGAGGATTAGCGCGCCGCTCCAGGGCCGGCGTGCCATGGCGCCTTCCCGCACCAGCACACCCCAGACGGCAAGCCAGAGGCCGATGCCGGCGCCAAGCTGGGCCAGCGCGAAGGGAACGATCTCGTGGATCGTGAACGTCACGCCGGTGGCGCCTGCGGCCAGAAGCAAGCCGGCAACGGCGGCCAGGCGTGGCACGCGAACCGCGATCAGGCGGGCGAGCGCCAGTCCGATCAGCGCCCCCAGAGCGGAGGCGGCGATCCCGCCGCCCATGGCCGCCGATGCCAGCGGATCGTTGCCGATGCGGTCGGCGGCAAAGCCGGCGATCAGCGGCAGCGTGGCCCCGCCGACGGCGAGGATCGGCAAGGCCAACCAACCGCTCCACCCGATCCGACGGGTTGGCTGTTCCAGCCGATCGAAGCGGAACGGCGCAAGCGGCGCCATCGCCTCCTGGACGCGGGAGGCGAACGAGCCGGTCACGTCGATCGCCCGGATTTCCTCCGCCAGCGCACGGGCCTCGCGCGCATGGCGGCGCACCGGCGCGATCAGGCGGGCGGCGGCGCGCCCGAGCGGACGCAGCGGGCTCTCTTCGGGAACGGGAGAGTAGTCGTCGAACCCACCGCGGCCGACCGCTCGGCAGGAGGCGACGAGCCGGGCGCGGGGCAGGTCGATCAGCTCGATGCGGTAGAGCCGAACCCAGACGCCGGCGATAAGGCCCGACAGCAGCGTGACGGCGATCGCGATCATGATCGCCCGGCGGTGGATGTCGTGCGCAAGCTGATAGGACGGCACCACCAGCACGCGCCCCACGTCTTTCTGGTCGACGGGAATGACGACCAGGACCGCGTCGCGGAAGTCGGTGTCATCGGACCGGCCCTTCTCGAACAGGAAGGTACCGCTCATGTCGGCGATCGCCAGCCCGTCGATCTCAGCGTTGGCGGCCATCACGTCGGAGAAATAGCCATCGACGCCGTTGAGGTCGGCCAGCGGAATCCCGAGTTTGACCGCACGCGCGACCACCTCGGCAATCGAGCGGCCGATCGATTTCGCAACGGTGTCGGATTCCCGGACCAGGCGTCCCTTCTCGTTCATGTCGCCGGTTGCGAACACCAGAGCCGAGGTGGCGCCGATAACGAGCGCCAGAAGCAGGCCGAGAAGGGTGGCCGCCACGTCCGATTGACGGGATCCGCTCGCTCGCATCTGGCTTAGAACTCGCTATCGATGCGGCGCAACGTCTCGACGGCCGTGTCGATCCGTGCGAGCGCCGAGGCCGTCGTGGTTCGGGCCGGGCCGAGGCCCAGCGTGGCGGGCTCCGTCTTGGCGCCTCGATCGCCGCCATTGGCGAAGTCGGCGGCGATCCGCTCGAAACGCCGGGCCACGAAGATGCCGATCAGGACGGAGAGCACCAGCGTGGCCAGCAAGCCGGCCATCACATAAGGCAGGGACTGGACCAGCGTCTCCGGGAGGCGAACGCCGGGGGTGGGCAGCACGCGGGGATCGAGGATCAGAACCAGCCAACCGGCGGTCTGGTTGAAGTCGTTGCGGATCTCCGTGCCGACGACGAGGGTGCTCATGTAGAACACCCGCCAGGGCCGGCCCCCTTCGCGGTTGTCGATGGCGTTTTGCCATTCCAGCGGGATCGGTTCGCCCACGGCGCCGCGATCGGTGGAATAAATCGCCACCCCGGCCGGGTTCAGCACCTCCAGCGCGAGCACCTCTTCATTGCTGGCGACGGCGCGCTCCAGGATCCGCTCGATCGGCTGCAATTCGCTCAAGGGAAGGCCGAGACTGAGATTGCGCTCGATGGTTTGATCGAGATCGGACAGCACGAAGCCGATCCGCGCTTCCGTCAGTGCCACCTCTCCGCGCTCCAGCACCCGCGTCATCGCGATCACGAGCAGGAACAGGGCCACGGCGGCCGTCACGGTCAAGATGACGCTGATCTGACGGGACGCGGTCATGGGGCTGACGATCGCTCGTTTGCTGACGCCGATGCGGGGAGGTTCCCGAATTGCTCCGGTTCGATAGCACAATCTCCGTCGAACCCCGAGGGGCCAGTGGCGACGAATTGTGGTTCGGCCTCTGCCGGGGATCGGACGCAGGGTAACGGGGCTCCGAAAAGTGGCCGGCTTCCCAATTCTATGGTACCCGAGAGGCTCTCCGGCCGTGTCTTGAAGGGTGCGAGCCTGGGGTCGCGATCGAGGTGATTGGAGCGTGCATGCAGCGGCTTGCTCTCGTGCTGATCTTGGCTTTGGCTCCAGTTGTGGTCGCAGCGCTCGCGCTCGGGGCCTACCTCAATTACGGAAGCATCCGCCAAAGCTATCTGGATATGGTCGGCTCGAGGCTGGACACCGTGGCCCGGCGGGTCGCCTCGGATGCCGAGACGGCGCTGTCGCTGGGCCTGCCGCTGGCGGGACAGCAGACCTTGGCGCGGCTTCTGGAGCGCGAACGCGCCGCCGATTCCTTGATCTTGTCGATCGACGTCGTGGATCCGGCGAACAAGATCCTGCATTCCAGTGACCCCGACCGCATCGGCACGACGGAAACGCCGGACGCTTCCGTCTCGGAGGATCATTCCGTGGCGATCCGCAATGCCTTCGAGACGGTCGAAGGTCAGGTCGTGGTTCGGGCCTCTAAGCCAGGCCTCGACCGCACGCTCGCCGAAATGGCCCGACCGATCTGGCAGACCGCGATCGTGGCGATTGTCGTGGCGCTGATCCTGTCGGCGCTCGCCGTGATCCTCGGCCTGCGCCTGCTGCGCGCCCGGGTCACCCAAACGGAAGCGGCGGCCGACGGGCTCGTGCCGCGCGGCAGCCGGGCCGCGATCGTGGAAGTCGACGCGGCCCATCGGGCCATCGCCGACCGCCTTGCTGGCTCCCGGGCGGTGTGACGATGCGCAGGTTCGATCTCATTATCCTTGGTTTCGTCACGGTCATCCTGGCGGCGGCGCTTGCCGTGATCTCCTGGCAATCGATCCGCAGTGCCGAGAACACCTTGATGCCGGCGCTGGACCGCAAGGCCGATGTGGTCGCGCGCTCGCTGGCGAGCCTGGTGGGGGAGGCGGTTGGCTACGGCATCGCGCTCGACGAGATCGTCGGGGGCGACCAGGTGCTGAGGACGGTGCTCTCGGAGAATCCGGAGTTCGGGTTCGCCGCCATCACCAACGCCGCCGGGCGGATCGTGGCGAGCGCGCAGACGGACCGCGAAGGCGGCGTGGCGCCGCTGGAGCGCCAGATGCGGACGGTGACCCAGCCAGTCGTCGTCAACGGTGCGACCGTCGGCTCGATCGTCGTGGGGATCCCGAATGCGGTCGCGGAAACCTTGCTCAGGCGCTTGTGGATCGATATCGCCGTTCTGCTCCTGGTCTCCTTGCTGGTGACGTTGGAACTGCTTTCCTTCGCCTTCACGATGCCGACGGCGTCGCTTCTGCGCGGTCTTGCCCGCCGGCTCGAGGCGCTGGGGCGACACGATTTCCGCCCCCACGATCCGCTGGGCGGGGCCGGCCCGCTAGCGGGCGAAGTGGCGACCGTCGACCGCGAAATCGCCCGGGTCCGGCGCGAACATGCCGAGCTCATGGCGCAGGCCGAAGCCGCTGGCGATACCGACGCGCTCCGCGAGCTTCAGGCCATCGACCGCCGTTTCCGGCTGACCCGCGAGCGCACCGATCCGCCGATCAACCTGGTCGCCGTGCGCGCGCCGGTGTTCCTGTTCTTCTTCGCGGAGGAAATGGCCAGGCCGTTCCTGCCGAGCTACATCCAGTCGTTCGCCAAGCCGATCGCGGGCCTTTCCATCGAGATGGTGATCTCGCTGCCGATCGTGATCTTCATGGCGATCGTGGCGCTCGCCCAGCCCACCTTGAACGGCATCACCGAGCGCGCCGGCCGAGGCCGGTCTTTGCGCACGGGAGCGCTGCTCGCGCTCATTGGCTATGTGGGCACCGCCTATGCCTGGGGGATGGTGCCGCTGATCGTGTTCCGATCCGTGACCGCGATCGGGCTTGCCACGGTGTTCGTCTCGGCCCAGGGCTACATCGTCGATCGCACTGGCGCGCAGAACCGTGCGCGGGGCATCGGCCTGTTCGTCTCCGGTATCATGGTCGCGATGCTGTGCGGCCCGCCGATCGGCGGCATCCTGGCGGACCGGCTCGGTATCGCAGCCGCTTTCCTTGTCTCCGCCGCCATGTGCCTGGCCGCCTATCTGTGCGCGCTGGTCGCGCTTTCCGGCGACCGGCCAAACCCGACGGCGGCGATCGGCGGTGTCAGCATCCGCCAGATCGGCTCGGTTCTGAAACGTCCGCAGATGCTGACGCTTCTGGTCGGGTGTGCGCTGCCGGCGAAGATGCTGCTGATCGGCTTCTGTTTCTATTATCTGCCATTGTCACTCTCGTCCGCGGGTTTCGATCCGGCGACGATCGGGCGCGTGCTGATGCTCTACGGGCTGGCGATGGTGGTGGTGATTCCGCTGGTGTCGCGCCTGAGCGACGACGGCGGGCGACGCGTGTCGTTCGTGGTGGTGGGAGCGCTGTTGAGCGGGCTTGCGATAGCCCATCTCTATCTGTGGCCAGCGCCTTGGGGGGCCGCACTCGCGGTGCTGCAGGTCGGCATTGCCCAGGGGCTTTCCACGACGCCGCAGTCGGCGCTGGTGGGCGAACTTGGCGCGCGCTACGTCCCGTCGCTGTCACAGGGCAGTCTTTACGGCGTGTTTCGGTTTATCGAGCGTTCGGGGACGGCGATCGGTCCGGCAATCGTTGCATTCCTCTGGGGCGCCTATGGTGGTGAGGTCGCGGTGATGGCGATCGCCGGCATGGTGGCTTTGGGCGGGGCGCTGTTTGCGCTTGCCGCGATCGGTGGAAGCGAGCCGAAGCCGACGCCGGTTGCGACCCGGTAAAATAAAGGGAGACGGAGCTTTGGCCGCTCGCCAGCGCTCCGGGCTGAGATCAGGGGTTCGGTCGATGTCTATTCGAAACGTGACGCGGCGAAGCGTCCTGGTCGGGGCCGGGGCGACGCTGTCCGGCCTGGCCTCGGCGCGCTTGGCCTGGGCCCAGGATGGGAGCCAGAAGCCCTACACGATCTACCAGATCACCTATCGCGGCGAGACCGATGTGGAGCGCGGCTTCGCCGACTATATGCGTCAGCGCGGCATTCCGGTGGAGATCACCCAGCGCAGCGCCGAACTCGATCCCTCCAAGGTCGCCGGCTTCGTGGAGGAAATCCACAAGCTGAAGCCGGATCTGGTCTACACCTGGGGCACGCCGGTGACGATCGCGACCTACGGCAAGGATACCGACGTCGACCCCGCCAAGAACATCACTCAGATCCCCGGCGTCTTCACCATGGTGTCGGCACCTGTGGCCGCCGGTGTGGTGCCGAGCCTTGCCTCGTCCGGTCGCAACATCACCGGCACATCCCATGTGGTGCCGCCGGAGCCGCAGATCCGCGCGATGCAGTCCTACCGTCCGTTCAAGACGCTGGGCGTGCTCTACACGCCGACCGAGCAGAACTCCGTTGTGATCGTTGCTCGCTTGCGGGAGATCGCCAAGCAGATGGACTTCACGCTCGCTGAGCGGACGTTCCCGGTCGTGGACGGAAAGCCGAGCGTCGAAACGGCGGCAGACCTGGTACACCAGCTTCATCAGGATGGTGCGGAGTGGCTCTACTATCTGCCCGATACCTTCCTCTCCACCAATATCGACAAGGTGGCGCCGGTGGCGACGGAGCTCGGGATTCCGGGCTTCTCCGCGACCGAGCTTCTGAAAGGCGACGCATTGGTGAGCCTGATCAGCCGCTACTATTCGCTGGGCCAGCTCACCGCCTACAAGGCCGAGCAGATTCTGGTGGAGGGCGTGGGGCCGGAGGATATCCCGATCGAGACGCTGAAGCGTTTCTCGCTCATCATCAACATGCCGTTGGCACGCAAGCTGAAGCTCTATCCACCGCTTGCGATGCTCAACTATGCGGAAGTCATCACCGGCTGAGGGGGAAGGCCATGGTCGTCATGACCAGCCTCGACGAACCGGTCGAGATCGTCGATCTCGCGCGCCAGGACGTCGGGGACATCTGTCGGCTGTTCGATGCGGTGATTCATGCGGTGGCTCGGCCCGATGCGGTGCGGCCGGACGAGCCCAGCTTTTTCGAGCAGGTGTTCGATGTCGGCGGCGAGATCCTGGGGCTTACCTGCGAGGGCCGGCTGATTGCCTATGGCGTGCTGCGGCCGGAGCTTGCGAGCGAGCACGACCGCAAGGCGCTCGACGGTGTGGCGCCGGCGGACTCCGTCCTGTTCGTGGTCGACGGCTCCGCCGTGCACCCCGACTATTGGGCCCGGGCCTTGCAGCGGGTGCTGATCCGCGCCCGCATCGAGCGGGCGGTGAACCAGGGTGCGGAAACCGTGATTGCCAAGGTCTCGCCGAACAATCTGCCGAGCACGCGCAACCTGTTGAAAGAGGGGTTCCGGATCGTCGGGCGGGTGCGGAAACCGTATGGCTGGCGCTACATCCACCACCGGTCGGCGCTTGCCCCGCCGCCGGAGGCCGATCGGATGCCGGACATCTGGCGGGCGGCGGCGGATATCGACGCGGTCACGGCGGAGTTCGAAGCGGGGCGGTGTGCCACCCGGTTTCGCTTTGGCGAGGACGCAGTGCCGGAACTCGGCTTCGTGGAGCGGTAAGGCACGGAAGCGATTTCAGGCGCAGCGGAAAAGGCTCCGGATTCAATAGTTTGAGCAAGTCCTTTTGGTTCAAACTGAGTCAATTTGAACGGGACGTGCGCGAGACCCGTTCCGCTCTATCCGGAATTGCTGAGCGGGTCTAAGTTTTTGTTCCGACGCGTTTCCGGACGGCCAACCGGTTTCCACTCGGCCAGGAAACGCTCTAAGCACCCGCCGAGCGGATCGCCTCGTCTCGGGTCTCGCTGACGGGAAACAGCGAGATGAAGCCGGAGATTTCGAACACGTCTCGAATGGTCGGGCTGAGGCCGCACAGCGCGAGCACGCCGCCCCCGGCTTTCACCTTTTTGCCGGCGATCAGCACCACCCTCAGGCCGGCGCTGGAGATGTAGTCGAGTTCGGCGAAGTCCATCACCAGGCGGGTTCGGCCCTCTTGGATCTTCTGCAGCACCTGGGATTCGAAAGCCTTGGCGTTGGAGCTGTCCACCCGGCCGGCCGGCATAAGGATCGTGATCTCCTCGATGTCGTCCGCAGCTACGCTCAACGTCGTCACGATGCGTCCTCCATTCGCGGCGGGTCCTCGTCGGCGAGGATGAAACGGGTCACGTTCTGGTCTCCGATGCGGGCATAGGTGAGGCCCGCAGTCATGGTTTTCGACAGGTGCACGCCAAGTCCACCGATCTCACGGTCGTCCAGCGAAGCTTCGGTATCGGGTTCGGGCAACGTGGTGGGATCGAAGGCGTGACCGGCATCGACGATCTCTCCTACGACGTTCGGCCCCTCCTTGGAAAGGCGTAGGATGATCGGTCCGCCGACGCTGTCGCGATAGCCATGGTTCACGACATTGGTAAGAAGCTCTTCCAGGACGAGAGTGAGCACATAGCTTGCCCGCGGCGAGAGGCCGTGGGTTTCGCAAAAGGCGTCCACGTCCGGCTGCACCGACATGACAGCGTCGATCGACGCTTCCAGACTCACATCGATCGCATGCGGCATCCGTCTTCACTCGACGAGAGCATCGGCGTCGGGCCTGAGCCCGCGCCGCGACAATCTTGTTTCCGGCGACGGTAGCAGCATTGGCGCTCCGACACCAACCCGTTGGTTCGCAAGGCGCCTGCGACGCGCTCGCTGCAATGTGAAGAGATCATGGGGCTACGCGTTCGCATCGCCGGACGGTCTCGTTCTTTCCCGCTCGCGCCGGTTCTCGCGAAAAACCGATGCCCACTTTTTCGCTCGATGCTCGAGCTGTTGTCCCTTGGCGCAAGTTCGATCTCGACAAGCGGGCGCAACTGCGATCACGCTCAAGGTCGGTTCAAATCTGGTGAGTTCCATGTCGCAAGCCCTTCGCGCCGGCCTTGCCCGGCTCGACACCACCACCCGCATCACGCTGGCCGTCCTGGCGCTGGCTTCGGGCGTCTACACCTATCTCGGCGTGCGCGACCTGCTGGAGGGCGAGGGGCTGCCGGTCTTCTTCGCGGCGATCGTTTACTCCAGCGCGGTCTCTGTCGGGATCTATGCGTTCTGGTCCTATCTTCTGTTTTTCCTGCCCCATGTACGGAGCTGGAAGGATCGGCGGACCTTGTCGGTGGCGCTGGTTCTGGGCTCCGCCATGATCGTGGCGATGTCATCGTGGCTCAACGCGGCCGCGCTCGCCGGCGGTGCGGCGCTGGAACAGCATCTGGCGACCACGGCGGAGGAATATCAGCATCGGCTCGACGCGGCCTATTCCAACGCGCTCGCCGCTCAGGGGCTTTTGCCGGACATCGAGCTTGCCGCTTCGCGCTTCCAGCGGCTCGCCGACGAGGAGGAGGCCGGCGGCGCGCTCACCGGCACCTCGGGCTCCGGCACGGTGGTGCAGCTTTTGCGCCAAATGGCGGCGGACCTGCAGAACCTTGCCAACGAAGTCCGGGCCTCACGCGAAATCGTCGATCAGCTCTATGCCGAGGGTGGCGAGAACCTGGCCGCGATGCGCGCGATCGTCTCGGCGAGCGGGCCTGTTGAGGAGCGCTCCAACGAATTCGGCAAGGAGGCGGTCGCGCTTGCTGGCGTGATTGCCAGCCTGCAGCAGACCTCGATCGCGCCCGCCGTGAAGCGGGCTGCGGACGACCTCTCCGCCACCTTCGTCGCGCCGGCCGCGGGCGGGCGCAGCGCGGACCTCGCCGCTCGCCAGAGCGAGGTAGTGGAGCGGGTGCAAGGGGCCGTGGAGGCCCAGGCGAGCGCGCTCTCGTCGGCGGCCGACACCATCCTGGCTCGCGAGCCGGTGCAGCCGCTGCGCTTCACCGCGCTCTCCACCCCGGAGGCGGTGCTGCGCTATGCCCGAGACTTCCTGCCGAGCTGGGCCGGCGCCATTTCCATCGATCTCCTGCCGGCGGTGATGATCCTGATCCTGGCCGGCGTGCAGGCGGCGATCCGACGGGAGGAGGGCGAGGAGCTGGAAGAGCACGGCATGACGGCGGGCGAGTTGATGCGTGCCATGCGGATCTATCACCGCTTGCGCGAGGAGGACCGCGACATCGACGCCGGCCGTCCTGTGGAGGAGGCGCCCGGAGCGCCGGCGACGCCCGGCGACGATCCGGATCCCGCGGTTCATATCACCCGGCTGGAGCCCGGCTCCCGGCGTTCCGGCCCACCGGCGGAGTAGACGCGGTGGCGGACCCGACCACCGACGCCGCGCTTAAGCGGCCTCCACGCGCCCAGGCGATCGAGGACGGTGTGCTTCGGTTGGTGTTCGCGCTGCTCCTTTCCGGCACGATCGTGGTTCTGGGCGCTGATGCCTGGCCCGGCCTCGAAGCGGCGCGCAAAGCGATCCCGGGGCTTGGCGGCGAGCCGGAGACGGACCCGCATTCGATTCCGATGCCGCCGCCGATGCCGGGCGATCAGGTCCGGCGCTATTCGCCCTCCGGGGTTCCGGAGTTGCCGGAAGACGGGCCGGCGGCGCTGCCCGGCTATGTACGTGCGCCGGGAGCGGAGGCGCTGGTCGGTACGATGACCTTCCACCGGGGCACGGACGGGCGGGCCAGCGCCGTGGGCCGCATCGATCCGGGCATGGCGAAGACCTTCGACGACTTTTTGGAAAGCCAGGGCGATGAGCTGACCACCCTGGTGCTGCATTCGCCGGGCGGCTCGGTGCGCGATGCCATCGCCATGGCGCGCGCGATCCGCGACAAGGGCCTTGCGACGGAGGTGCCGGAAAACGGCTATTGCGCGTCGTCCTGCCCGCTGGTGTTCGCCGGCGGAGCGGGCCGCACGATCGGCGATCCGGCCTGGCTCGGCGTGCATCAGGCGTTCGCGGCAACGGACGAGGACGGCACAATTGCCGACGGCATGGCCAACGGCCAGGCCATCAGCGCCGAGGTCCTGGATCTCCTGGTGGAGATGAATGTCGATCCCGCGGCCTGGATTCCCGCCATGCGCACCCCCGCCGATGCGCTCTACGTCTTCACTCGGGAGGAGCTGACGGAGTTTAGGTGGGTCGCGACGGAAGAGGAGATTGCCGCGGAAGAGGCGTCGCAGGAGACGGCGGTCGAATCGCAATAGAGCTGCGTGCCGAAGCGCGGCAGCGGCCGCCTCACAGTCCGCTCATTCCCATTAAGTCGGGAATAAGCGGAGGGATTTGCTATTTTATGCGGCCTAAAGATGTGAGCAGGAGGCTCATATGTTGACGATCACGCCGCCGGTTCATCCCGGCGAGATCTTCCGCGAAGAATATCGAGCCGCTAGGTGATGGACTCATAAATGCGAATGTTTCGGCGTCCGAAGGAGCGAGTCGATTTGCCCGACTGCTGCGTCGCAAAATCTTGAAAACCGGCCGGGTTTCCTGCGCTCTTGCTCCTGGCATTCGACCAAATCGCCTCCGCCCGGACCGTCCGGATTTATGAGTTCATGACCTAGGGCTCAAGCCTTACACGCGACGGGAGATTGAATAGGATTGGATCCGAACGGGTCGGCTCTACCTTGCTAATGCCCGCATCGCTTCGTCGAGCCCATCCAGGGTCAGCGGGTACATCCGATTGCCGATCAGTTCCTGGATCATCTGGATGGACGCGGTGTAGCGCCAGTGGCCTTGCGGCACCGGGTTGATCCAGGCGAGCCCCGGATAGGTGCCGACCAGCCGCTGCAGCCAGACTTGGCCGGCCTCCTCGTTCCAGTGCTCCACAGAGCCGCCCGGCATGGCGATTTCGTAGGGGCTCATGGAGGCGTCACCCACGATCACGACCTTGGAGTCCGCCGGGTAGGTGTGCAGCACGTCCCAGGTCGGAATCCGATCGGAATGGCGCCTGCGGTTTTCCTTCCACACGCCTTCGTAGAGGCAGTTGTGGAAGTAGAAATGCTCCAGCGACTTGAACTCCATGCGCGCGGCCGAGAACAGCTCCTCGCAGACCTTGACGTGGTCGTCCATGGAGCCGCCGGCGTCCAGGAACAGCAGCACCTTGACCGCGTTGCGCCGCTCCGGGCGCATCTGGATGTCGAGATAGCCCTTCTCGGCGGTCGCCTTGATGGTATCGTCCAGCGCCAGCTCTTCCGCCGCCCCGGTGCGGGCGAAGCGGCGCAGCCGACGCAGCGCGATCTTGATGGTCCGCGTGCCGATCTCGACGGTGTGGTCGTAGTCCTTGAAGTCGCGCCGGTCCCAGACCTTCACCGCGCGGCGATGCCGGCTCTCGTTCTGGCCGATGCGCACGCCTTCCGGGTTGTAGCCATAGGCGCCGAACGGCGAGGTGCCGGCGGTGCCGATCCATTTGGAGCCGCCCTGGTGGCGCTCCTTCTGTTCCTCCAGACGCTGCTTCAGCGTCTCCATCAGCTTCTCGAAGCCGCCGAGCGCTTCGATCTCCGCCTTCTCGTCCTCGGTCAGATATTTTTCGGCGAGCTTCCTGAGCCACTCTTCCGGGATTTCCGCTTCGATGCTCTCGCCGACGCTCTCCAGCCCCTTGAAGGTGTGACCGAACACGCGATCGAACCGGTCGATGTTGGTCTCGTCCTTCACCAGGATGGCGCGCGAAAGATAGTAGAAGTCTTCCACCTTCTTGTCGGCGAGGTCGGCCTCCAACGCCTCCATCAGGGTCAGATATTCGCGCAGCGTCACCGGTACGCCGGCGCGCTTCAGATCGTGGAAGAAGGTCAGGAACATGGGGTCGAGCTCCGCGTCCGTTTGCTCGGAGCCTATATCACCGGGGCCCGGGATGCACACCGCTCAGCTGAGCGACAGCTTCATGCCTTCATGGCTCGCGACGAAGCCGAGCCGCTCATAGAAGCGGTGGGCGTCGGCGCGGGACTTGTCGGTGGTGAGCTGCACCAGCCCGCATCCGCGGTTGCGGCATTCCGCGATCGCCCATTCCACCATTTGCCGGCCGAGCCCGCTGCCGCGCTCCGAGCCCGAAATCCGTACCGCCTCGATCTGGCCGCGCCACATACCGAGCCGCGACAGACCGACCAGAAAGGTGAGCTGCAACGTGCCGACGACGGCGCCGTCGCGTTCGGCGACCACCAGGAGCTGGTTCGGGTCGCGGTCCAGCGCTTCAAAGGCCGCGACGTAGCGCGCATCCAGGGGCAGCTCCGGCTTCTCCCGGCTCTGCCCGAGCGCGTCGTCGGCGAGCATCGCGACAAGGGGGGGAAGATCGTCGCTTGTGGCAGGGCGGAAAATCAGGTCGGTCATGAGGTGTATGGTCTCCGGCTCAAACAAGAAGGCTGCGTGGGACCTGAGTCGTCCCCCAATTCTCCGCTCATTCCCGCTTTCGCGGGAATGAGCGGCGTATGAAGGCACTGTTTCCTAAAACTCTCGGCGGTCGACTTATTTTTTCCCTTTCGCCTCGTCGCCAGCGAAGGAGCCGAGCTCCGACACGACGTCGCTGACGCGCGGACGGCGGGTGGTGACGAAGGGCAGCGGACGGCAAACGTCGATGGCGGCAAGCCCGAGCCGCGCCGTCATCAGCCCGTTGACCACGCCCTCGCCGAGCCGGGTGGAGAGCCGGGATACCACCGAACCGCCCACCACCTCGTGCAGCAGCGAATCGCCCGCCGCCATGCCGCCGGTAACGGCGAGGTGCTGGATGGTATGGCGGGCAAGCCGCAGAAAGCCCAGCGTGCCCGGTCGGCCGGCATAGAGCGCGGCAAGCCGGCGCATCAGGCGGAACGCCTCGACTGCGACATAAAGGATGTCGACTAGCGCGCGCGGCGACAGCGCGGTGACGACCGATACGCGCTTCGCCGAAGCGATCACCATCGCGCGGGCCTCCGCGTCGATCGGCGACAGGATCTCGCGCTCGGCAAGGCCGATCAGATCGCGCCCGTCGATGATCTCTTCCATGTGGGCGGAGAGGGCGGCGCGTCCGCGCGCGGTGGTTGGGCGCGATCCATAGAGTGCGATCAGCGAGCGGCAGACCTTCAATGCCGCCTCGCGGTCGTCGGCATCGGCCGCTGCCCGGCCCTCCAGCCGGAGATGCTCGATCTTGGCGATCTTGCGGAGCGCCAGGGCCTCCTTGAGGGCGAGGCCGATCGCGCCGACGAGCGCCATGGCGGCAAGCGCAAGCGCTACCCAGCCGAGCCAGGGGGCACGGGCGAAAAGATCGGCAATTAGTCGGTCGACGGCGAAGCCGATACCAAGGCTGACCAGACCGCCGAGCCCGATGGTGAAGATCGTGCCCAGCGACCAGCCTTTGCGGTTCGCGGCCGGATCGTCGCGCGGGACGAGATCGCCCGCGCTATCGATTTCGTCGGCGGTCGGGTCCGGCTCGGCCTCGAACGGCGGCGGGGTCGCGGAGATCTCCGCCTCGTCGACGCGGAAGGCGGTGGGACGACGGGGGCTGCTCATGCCAGACGGTCTCCGATCAGGAACTGCAGCACCCGGTCCAGGCGGATATGGGGTAGCGACAGGGTGGCGCCGGCGGACGAGGTCTCCAGATGTGGCGGCCGGA
This sequence comes from Amorphus sp. 3PC139-8, assembly GCF_040750475.1. NCBI lineage: Bacteria > Pseudomonadati > Pseudomonadota > Alphaproteobacteria > Hyphomicrobiales > Amorphaceae > Amorphus > Amorphus sp. 3PC139-8. The sequence continues at coordinate 94,968 of NZ_JABJVY010000009.1, read as the reverse complement.
AACGCAGAAAGGCGAGGGGGGCGGCGTCGCCGGCCGTCCGATCGGCGAAGACGGCGCGCGGGTCTTCCGGCAGGTCGCCGGGAAAGAGCGCTATCTCGCTGGCGCCATCATAGACGGTTCCGTTCACCCGCTCGCCGGGAAGCGGCGTGCCGATGATCGCCGGCAGCGTCTCCAGGCCCGAGCGCACCTTGCCCTCCCGGGTCGCCCGCACGGCGGCGATCGCCGCGACGTCGACCTCGGCGCCCGCCGAGCCGGCGCGGGTTCGGGCCGCCTCCACCAGGGTGGAGAGGATCGCTTCCAGCCGATCGTGGTCGGTATGATGAACGTGGTCGGCCTTGGTGGCGGCAAACAGCAGCCGGTCGACGCGCCGGTCGACGAGGCGGGTGAGCCAGGAGAGCCGGCCGGGCCGGAAGCAGCCCAGGATTTCTTCCAGCGAGCCTTGCAATGCCCGCACGGCCTCCGGCCCGGCATTGAGGGCGGCCAGCACATCGACCAATACGATCTGCCGGTCGAGCCGGGCGAAGTGATCGCGGAAGAAGGGGCGGACCACGTGCGCTTTATAGGCCTCGTAGCGTCGCTCCATCATGGCGAACAGGCTGTCGCGGCCTGGATTCCCCGATGGCGGTTCGAGCGGCGCGAAGGTGAGCGCGGGCGAGCCTTCAAGATCGCCGGGCATCAAAAAACGGCCCGGCGGAAAGGCGAGCGGCGTGGTGTCTTCTTCGCGCACGGCGCGCAGATAGCCGGTGAAGGCTTCGGCCAGCCGGGCGGCGGTCCCTTCGCTCGCCGATGCGCTCGGATCGGCCTCGGCGAGCGCGGCAAGCCAGGCGACTGCGCTGTCGCGATGGGTCGTCTTGCGCGCCTCCGCCAGCGATTCCCGCGACCAGGTGCGGTAGTCCTTGCTCAAAAGCGGCAGGTCGAGCAGCCACTCGCCGGGATAGTCGACCAGATCGAGATGGAGCCGGCCGGGCCCGAGATTGCGACCCAGAAGGGTCGCCGATTCATAGGAGATCGTGACCCGGAGTTCGGCGATCCGGCGGGTGGATTCCGGCCAGATCCGATCCTCCACCAGTGCGCGGACATGATCTTCGTAGGCAAAGCGCGGCACCGCGTCGTCGGGCTGGGGCTCCAGTCGGGCGCGGGTGAGCCGCCCTTCCGAATAGGGCGCGAACAGCGGCAGCCGTCCGCCGTGCAGGAGGTTGTGCACCAGCGCGGTCAGGAACACGGTCTTGCCGGAGCGGGCGAGACCGGTAACGCCGAGCCGCAGGCTGGGCGAGACCAGCCCGCCGGTGCGGCTTGCCAAAGTGCCGAGCGCGAGGCGTGCGTCGTCGGTAAACGTGGTGAGTTTCATGCGCGGTGCGGGCCGCCCCTAACAGCCTCAAAAAATGGTCTGGTTCCGGAAATGGGCATTGCCGGCGCGGGGCGGAAGCCCTTCGCCTCGAATACGAGGATCAGCCTTTGTTGGAAAGGTCCTTGGGACGGAGGAAGGCGGCGACCCGGCCGCTGTCGGTGGTGACGTCGGTCCAGGCGGGAATGTCGAAATCGAGCACCACGAGCGCGCCGGTCGGAAAGCCTCCGCCGACCGCGGCGGCGTTGCCTCCATCGGCGGGGTCGGCAAGTGCGGCGGCACAGTCCTGCAGGCCGGGATTGTGGCCGATAACCAGGACCGCTTTGGCGTTCCCACCGTGCGTTCGGATCACGTCGACGATCCGGTTGGCGCCGGCCTCGTAAAGCTCTTCGGAGAGCCGGATCGTGAACGGGCCGGCAAGATGCTGTAGGAGCGCGGCGAGCGTTTCCCGCGTGCGCTGGGCGTTGGAGCACAGAACGAGGTCGGGAACGAGCCCTCTGGCCGCCATCTCCCGGGCCATGGCCGGTGCGGCCTTCCGGCCCCGCTTGTTGAGCGGACGATCGAAATCGGACAGTTCCGGATCGTCCCAGGACGATTTGGCGTGGCGCAGGAGCATCAGCCGGCGCATCTTAGTCTCCCAATCGGATCACGAAGGCTTCGGGGCGTATCGCCGCAAAACCTGAAACGGGATCGGTATACCTGCGGACGAGCCGCGGCTGCTACCGAGTCTTGCCTTCTCCATCGTCGGATCCCCTCGTCCATTCGCGATGCCGCGCCGGTTTCTGGGAGAAACCGGATACCGCTCGCTCGGCCCGTGCTTCAGAAATTGGAGTAGACGCGCGACAATTTCGGGTCGCTCGCAAGGCTGGCCGGCGTGAGAACGCGCTGATTTCGGATCAGGGTCCAGCACGCTTCGGCTTCGAGCTCGGCCGCCGCGCAGTCCGGGTGGGCCTGCCAATCGTCGAACACGGGGGACCCGCTGCCGGGTGTCTCGATACCGAGCTCGCGCACCGTCGCGACCGCTCCCAACTCGGCGCCCGCCTCCGCGAAAGCGGTCTGCACCAGTTCGCTGTCGTAGAAGGCGGATCGGTCCCGCCGGTAGAAGGGATCGAAGGGCAGGAGGTAATATTTCTCGAACGCGATCTCGATGGCTCGGGCGCTGATCTCCGCAGCGCCCTCGACGCCCGCCAGACGGTAGACGATATAGCGATTGCCGGCTCCGCGCCGGACGAAGTCGTCGATCGGCACTTCGAACACGCCGTCTTCGGGCGTCGCGTCGATGACGTAGGGCCCGCCGCCGGTTTGCCTCACAATCCCGACATGGGTGTACGGGTTCTCCTCCTCGCCGGCCGGGGGCTCGGTCAATCCTTGCCCGGCCGCTTGGAAGATGATGTCGCCTTCGCGGAAGCCGTCCCAGATGTCCGTCGCTTGGGCCCCCGTCGCGAAGGTCGCGCCGGTCAATCCCAGAAGTGTCGCGACTTTGAGCGATCGGTTGCCCATCCGACGGTCCCGTTTCACTAAGGCGCGGCTCCTTGAAATTACGACTTGCGAGCGATCAGCGCCCGTCTCGGCGGGTCATGAAGGCCAGCCGCTCGAACAGGTGGACGTCCTGCTCGTTCTTCAAAAGCGCACCGTGCAGGGGCGGGATGAGCTTCTTGGCGTCGCGCTCCTTCAGGACCGTCTCGTCGATGTCCTCGTTGAGGAGCAGCTTGAGCCAGTCGAGGAGTTCCGATGTCGACGGCTTCTTCTTCAGCCCCGGCACGTCACGGACTTGGAAGAAGATGGAAAGGGCTTCGGAAAGCAGACGCTTTTTGATCCCGGGGAAATGCACCTCGACGATCTCCGCCATCGTGTCGGGATCGGGGAAGCGGATATAGTGGAAGAAGCACCGACGCAGGAACGCGTCGGGCAGGTCCTTCTCGTTGTTGGACGAGATGATGACGATGGGGCGCTGATTGGCCCGCACCGTCTCGCCGGTCTCGTAGACGAAGAACTCCATCCGATCGAGCTCCTGCAGGAGGTCGTTCGGAAATTCGATGTCCGCCTTGTCGATTTCGTCGATCAACAACACCGGTCGCGTGTCGGCGGCGAACGATTCCCACAGCTTGCCGCGCTTGATGTAGTTCGCGATGTCGGAGACGCGGGGATCGCCGAGCTGGCTGTCGCGCAGGCGGGAGACCGCGTCGTATTCGTAGAGGCCTTGATGCGCCTTGGTGGTGGACTTGATGTGCCACTCGATCAGCGGCAGGCCGAGCCCACGGGCGATCTCGTGCGCCAGCACCGTCTTGCCGGTTCCGGGCTCGCCCTTCACCAGAAGCGGGCGCTCGAGCGTGATGGCGGCGTTCACCGCGACACGCAGGTCCTCGGTGGCGACATAGTCGGCGGAGCCTTCAAAACGCATGCAGAACCTCGCGGTCGCTGGGGAGGAAAGCGATTTTTCGACGTGGCGCAGATGCCACGCTTATACGATGACGCCGCATCCGCAAAGCGCCCGCCGTTTCGTCCGAGCGTGGGCTTTCTGCAATCAGGTGGTGAACGGCGTTGTGATGACCGCAGGCCATCGCTATAAAGGCGCCGCTTTACAGCGCGTGCCGAGGACGCTTCATGGCGGTAGAGATCGACGAAGACTATCGACCCTCGGAGGATGAGCCGTTCATGAACGAACGGCAGCGGGCGTATTTCCGCAACAAGCTTCTCGCATGGAAGGACGAGATCCTCCGGGAGGCGAAGGAGACGCTCGAACAGCTCCAAGAGGATTCCAGCAACCATCCCGACCTGGCCGATCGCGCCTCGTCGGAAACAGACCGGGCAATCGAGTTGAGAGCCCGGGACCGGCAGCGCAAGTTGATCGCAAAGATCGACGCCGCGCTGCAGCGGATCGAAGACGGCAGCTATGGCTATTGCGAGGAGACCGGCGAGCCCATCTCGCTGAAACGCCTCGACGCCCGCCCGATCGCGACCTTGTCGATTGAGGCGCAGGAGCAGCACGAACGCCGGGAACGAATTTACCGGGACGATTGAGCTCTATCCGGGCTTGCTGTCTGGAACCGGACCGGTTCCAGCTTCCTGATCCCGCTTTAGGATTTTGGCCGGCTCTTAAGAGCCGGCCTTTTTTCTGCCTTTGCCTCTAGGTCATGAACTCATAAATCCGGACGTTCCGGGTGGAGGCGATTTGGTTGAATGCACCGATCGACCCCGCTCCTTCGGACGCCGAAACGGCTGCGATCAGCGCCCGCCCACGCCGCGCAGGAGCCGCGCCATCTCGTCGTCGAGATCGAGATCGTCGTTGCTCTCGTCCGGCTTGGAGGTGGCGTTGCTGTCGGCTTCGTCGGCAGGAGCGGGATGAGCCGTCGTATCCTGAGGCTGCTGGTCTGGTTCGTCCTGAGCTGCCGCTGGCTCCGGCGATGGGGAGATGCGCCCGACATGCGACGGCGAAATCGCCGCCGCGGTCGGCAGGGCGGCCATCAATTCGTCATCGGGAGCTTCGTTCGGCCGCTTCCGTTGTTCGGGAGGCGACGGCGTCGAGGCGTCTGCCGCTGCGGGCTCCGGTCGGCGTGGCTGTGTCTGCTCGCTGGCCGCAGGGCGTTCGGCGGTCGGCGCCTGGCGCGCTCCCGCTGGAGCCGTCGGTGTGGCGAGCGGAGCACGCGGCGTTTGCGGACGGCGAAATGCGGAGGCCGAGTTCGGACGTTGTGATCCGCCCTGACCGGCCGCCGGTCGCTCGCCTGTGGGGGCCGGACGCATGGTCGCCGGGCGCGGCGTATCGTCGCTGCGGGTAGCTTTCGGGGCGGGCCGTCGGCGCGGCTCGTCACCTGCGTCGGCGGGGCGCTGGGGGCGCCGTGGGGCCTCCGCGGGTGCGGCGTCCGCCTGCGGCGGCGTCACGACCGGTCGCGCAGGCGGTTCGCTTGCCGCGGGTGGTTCCGTCGGGCGGGCGGCCTCAGTGCGGGGCGCGGGCTTGGGCGCCGGCACGGGGTCTGCGGCGGCGGCAAGATCGGCCTCCGCCTCCCCATCTTCCGCGAAGGTCCCGCGTGAGGACGAGGATGTTGTTCGGGCGCCTGCGTTGGAGCGGACCAGAGTGTCCGTCGAGGCGGCGGTTGCGTTGCGGATGATGCCTTCCTCGACGACCACGTCGACGGGGCCGCCGATCAGGATCAGGTGCTCGACATGATCGCGCCGCACCAGAACCAGGCGATGGCGATGATCGATGTCGGCGGAATCCATGACCGCCAGTCGCGGTTGCCGATTGCGCCGTTGCCGGCCCAACGCGCCGGACCCGTAAGCCCGTGCCACCGCCATGACCGCCCAAATCACGGCCACCAGCAAAGCCAATGTCAGAACGAAAAGAACGCCACGCGCAAACCCCGGATCGAGGCCGAACGATCCGGCGAGCCAACTGCTCATGAAATACTCCCCCGCGCATCTACTGGGTGCCCGGTCTCCAGGAGGCGAAGACCGTCACGCTGTATACAAGGCTGCCCCGCCATCGGCGAGGCCGGCGATCCGTCTTGCGCGGCCCGCACCCTGCTGATCGTATGCCCCTTGCGCCGTACAATAGTCGTCGCGCTCATTTTGCAAACCCTGATTCCTGTGGGTAGCTCCGCGGCTCTGCCACATTCTGGCGCATTCTGGCAAAGGTCGATGCGAATCAAGTGATTCGGCCGCGCCTGACGGACGTTTCCGCGGTCCCAGAAGGTGCTCATCTGCTCCGGCCACGGCGTTGGTCGGCGAGCTCGGAAGGAGCCGGACAGCGTGAATAACGGCGGACACGTGGATACCCGCAAGTTGAAGCTGGCCTCGCATGCCGGAGGGCTCGGGGTCGCCGGGGCCATTCTGCTTATCGCCCTGGCAAGTGGCGGGAGCGTGGCGATGCTCGGCGGCGAGCCGGCCGCGGTCGTCGTCGCGGGGTTGCTCGGCGCGGCTGTGATGGCGGCGGTTGCGATCGCCTGGTCGTTGGCGCGGACATCCGGCGATGCCGATGCACGAGCGATCGCGGTGGTGGAGGCCTTGCCGGTGGCGGCGCTATCGGCGACCGCCGCGGGCTTGGTGCGCCACGGCAACGCAGCCTATGCGGAGCTGAATCGGACATTCGGGGCGACGCGGCTCGTCACCCCGCTGAGATGGGCGGCATCCGACCCGGATGCTGCGGCGGCTCTCTACCGGGCGGTGAAGTCCGCTCACGCCGGCGAGGCGGCGGTGGCGCGGCTGACTGCGCCGCAGGCGGCGGGCGGGCGTATCTTTGACGTGCATGTCGCGCCGCTGGATGGCAACGGATCCTCGCTCCTGCTCTTTACGGTGTTGCCGGTGGCGGCACCGGCAAGCGAGGCCGATGACCTGCAGGATGCCGACGAGGCCGTGCTCTATGCTCGGCTGTTTCAGCGCATGCCTGTGGCGGTTGCGCTGGTCTCGCGTGACGGAGAGGTCTCGCTTGCGACGCCGCGTTTCGGCCGGCTGACCGGCTGGGAGGAGGCCGGGTCCGAGGAGACGCCGCGCAATCTGACCGATGTCTTCGCAGAGCCGGATCGGCCGACCGTGGCCGATGCGATATCGAGGGCGACCGCCGGCGAAAGCCTGGCGCGCCCGATCGACGTGGCGCTCTCCGGCGAGCCGCCGCGCGCGGTGCGGCTTTATGTGGCTCCGTTCTCCGAAGAGGGCGGTGCCGGCGAGCGCGCCATCCTCTATGCCGTCGATACGACGGAGCAGCGCGCGCTGGAGATGCAGTTCGCCCAGAGCCAGAAGATGCAGGCCGTCGGCCAGCTCGCCGGTGGTGTCGCTCACGACTTCAACAACATCCTGACGGCGATCATCGGCTTCTCCGACCTGCTCCTGATGAACCACCGTCCGACCGACCCGTCCTTCCAGGACATCATGAACATCAAGCAGAACGCCAATCGGGCGGCGGGTCTGGTCAAGCAGCTCCTGGCCTATTCCAGGCGCCAGACGTTGCGGCCGAGCCGGCTGCACCTGACCGATGTTTTGGCCGATCTGCCGGTGATGCTGGACCGGTTGCTTGGCGAGAAGGTCACGCTGAAAGTCGTGCATGGGCGCGATCTCTGGCCCGTACTCGCCGACGTGAGCCAGCTCGAACAGGTCATCATCAACCTGTCGGTCAACGCCCGCGACGCCATGCCCGACGGCGGCGAGCTGACGATCCGGACTGCCAACGTTCCCGCTGCCGAAGTGGCGGGCCTCTCCGCCGACGGGATCGCGGTCGCGGACCACGTTTTGGTCGAGGTGGCCGATACCGGCACCGGCATCCCGCCGGAGGTGGTGGAAAAGATCTTCGAGCCCTTCTTCTCCACCAAGGAGGTGGGGCGCGGCACGGGGCTTGGCCTTTCCACCGTTTACGGCATCGTCAAGCAGACCGGCGGCACCATCCTGGTCGACAGCCGCGTGGGGGAGGGCACCGTGTTCCGGGTGCTCCTGCCGCGCGCCGTGGATCTGCCCACCGCCGAACCTGCCGCTGCCGACGCGGCGGAGAACCTGCCGCCGGCGGACGCAGCCGATGCGAAAGCGCCGGACGCAGCCGCCTCGGCCGGTGAGGGACGCGCTTCGTCCGGCGACCGGGGCCAGGCGGATTCGCCACCCGCCGCCCAGGATCTGACCGGCAGCGCGACCATTCTCCTGGTGGAGGACGAGGACACCATCCGCGCGTTTGCAGCCCGTGCGCTGACCACGCGCGGGTATCAGGTGCATGCCGCGCCAACCGGCGAGGACGCCCTTGCCATTGCGCGCGAGCTTGGCGGGCGGATCGATCTTCTGGTCTCCGACGTGGTAATGCCGGAAATGGACGGGCCGACACTGGCGGTGGAGCTGCGCAAGCTGGCGCCTGAGATGCCGATCATTCTCATGTCGGGCTACGCGGAAGACGTGTTCGCGCGCACGCTCCCGGGCGAGCTGGAGTTCGCCTTCCTGCCCAAGCCCTTCACGCTGAAGGCGCTCGCCACGGCGGTGAAGGAGGCGCTCGAAGCGACGCCGGCGGGGTAGGGTAAATCCGCGGACACGTGGGAACCGGTTCTTGATTCTTTTCGCTCACGCCGACCCACCGGGCTCGTGGCTGCGCGAGGGCGGCCCGAAGCGTGTTTCGTCCGGGGGGGGTAGGAACTCATCCTGTCGGTGCGGCCGCGCGGACCCGTTCCCGCTCGATCTGGAGCGCCAAGGCTTCGTCGCTTCGCGCAAGCGCCAACGCGGATTGGCGGCGGGCCGCGGCGGCAAGCTGGGGCCCGCCTCTTTCGGCAAGCGCGCAGAGCGCGGACTGGAGCTGGATCTGCACTTCGAAGACACCCGCCCCGTCACGACCGATCGGCAGGAACACATGCTCCAGCAGATCGTCGGGATCGAGCGGCGGAATCCACAATCGCTCATAGCAGACGCTGTAGTCCGCCTTGTCCAAGCGCGCCTGCCAATCGCACAGAACCCGGACGCCGCGTCCGATCACGTCGATCGCGGTGCCGGGATCGTTGATGCCGGGCGAGAGGGCGCGCGAGGCGATCTCGGCAAGAACGGACAAGCCGAAGCGCGGATCGCTGTCGAAGGTCCGGATATCGCCGATGGAGAAGGCCGCACGCACCCGCTGCAGGGTGTCGTCGTCGGGCGAACCGGAAATCTGCGCAACTGGCTGGGTCGAATGCACGAATGTACCGGCGGGCGCGGTCAGGTAGATGTCCGTTTCGGTATCGTTTGCGATCCCGGAGAGCGCTGGAATGTCGACATGTTGGACGTAGCCGATCTTCTCGGTGATCACCGAAACCGCCGACGCCGGGATGTTGTCCGGATCCGGTAGCGGATGCCCGCCGAGGCTGGGCGCATCTCCGAAATGGGCAAGCGCCGTCGCGGTGGCCGTTTCGACCCGCTCGGTGGGCTCCTCGATCCGGCCGAGGCTGGAGAGATGGTCGATCCAGCGCAGCAGGGTCAGCACGATCAACCCGATCACCACGATCGTCATAGCGAACAGGACGACCCGGCCGCGCTCGCCGTAGACATTCGTGGAGAGGGTTACGATGCCGACCAGGCTGAACAGGAACGAGCCGATGAAGGTGCCGAGCGCGTTCTGAGCGGTGGTGTCCTCCAACAGGAGCCGGGTGGCGCGCGGCGTCACGTTGCTGGTGACGGTGTTGTAGTGCGTCACCATGACGGTGAGCGAGAAGGTGGTGACCGCGAGCATCGAGGAGGCGAGGATCTGCAGGATGCTGTCCACCGCCTGGGCGCCGATGGAGGCCGGCAGATCGGCCGGGATCAATCTGGCCAGAATCGGCGACATCAGCGCCGACGCGATCGCCAGGACGGCGAACAGGCTCGCGCGAACCCACAGCTTTTTTCCGAATTGGCGCAGCGTCCACTGCCACTTCGAAAGCATAAAAATCCAATCCGTCGTCAGCCCCGTCGCGCGCCGAACCGTCCCTGTCACGATCGCGACGGCTGCGCCCTTTTGAAGCGGCGTGTCGTGTGCGCTGTCAAGAAACGGCCGGTTTGCGCTTCGGTTCCAAGCGTGTCGCCGATCGGGAACACCGCACCTGGACGGGCCGGTTATGGGGTTGGCGCCCCCGATTTAGCGGCTATCACCGGGTCGGAGACGCTGCGATTGAAAAGAACATATTGCGAACAGGAACAAAACAAGTACAATCGCGGCGTTGAAAAGGTTCCGGACGTCGTGAGACATAGGAGACGACGATGGCGCAGGCGAATCTGAGGTTGGTCGAGGGATCCTCCATGGACAAAAGCAAAGCTCTGGACGCCGCGATCTCCCAGATCGAGCGGTCGTTCGGCAAGGGTTCGATCATGAAGCTCGGCCAGGGCTCGGCCGTGGAGGTCGAGGCGGTGCCGACCGGCTCGCTCGGTCTCGACATCGCGCTCGGCATCGGCGGATTGCCGAAGGGGCGGATCGTGGAGATCTATGGCCCGGAATCCTCGGGCAAGACGACGCTTGCCCTGCATACGGTCGCGGAGGCCCAGAAGAAGGGCGGCATCTGCGCCTTCGTGGACGCCGAGCACGCGCTCGACCCGATCTATGCGCGCAAGCTGGGCGTGAACATCGAAGATCTCCTGATTTCCCAGCCCGATGCGGGCGAGCAGGCGCTGGAGATTGCCGACACGCTGGTGCGCTCCGGCGCGATCGACGTTCTCGTGATCGATTCGGTGGCGGCCCTTACGCCGCGCGCCGAGCTGGAAGGCGAGATGGGCGATCAGCTCCCCGGCCTGCAGGCGCGGCTTATGAGCCAGGCGCTGCGCAAGCTGACGGGCTCGATCTCGCGCTCTCACTGCATGGTGATCTTCATCAACCAGATCCGCATGAAGATCGGCGTGATGTTCGGCTCGCCCGAAACGACCACCGGCGGTAACGCGCTGAAATTCTATGCCTCGGTTCGCCTCGACATCCGCCGTATCGGCGCCATCAAGGATCGCGACGAGGTGGTGGGTAACCAGACCCGGGTGAAGGTGGTCAAGAACAAGCTCGCGCCGCCATTCCGCGAGGTCGAATTCGACATCATGTACGGCGAGGGCGTCTCCAAGGTCGGTGAGTTGCTCGATCTCGGCGTGAAGGCCGGCATCGTGGAGAAGTCCGGTGCCTGGTTCTCCTATGACAGCCAGCGGCTCGGCCAGGGCCGGGAGAATTCCAAGCAGTTCCTGCGCGACAATCCGGAAGTTGCCGCCACCATCGAGGCGTCGATCCGCCAGAATGCTGGCCTGATCGCCGAACAGATCGTGGGTCAGGAAAAGGATGACGGCGACGACGATTTGGCGGCGGAAGGGTAACGCGAAGCCTGAAACAGGCGGGCGCCGGTGTTCTGGCTGGGATTTGCGGGAAGAAAGCAAAGCCCGACGGAATACCGACCGTCTCTACTCCACGAACACGGTCACCGAATCGGAGGCGCCACCTGTGCCGTCGAGAACGGTGATGCGGACCGCGCCGCTGTGGGCGACAGGGATCGCCGTGCTGCGACGATAGGGCGGGACGGAAACGGGGCGCCCGTCAACCAGCCAGACCAGTCGATCGGCGGACCCGTCGACCTTCACGGAGAGTGGCTGGCGTTCGCCGCCGGGCGCGGAGATTGCCACGGTGGCGCCGTCGGGCGGATAGGAAATCGACAGCGGCGTGCGTCCCGGTTCGACGTCCGGTGCGCGCGGGTTGCGGAAACGGCGCAGCGGCTCCGGCAGATCGCCGGTCGAGGCGATCAGGGTGCCCGCCGGCGCACCCGGTAGTGGCGTCGGCCAGGGCGCGATCCGGGCGAAGCTGTCGAACAGCAACGGGGCGGCCGCGCTGAGCCCCGTCAGGCCGGGAACCGGCGCGGAATCGGGCCGGCCGACCCAGACGGCGACGACATAGCGACCGTCGAACCCCACGGACCAGGCGTCCCGGTAGCCGTAAGAGGTGCCGGTCTTATAGGCGATGCGGCCGCCGCGCGCATTTTCCGGGGGGGCGGTCTCGGCGAGGATGTCGGCGACCTGCCACGCCGCCCGGGCGTCGAACAGGGCGGCACCTGCCGTCGGTTCCGCATCGCCGGCCCCGCCGGGGCTTTGTCCGGCCGAGATTGCGATCGGCTCACCACCGCGGGCAAGCGCCACATAGAGGTGCGCGAGGCCTTCCAGCGTGAGCCCGACACCGCCAAGACCGATCGCCAGCGACGGCGCCTCGATGCGCGGCAGCTTCAAGGTGACGCCGGCGTCGCGCAGGCGGACGGCGAGCCGGTTGGCGCCGATCGCGTCGAGCACGGCGACGGCCGGCACGTTGAGCGAGCGGGCAAGCGCCTCGCGGATGGTGACGGTGCCGTGGAAAATGTCGTCGAAATTTTCCGGCCGATAGTCGCCGAACCGGGTCGGCCGATCCTCAATCAGGGTTTCCGGATTGGCGAGCCCGGCTTCGAAGGCGAGCCCGTAGATGAAGGGCTTCAGCGTCGAGCCCGGCGAGCGCACCGCGCGGGTCATGTCGATATGGCCCTGGCGTGGCACCGACAGGAAATCGGCGGACCCCACATCGGCCAGGATCTCGCCGGTTTCGTGATCGACGACCAGGATCGCGGCCGACAGGTACGGCCCGAGCTGGCGGGTCCAATCCCGCGCGAGCTCTTCCAATTGAGACTGTAGGCGGACGTCGATCGTGGTGCGATGGACGAGGGTATCGGGGTCGGCGGCAAGCAATCGCCGAGCGAGATGCGGAGCGTGCATCGGCACGGGTCGGCGGGCCGTTGGCATGCGCTCGTGCTTGGCTGCCTCGGCCTCCTCCTGGGTGATCGCGCCGGTGCCTGCGACACGGTCCAGCACCCGGTCGCGGGCGGCGCGCGCAGCCTCGGGATGGCGATCGGGTCGCCGGCTTTCCGGTGCCTGGGGCAGCGCGACCAAAAGCGCGGCTTGCCCCAGCGTCAGTCGGTTCGGTTCGCGCCCGAAATAGGCAAGGCTTGCCGCCCGCACACCTTCCAGATTGCCGCCGAACGGCGCGAGTGCCAGGTAGCGCTCAAGGATTTCGTCTTTGTTGAGCCGTCGCTCGAGCTGAACCGCATGGATCATCTCGGTGAGTTTGCGCGACAGCGTGCGTTCGTGGCGGTCGTCCAGCAGCCGTGCGGTCTGCATGGTGAGGGTAGAGCCCCCGGAAACGATCCCGCCAGTTGTGAGCGCCTGCCAGGCCGCGCGCACCATTGCCAGAGGGTCGACACCGATATGGTCGCGAAAACGGCCGTCCTCGTAGGCCATCAAGAGCTTGAGGTAGCGCGGATCGACATCCTCGACAGCGACCGGAAGCCGCCATCGCCCGGCCTCGGTGGTAAAGGGGCGCAACAGCGCGTCGTTGCGGTCGACGACCATGACCGAGGGCCGGCCGGCCGGCTCCAGCGTTGGCGGATGGCGCTTATCGAACCTGTCGAGCGCGCCCGCGCCGACGCCGGCCAGAACGGCCAGCGTGGCGACCGTGACCAACAGGCGTCGACGCCATCGCCGGCGCTGCGGCCGCTCCTCGGTGCCGGATGCGCCTGCGCTCATCGGACCGGGCGGACGGTGACGGAGCCGGGTGCCGTGCGGGCGAAGCGGCCGGCGCGATACATGTCCTCGATGGCTGCGGCCGGGTGGGCGAACGTTCCCGGCGAGACCGCGCGCACCATATAGGCCACGATCATGGGATCGTCGGTGTTCATCGTGCGCGAATAGGCCGCCACGAAGCGGTCGTCGCGGAAACCGACATGGGCCGGCATCTGATCGGTCTGAAGCCAGGGAAAGGCGGCAAGGTCGGCACTTGTCACCAAGGACGGGTTCTCGATTTCGAACCCGGCCGGCAACAGGTCGGTGATCAAAAGCTCGGCCGGCCGCTGTTCGGCCTCGGTCGCCGTCAGAACCACGACCAGGCGATCGTTCTGGGCAACCTGGCGCGGATCAACCGGCTCGCCGTCGAGGCTGTAGTAGCGCCGGTCGATCGAGAGCCCGTTGGCGGCCGCCGGCAGGGGCAGGCGCGGCGTTCCGCGTACCGTGACGGCAAGCTCCGCAGTCGCGTCGCCGCGATTTTCGATCGACATCGCCTCTCGCTGCAGCGCGGCCACCGACATCCGCCGATAGAGCGCGCCGGTGTGCGGGAGTCCGTCCACGGAAAGGTCGAGGCCGGCATTGCCGTCGTTGAGCGCATGGGCGGCCATCAAAAGCCAGGCCATCTCCTGGGTGGTCCGGCCGTCCTGGTCCGCTTCGCCGGCAGCCGCCACCGCGTTGGAGAAGCGGGAAAGCCCACCGGTGTCGACGGCGGATTCGGCGACGAGGGTCAGCGAGGCGGCGGCGTCGCGTAGCGGCGAGCCGAAGTCGGCGCGATCGGGGATCTCGTCGGGCGAAGTCGGCGGAAGCGCGTTCGCGGCGGCCTGGAAGGCCCGGTTCGCGCGGGTTCGATCGCCGGAGAAGGCGACCGCGGCACCTACCTGTGCGCGGGCGAGCGGGGTGCCGAAATCGTCCAGCCGTTCGTCGATGAAGTAGCGCAGATCGCCGATCGAGGCGCGGCCGTTGCGGGCAAGCACGTAGAGCCCGTAGGCGACATCCGCGCCTTCGCCGTTTTCGAAGTCTGAACGATAGGCGAGCGTGTTCTGGATGTTGTCGAGCGCGAGTGTCATGGCCAACGCCGGCACCTGGTAGCCCGCCTCTTTCGCCCGGGTTAAAAAGTCGACCACATAGGCGTTGAGCCAGAGATCGCCCCCTGTTGGCGACCACAGCCCGAACGCGCCGGAGGAATCCTGCAGCGACAGGACGCGGCGAATCGCTTCGTCCACGCGTCGGCGGATCGCGGGATCGCTGGCAATCCCGACGGTGTCGGCCACCTCGGCGAGATAAAGCAGCGGCATGGCCCGGCTGGTGGTCTGTTCCGCGCAGCCATAGGGGTAGGTGTCCAGCGCGGTGAGCAGACCCGGCACATCGATCGGCGCCCCCGTGGTGACGGAAAGCGTCACCCTGGCGTCGTCCGGCAGCACATCGGCGGCGAACCCGGCATCGATGGTGGCGCGGTCACCGGTTGCAAGCGCGATCAGCCGGCGTTCCGTCACCGGCGGAGAGGGCGAGCGCACCGGCAGGGTAAAGCTCTGGTCATAGGAGCGCCCGTCGGGTCCGGTCAGCGTCGCCGAAATCGTGCCGGTGCCGGGCGCATCGGCGGAGAGCCCGAATTCGATCGAGGCGGTTTGCTTCTCGTCGAGCTGCAGCGCAGCGGTGCGCTGGTCCAGCACCACCGGGCCGGTCGGATCGAGCGACAGCGTGTACTCGCCCGCCGGGCCATCGACATTGTCGAAGTCGAAGCGGGCGCGGGTGGCGTCGCCCGGCGCCAGGAAGCGGGGCAGGCTGCCCGTCATCACCACCGGGTCGCGGACGAGAAGATCGGCGGTGCCGGAGCCGACCTTGTCGGCGCTCCAGGCAATCGCCATCACGCGCAGTGTGCCATTGAAGGCGGGAAGGTCGAACGGGATCTCCGCCGCGCCATCGGCGCCGACGGTGACCAAGCCGGAAAACAGCGAGACCGGTTCCTGGGTCGGCGGAGCGGCGGCGAGATCGGCACCTCCCGAACCACCGCCGGAGCGGATCCGGCCGCGCACGGCACCCAGCGAATCGATCAGGTCGCCATAGAGATCGCGCACGGCGACGGCGAGCTGGCGCTGGCCGAGGAACCAGCCGACCGGGTCCGGCGGCTCGTAACCAGTCAGGTTCAGGATTCCGACATCCACGGCGGCGACCGTCAGGTAGGCGGTTTCGCCGGCGGCAATGCCGTCGACGGAAACCGGGATCGTCGTGGTGGTGCGGGGCTCGGCCACCTCCGGCACGTCGATGGCAACGTCCAGGGTGCGGGCGGTCTTGTCGAGCGAGAGCCAGTCGAGGCCGATCGCGCGCGCCGGCATCCGGCCGGCCTCCACGTCCATCGGCCGGTAGAGCATCGCCGTCACGTAGGCGCCGGGGCCCCAGCTTTCCTCCACGGTCAGGTCGATGGAGGTTCCCTCGGCGGGCACCTCGACGGTCTCCATGTGCAAGAGCTCGTCGGAGACGACGGAGATCACGGCCGTGCCGGCAAAGCGCGGATCGAGACGGACCTTGGCGGTCTCGCCCGGAGCGTAATCGGCCTTGTCCAGCCCGATCTCCAACATGTCCGGCGTGTCGGCCTGGCCGGTGAGACTAACCCAGCCGGCGGTGAAGGCCACGCTGGTCGCCGTGGCAGCGCTTGCCGGGTCGTGCAGCTCCAGCCGGTAGTTGCCCCAGTCGACCGGAACCGCGATTCGGGCCGGCGTGCCGCTGGAAAGATCGATGCTGCCGTTGTCGATGCGTTCGGTGGAGGTGATTGGCTCGTAGTTCCAACCGGAGCCGTCGCGGTACCACTGGAAGCGGCGGTTTACCTTCACCAGCTCCCAGGCGACGTTGGAGAGGTTGGTGCGGGAAAGGTCGGGATCGATGGCGATCACCTCGAAGCCGGCAGTGCCGCCTTCGCTCACCTGGTCGTCGGCAAAGAGCGGCTTCACGCCGATCATCGGCTCGGCCGGTGCCACCGGGCGGAAGAGGGTCTCTTCCACGGCACGGCCGGAGGGTTCGCGCACGCGGACGGTGATCTCGGCGGCGAGCGCCCGCGTGGTGGCCGGAAGCTCTGGAATGCGCGCGCTGATCGCGGCCCGGCCGTCCGGCCCGGTCTGCGGCAGCTCCACCAGCGGTGCGCGCAGCGGCGTCACCGGATCGTCGGTAAGCCCGAAACGGTAGCCGGAGAAGCCGGGAACCGTCTCCGCCGGCTTGACCACGGTCTCGCCCTCCAGCGCCAGATCCGCGGCCGGAGCTCCATAGAGATAGCGGGCGTCGAGATCGATCGCGAGCTCGCCGCCTTCCTGCACCGGACCTTCCGGCGCCGACAGCGTGGCCTCGATGCGCTCCGGCACGAAGTCTTCCACCAGGAAGCTCGCCTCGCCGATCGGGGCGGCGTCGGGATCGCCGTAGGCGGCGATCCGCCAGGTGCCGGTCATGGCGGTGGAGAGGAGGTCGATCTCGGCGGTGGAGCCGCCGGCATGATCGGAGGCGAGCACCAAGCGCCGGTCCTCCATGCCGTCGGGGCGGCGGACCACCAGCGTCAGAGGCACGTCGGAGACGGCATCGGCCGTGTCGGTGCGCAGCAGCGCTGTCAGATAGACGGTCTCCCCGCCGCGATAGACGCCGCGTTCGGGCACCACGAAGGCATCGAGCGGGCCGGGCGCCGGACGGCCCTCGTCTCCACGATCGGTCAGCTCGAACCCGGCGGTGGTCACATCCAGGAAGGCGTAGTCGCCTGCCACGGTTTCCGCAACGATCAACGCAGGGGTCACGCCATCGCCGGCTGCCGGTGTCGCGCGATTTTCCAGGAAGACGTGGCCATCGGCGCCGGTCGTTCCTTCCGCAAGCACCTGGTCGTTGCGGGCGATCAAGCGGACCGTGACGTTTTCCAGGGAGTCGGCGCTGGCCAGCGAGCGCACGAACACGTTGACGCCGGTATCACCGGACATGGCGGCGAGCCCGAGATCGGAGACCACGAACCACTGGGTGGCGAGACCGGAATAGGGGTCGTCGCTTTCCACCGGTTTCGCGGTCATCACGTAGACGCCGGGCTCCAGGGTCTTGATCGCCTCGTCGACCGGAAAGGCGGTGGTGATCTCCTCGTTGAGGCGCATCTCCACGTCCATCGCGCCGGACCAGACCCGCGCGCCGGTCTCGTTGGCAATGCGCTCCGCCTCCCAGGGGGAGAGCTGGCGGCGGAAGTCGCCGTCGCGCACGGTGCCGACCAGGCCGCGGTCGCCGATCCGTAGGATCTCGATATCGAGTTTGCGGGTGTTGATCGTGGTCACCGGAACGCCGGCGGCACCGGTCTTTGGCAGCACGTAGGCGCGGCCGGAAAAGCGTGCCGTCGGCGACTGGTCGCGGACATAGATGGAGAAGGACGCGGAGCGCTCCAGGGTCTCGCCGACGGTCGAAGGCACGCCGGCGCGCACGGTCACATGATAGCGGTTGCCGTGGGCGAGCCCGTCGACGCACATCTGCCGGTCGTCGGCGGAGACGATCGGATCGCGGATTTCCTCCACGCTCACATATTTGGCGAGGTCCGCCGGCGCGCCCTGAAGCATTTCGGAGAACTGCACGCACATGCGCGGGCTGGCGGCATCGGAATCGACGGAATAGTCGAGGATGCGGAAGCCGTGCTCGGCGCGCAGCGCCTCGTAAGCCTCGCGCACATCGGCGGTCTCCTGGATTGCCAGGCTCGCCTTCAGGGCTTCGATCGCGGGGCGCCAGAGCGACTGGCGCTCCAGGGCATCGCCGGCGACCCGAAGCGCCGTCGCTTGCTCGCCCGGCGTTGTGGCGCGGGTCAGGCCGAGATAGGCGGCGGCGGCGGCATCTTGCGGAAGCTGTTGGCTTTCGCGCCAGTCGTCGGTCTTCACCGCCAGGAGATCGCGGGCCATCTCGATCCAGCCCCAGCCCGTGCCTTCGGTGAGCCCGCCGGCCGAGGATGGGTTGAAGCGGCCGATGGTCTGGCCGGTGCGCACGGCAGCGAGGGCCTGCGCGCGCAAACGCGTCGCGTTACGCACCGTGTCTTCGGGCAGGAAGGCGACGTCGGGCAGCGGCAGCGGTTCGGCCGTAGCAGCCTGGCGAGCGCTTTCGCGAATCTCGCCGGAGATCGCGCCCACATAGCGCTCGCGCGGACCGACATCGGACTTCAGAAAGCACCACTGGGCTTTCTCGTTGTAGGTGAAGGCCTTGCACTGGCTATCGGCGAAGCAGGCCGATTCGCAGACCGAAAGCGGAACTTCCTTCAGCGTCTGATAATCGTAGCCGGGCAGGTCGGTGTCGCGATAGGTGGTCACATCGCGATTCTGGGCGGCCGCCGGGAGGGCCATGAGAGCCAGCGCTCCGACGAGTGCGCCCTGCGTCAGCAGCCGGCGGAAAATAAGCCCAGCCATTGTTTTCACTCCCGTTCCGGTGTCGTCCGACGGCTGCGCCCGCCGGTTTGTGTCCCGCGGACGCGACCATAACCGCTTGCGCGGGAAATTTCATGAACGACGGTGGTCTCTTCCGCGGATTTGATCGGTCGGGACCGACGCGATTATGAGAAGGTGTCGTGCCGGGGTTGGCCGGGACGCAGGAGCGGCAGCAAGCGGGGTGAAGATGGCGTCCGACGCGGGCAAATTGGACACCGAGGACGCGCAAGACCAACCGCCGGAGAGATCCGGTGACGAGGACGTCGGGCCGCTTCGCGCCAAGCTCCGCGCCCTTTACTACGGCGACAGCGCCGGCGCTCGGCGTTTCCGAGTGGCGCTGGTGTGCCTGGACGTGGTGCTGATCGTCTATTTCCTGGTGACGGCGACCTTCGAGATTTCCGACGCCTGGCATGCGGTCGACTATGTGATCGGCCTGGCTCTCGTGGCCGACTATGCGGCGCGCATGGCGATCGCGAACCGTCCGTGGCGCTTCGCGCTGAGGTTCACCGCGATCATGGACGCTATCGTGATCGTCAGCCTGTTCGCCAGCGCTTTTATCGACAATCTGGGTTTCCTGCGCGTCGCGCGGATGCTGCGCCTGTTGCGCTCCTACCACGTGGTCAAGGACCTCAGGCGCTACTCCTCCTGGTTCCTGCGCAACGAGGAGGTGATCCAGTCGACGCTCAATCTCGCCGTCTTCGTGTTCGTGGTGACGGCGGTGGTGTTCGTCCTGGAGGACAACCGAAATCCGCAGATCCGCACCTATTTCGATGCGCTCTACTTCACCGTGACCACGCTGACGACCACCGGTTTCGGCGACATCACCTTAACCGACACGCTCGGCCGGGTGCTTGCGGTGGTCATTATGGTCGCCGGCGTCGGCCTGTTCCTGCGTCTGGTCCAGGTGATCTTTCGACCGCCGAAGGTGCACTATCGCTGCCCGGAATGCGGCCTGAACCGGCACGACCCGGATGCGGTGCACTGCAAGCATTGCGGCACGACCCTCAACATCCCCACCGAAGGGGAGTGGTAAGGGCCGCGTCCGCGGTTCCCGCTTCGCCTGGAAACGCTCTATTCCTGAACGGGGGGCTCGTTGCTGTCCGGCGTGAGCACCTTCACGCACTGGTAGACCTGATATCCGCCTTCCCAGCGCTCGCGATCGTCATCCTCGAGCTTGTTGGGAACGGCGGATTCGATCTGGGCCTGGCAGGCGTCCTTGGTCTCGAAAGTGCCGGCCTCGCTGACGACCCAGGTGGTCGGACCTGCGGCAAGCTGTACGACCAGCGCGGTGATAACCCACATTGCCCGTTTCTCCTTTAAGGTGTTTCCGGAGCGCGGCCGCGGGCCGGCGTCCCCGTGGAGGCCGGAGACTAGATAATTTCGGTATCGCTGGAAACCGAAGACCGCAGCTATTGCGGTTTCGTCGCGGCATCGATCAGTGCGATCGCTTCAGGGGAATCCCATTCCGCCGCGCCGGCCAGGCTACCGACATGGCAGCCGGCCTTGTCGATCAGCAAGGTGGTCGGCAGGCCCTCCACCAGCTCCGCCGATTTCAGCGTGTTGAAAAGCTGCAGGGTGGGTTCGGTGTGGAGTTCCAGGGTGTCGATCCCGGTTTCGTCGAAGAAGCGACCCGCGCGCCCGTCATCCTTGGTGTCGACGGAAACGGCGACTACCTGAAAATCGTCCGTACCACGCTTTTTCTCCAGGGCGTCGAGGGAGGGCATCTCCGCCCGGCAGGGCGCGCACCAGGTGGCCCAGAGATTGAGAAGTACGGTCTTGCCGGCATAGTCGGCGAGCGTCACGTCGCTGCCATCGGCATTGCGAAAGGCGAGAGCGGAAAGATCGGTGGGGGTCTCCGCCGCCATGAAACCGGCCACCGTCGCCGTTGCGCCGGCCGCAATACGCTTGCCGTCATCGACGGCGGCCCGGCATTCCGCAGCATCGGCGTTGCCAGCAAACCCGCCGCTCACGTATACCGCGCCGACTCCGGCCACGATGCCGACGAGAGCGGCCCCGGCGAACCAGCGCGGATGACGGAGCAAGGGGCGTTTGGACGTTGGATCGGACATGGCCTCTAAATGGTTGCGATGCGCAGAATCGGAAGCGGCGACGAAGGTGATGGTGAGATGAGCAATCGGATGTGGGGCGGACGGTTTGAGAGCGCGCCCGATGCCATCATGGAGGAAATCAACGCCTCGATCGATTTTGACAAGACGCTGGCTGGCCAGGACATCGCCGGCTCGAGGGCTCACGCTCGGATGTTGGTGGCCCAATCGATCCTCACAAAGGAGGACGGCGAGGCGATTCTTGCCGGGCTCGACGCGATCGAGACGGAGATCCGCGACGGGGCGTTCACATTTTCGCGCGCGCTCGAAGACATCCACATGAATATCGAGGCGCGGCTTGCCGAGAAGATCGGGCCGGCGGCCGGTCGGCTGCACACCGCCCGCTCGCGCAACGATCAGGTGGCGACCGATTTCCGGCTCTGGGTCCGCGATGCCGTCGATGCCGTCGATCAGGCCTTGGCGGAGCTGCAGGCCGCCTTCCTGGACCAGGCGGAGGCTCATGCGGCGACGATCATGCCGGGCTTCACTCACCTGCAGACCGCCCAGCCGGTAACCTTCGGTCATCATCTGATGGCCTATGTGGAGATGATCGGACGGGACCGTGGCCGCTTTGCCGATGCCCGCGCCCGGCTCAACGAATGTCCGCTCGGGGCGGCGGCCCTTGCCGGCACGGCCTTTCCGATCGATCGCGAGGCGACGGCCAAAGCGCTCGGCTTCGATCGACCAACGGCGAACTCCATGGACTCAGTCTCAGACCGCGACTTCGCGCTGGAAGCGCTTTCGGACGCGACGATCTGCGCGCTGCATCTTTCCCGGCTCGCCGAAGAAATCGTGATCTGGTGTTCCGCACCGTTCTCGTTCGTGACGCTTTCCGACAAGTTCACGACCGGGTCGTCGATCATGCCGCAAAAACGCAACCCGGACGCCGCCGAGCTGGTGCGGGCAAAAACCGGCCGCATCCTGGGTGCGCTGACCACCTTGGTCACGGTGATGAAGGGGCTTCCGCTCGCCTATTCGAAGGACATGCAGGAGGACAAGGAGCCGGTGTTCGATGCGCTGCCGACCCTGACGCTCTGCGTGGCGGCGACCACTGGCATGGTCCGCGACCTGGTGCCCAACGAAAAAGCCATGCGCCGGGCGGCCGGCGGCGGCTATTCCACCGCGACGGATCTCGCCGACTGGCTGGTGCGCGAGGCGGGGCTTCCCTTCCGCGAGGCGCACCACGTCACCGGTCGGATCGTGGCGCTCGCCTCGGAGAGCGGGCGCGGGCTTGACCAGCTCACCGTGGAGGAGATGAAGGTCGTCGACGACCGCATCGACGAGCGCGTGAAGGGCGTTTTGTCGGTGGCCAAATCGGTGGCGAGCAGGATCAGTTACGGCGGAACCGCGCCGAAGAATGTGCGCGCGCAGGCGAAGCGCTGGCGGCGACGGCTTGACCGGGAGGGTCGGTCCGGATGATCAAGACGGTCGACGACCGTTGCGGCTGCCGCGTACGCTGGGAGGCGAACCCTTGAGTTTGAAACACCGTCCTATCGTCGTGGGTGCGGCATTGGCCGTGTGTCTGGCGCTGACATTGTCCGCCTGCGGGCGCAAGGCCGGCCCCTATGCGCCGACCCCGGATCCCTCCGCCCCGAAGCAGGAGCCGAAGCTCAATCCCGACGGCACCCGCCACTTCATCCTCGATCCGCTGCTTTGATCGTTTGAGTCTCGCACATTTTTGTGCGAGATTTGCCGAGAGGGGCGGGACGTGAACAAGCGCTAGCGGTTTCCGGGCGAATTGAAGGAAGAAGCTCGAGAAAACGGGCTGTCCTTTCGCCTTGAAAAGCGGCGCGGCAAGGGAGGACATGCGCTGGTTTGGGTCGGAGATCGTTTCTCAACGATTCCAAGTCGCGATATCGACCCGAAACCGGCCCGCAAGATTCGAAAGGCCCTGGGTCTCGGTTGAGGGCGAAGACATGCTGGTCCTGAGCTATCCGGCCACCATCGAAAGCGGCGACGAGAGTGGCTTCGTCGTCACCTTTCGCGATGTGCCCGAAGTGGTCTCAGACGGGGAGACGCGCGAAGAGGCGCTTGCGGAGGCGAGCGACGCGCTGGGTCTTGCCCTTCTTCAATATCCGGGACTTGGCCGGCCCATCCCGCCAGCTTCGCCGGCTGAGGAGGATGAGCATCTGGTCGCACCGGACGCGACCGACAGCCTCAAGATCGCCGTTCTTGATGCCTTCCGCGCTTCAGGTTTTACCAAATCGGAGTTCGCCCGCCGGATCGGGAAGGGGGAAACCGAGGCACGCCGCATTCTGGACCCTATGCATCGGACGAAAATCGGAACGATCGACGAAGTGTTGGGGATCCTGGGCCGACGGATCGTCATCGGCATCGAAGATGCTGCGTGAATACCTCAAGTGACAACGGCTGCGCTTGGCCAAGCTGAGCGAAGCATGTAGAGCAAGAGCGCTCGCGAGCCGACTTCGCGAGTTCTCCATCAAATTCGAGCGCGCCAGGAATGGCGCCAGTCGACTTCCCCGAACCCGGAGCGAACGGGTGCATCATTTCGACTATCGCGACGGCGTCCTGCACGCCGAGGATGTGCCGCTGCCGAAGATCGCGGCGGCGGTCGGCACGCCGTTTTACGTCTATTCGACGGCGACCCTGACCCGCCACCTAACCGTCTTCACCGAAGCGGTGGCGGGCATGCCGGCTCTGGTCTGCTACGCGATGAAGGCGAACTCCAACCAGGCGGTGATCGCAACGCTTGCCCGCCATGGCTGCGGCATGGACGTGGTGTCCGAAGGCGAGCTGCGCCGGGCGCTGGCCGCGGGTGTGCGCGCCGAGCGCATCGTCTTCTCTGGCGTCGGCAAGACCGATCGCGAGATCGCCGCGGCGCTGGAAGCCGGCATCCTCTGCTTCAACGTGGAATCGGAGCCCGAGCTCAAGCGCCTGTCGGAGATCTCGGTCGACATGGGGCGCGTGGCGCCGGTGTCGCTGCGCATCAATCCGGACGTCGACCCCAAGACCCATAAGAAGATCGCCACCGGTCACCGCGAAACCAAGTTCGGAATTCCGTTCGACCGCGCACGGGGGGTCTATGCCCAAGCCGCACGGTTGCCCGGCCTGCGGGTGATTGGCGTCGACATGCACATCGGCTCCCAGATCACGGAGCTCGATCCCTTCGATCAGGCATTCGCGGTGATGGGCTCGCTGGTGGAGGAGCTGCGCTCCGACGGCCACACCATCGAACATGTCGATCTCGGCGGCGGTCTCGGCATTCCCTACGACGAGGCCGTGTCCGATCCGCCGCGTCCGGAGGCCTATGCAGAGGTGATCCGGCGCCACGGCAACCGCTTCGGCTGCTCCATCATCCTGGAGCCGGGCCGGATGATCGCAGGCAATGCCGGCATCCTGGTCACCCAAGTCATCTTCCGCAAGCACGGCGAGGAAAAGGACTTCCTGATCGTCGATGCCGGCATGAACGATCTGGTGCGGCCCACGCTCTACGACGCCTATCATCGCATCATGGCGGTCGACGAGCGGGTGGCGGTGCGTGAGGCCGTGCGCACCGATGTGGTCGGGCCGGTCTGCGAAACCGGTGACTATCTCGCCCTGGATCGGCTGGTTCCGGCGGCGGAGCGCGGCGATCTGTTGGCGGTGATGACGGCGGGTGCCTACGGGGCGGTGCAGGCCGGAACCTACAACACGCGCCGGCTGGTTCCGGAGGTGCTGGTCAACGGAGGCGACTTCCACGTCATCCGCCGGCGGCCGTCTTACGAAGAATTGATCGGGCTCGACAGCCTCCCGCCCTGGCTCGCCTGAGGCCATATCTCGCAATCCGTGGCCCTGAAATTTCAGCAGGTTGCCGATCTTACCGGCCTTGATACCGCCCGGTTTGGCGACAAATAGCCGGAAGCGCAAGAAGTGCGCCGCCGGCGGTGCGGATGACCCCGCACCCACAGCCGTGCTAGATTTCGGGTCGGGGCGTGCGAAGTTCGGAGTGGCAATGGCCCGGCTATTCGGCAAGGCGACGGCGATGGATCCCGAGGCAGATCCGATCGATCAGCGCATCGATCGTCTGGTGCGCCGAGCGCGGCTCTCGCTTTTGTGGGAGCGGTTGTGGCCCGCTTTGGCGCTGCCGATCGGGGTGGTGGCGCTGTTTCTTGCGCTGTCCTGGCTCGGTGCTTGGCTGGTTACTCCGGGTTGGCTGCGGATCTCCGCGCTGGTCGTGTTCGGTGTGGGGCTGCTGGCGAGCCTCGTTCCGCTGGCACGCATCCAGGTTCCCTCGGCCGAAGAGGCGGTCCGCCGTCTGGAGCGGCAATCGGGCGTTCCCCACCGGCCGCTGACGGCCTATCGCGACACGCTCTCCGATACGGATGCCGATTCCGCCGCGCAGGCCCTTTGGACGGCGCATCGGACGCGCATGGTGGCCGCCCTCGACCGAGTCTCCGCAAAGCTGCCGACCCCGAAACTCTATCGGCGCGATCCCTATGCGCTGCGGGCCGTCGTCGGGCTTCTTCTGGTGGTGGCGCTTGCCGCCGGGTCCGGCGAATATTGGCAGCGCGTGCGTGCGGCCTTCGTGATGCCGACCAAGGCGGCGGTGGAGCCGGCGCTTCGCCTGGATGCCTGGGTTTCTCCGCCGGCCTATACCAGCCTGCCGCCGATCTTCCTCACCGGCACGGCGCGGGCGGATGCCGGACCGATATCCGTTCCCGCCGGCAGCGAGCTGGTGCTTCGGATCCAGGGTGTGGGCGATGCCGCCGTCGACCTTTCCACCGATCGCGGATCGCAGTCGGTCGCGACCGAGCCGGTCAATGGGGAGAATGCAGAAGGAGCGGCCGGCGGTCCGCGCGAGGCGAGCGTGCTGCTCGACACCGATGCGACCGTCAGCGTGACCGGCGATGGCGAAACGGTCGATAGCTGGGCCTTTGCGGTGAAACCCGATGGGGCGCCGGCGATCCGCTTCATCGATGAACCGCAGGCGACCGCCCGGGGCGCGCTGGAGCTGCGCTACGAAACCGAAGACGACTACGGCGTGACCGAGGCGCATGCGGAGTTCACGCTGGTCGATCCGCCGGGCGGCTTGTCGGACGACGAGGCCCGCCGGCCGCTGATCGATCCTCCGTCGTTCGCGCTCAGCCTTCCGGGGCGTCGGGACGGCCTTGGCGCAGCCCGCACCACCAAGGACCTCTCCGATCATCCCTGGGCCGGCGCCACGGTTGAGGCGACCCTGGTCGCCACCGACGATATGGGGCAGACCGGGCGCAGCGAACCGAAAGAGTTCGTGCTGCCGGCCCGGCCATTCTATCAGCCGCTGGCCCAATCGATGATCGAGCAGCGCCGCATCCTGGCCTATGATGCGGAAAGCCAGCCGCGCGTGATCGATGCGATCTCGTCGCTGATGCTTTACCCGCAGGCGATCTTCGCCACCGACGGCCACTATCTCGCGGTCGATTTTGCCTATCGCCAGCTCGTCGCCGCCCACGATGACGAGGCCTTGAAAGAGGTGCTCGACGCGCTTTGGGACGTCGCGGTGATGGTGGAGGACGGCGATCTCTCCGATGCCGAAAAGGCCCTCAAGGCGGCCCAGGAAAAGCTGCGCCAGGCGATCGAGAACGGTGCCTCGGAGCAGGAGATCGCGCGCCTTACCCAAGAGTTGCGCGAGGCGATGAACCGCTACATGCGCGAGCTTGCGCAGCAAGCCATGCGCTCGCCGCAGTCGATGCAGCAGATGGATCCGAACGCGCAGATGCTCTCGCAGCAGGATCTTGACCGGATGTTGTCTCAGATCGAGGAGCTTGCGAAGTCCGGCGCCCGGGACCAGGCGCAGCAGCTTCTCTCAGAAATGCAGCGCATGCTGGAGAACCTTCAAGCCGGCCAGCCCCAGATGATGCCGCAAACCGGCATGGGCCAGATGGAGCAGATGCTCGACGAGCTCGGCAACATGATCCAGCGTCAGCAGGAGCTGATGAACGATACCCATCGCCTGGACCGCCAGCAGCAAGGGCAGGGGCGCCAGGGCGAGATGGGACAGGATGACGGCATGAGCCAGAGCCCGCAGGAGCGCGCCGACGAGCTGCGCCGGCTGCAGGAAAGCCAGGGCCAGCTCGGCCAAAGCCTGCAGGAGTTGATGGAGCGGCTGCTCGACCAGGGTCTGCAGCCGAACCAGCAGCTCGGCGATGCCGGCGAAGCGATGGGGCGCGCCGAGGGCGATCTCGGCGGCGGGCGGCCGGATGATGCGGTCGGCGAGCAGGGGCAAGCGCTGGAGCAGCTTCGCCAGGGCGCCCAGTCGCTGGCCCAGCAGATGGCCGGCAACGGCACCCAGCCCGGCGGCAATCAGAGCGGCCAGACCGCGCAGGGCCAGCAGCGCGACCCGCTCGGCCGCTTCCGCCGTAATGAAGGCTCCGACATGTCGAGCCGGGTGCGCATCCCCGACGAGATCGACGTGCAGCGCGCCCGGCGCATCCTGGAGGAGCTGCGCAACCGGTTGAGCGATCCCCAGCGCCCCTCACTGGAGCTCGACTATCTGGAGCGGCTGCTGCCGGGCAACTGACGTCCGTTACGGTTTTGGGCGGGGCGTTCGCCCCGTCCGGGATCTCTCCGCCTTGATTCGCGCCGGCCGTATCAACAGGATTGATGTGTGCCGCCGCCGCCGATTCGGGCCGGACGGTGCGGACGCCACTTGACCTCTTGTCTCGCTGCGATTTCGGGAGGACAACCGGTTTGCACCCGTCCCGAAATCACGCAACAGGCCCGACGTGAGCGGCCCGGGCCGGGGAGCCGATGTGATCCGTTTTGAGAATGTCGGGCTGCGCTATGGCGTCGGACCGGAGGTGCTGCGCGATGTCAGCTTCCATATTCCGCCGCGCTCTTTTCAATTCCTGACGGGACCGTCCGGTGCCGGCAAGACGTCGCTCATTCGGCTGATGTTCCTGTCGCTGAAGCCGACCCGCGGCTTCATGAGCGCCTTCGGGAAGGACGTGAGCCGCCTGTCGGCCACGGATCTGCCGGCGTTGCGCCGTCGCATTGGCGTGGTGTTCCAGGACTTTCGGCTGCTGGACCACCTTACGACCTTCGAGAATGTCGCTCTGCCGCTGCGCGTTGCGGGTAAGGAAGAGGCAGATTACCGCACCGACGTGATCGAGCTTCTGCGCTGGGTGGGGCTCGGCCGGCGCATGCATGCCTATCCGCCGATCCTCTCGGGTGGCGAAAAGCAGCGTGCGGCGATCGCGCGGGCGCTCATCACACAGCCGGAACTGCTGCTGGCCGACGAGCCGACCGGCAACGTCGATCCGCCGCTTGCGCGCCGGCTCCTGCGTTTGTTCTTGGAACTCAACCGGCTTGGAACCTCGGTCGTCATTGCCACCCACGACATCGGTCTGATGGATCAGGTCGACGCCCGGCGGCTGATCCTCGTGGATGGTCACCTGGAGGTCTCGGAGTAGGCATGATCCGCGTGCGCCGCCGCAAGACCGACGCCAACGACCCGTTTGCCGCCGAAGACCACCGCGATACGGACAGCGGATCGGAGGTCGGCTTCGGCGGGTCCGGGCCGAGCCCGATCGTTCCTTCGCGCTCGGTCGCCGGCCGGGCGCTGGTCGTGGTGGTGGCGATCATGACCTTCCTGTCCTGCCTCACCGTCGGGCTGGTGATGCTGGTGACGACGGCCGCCGGTGACTGGCAGGCCGACATCGCCCGCGAAATCACCATCCAGATTCGGCCGATCGAGGGTCAGGACATGATGCCGCGGCTGGAGGCGGCGGTGCGGATTGCCGAGGGGCAGCCCGGTGTTCGCAGCGCGCGTGCGCTGTCGGAGGCCGACAACAACGCGCTTCTGGAGCCATGGCTGGGCTCCGGCCTGTCGCTGGATGCGCTGCCGGTGCCGCGTCTGGTCGTGGTGACGCTCGGCGATGCGGAAAGCCTCGACGTGGAGCGCTTGCGGACGGCGCTGAAGGCGGATGTGCCGGGTGCGAGCCTGGACGATCACGCCATGTGGACGAGCCAATTGGCGACGGTTGCGCGCTCCGTCATCGCGTCCGGCATGACGATCGTCGTGCTGATGCTGACGGCGCTCGTGCTTACCATCGTTTTTGCCACCCGCGCGGCGATCGCCTCCAACGCGCAGGTGATCGAGGTGCTGCATTTTGTCGGGGCGGAAAATGGCTTCGTCGCCAGGGAATTTCAGAAGCACTTTCTGCTGAAAGGCCTGATCGGCGGGCTGATCGGCGGTGGCGCGGCGTTGCTGGCCTTTCTTGCGATCGAGGTTGCCGCCGGCAGTGCGCGCAGCTCCACGGTCGTAACCCAAGCCCAAGCGCTGCTAGGCCCGTTGTCGATCGGATTGCCAGGCTATTTGGTGGCTGTCGCCATCATCTTCGCCGTCGCCATCCTGACGGCCGTGGCGTCGCGCGTGGCCGTCCATCGCCATCTCTCCGGGCTCGACCAACGCTGACGTTTCAGCGCTTCTGGACGACACATGGAGGGCAGACGAGCACCGGCTCGCGCGCAGATACCGGCTTCGAATATATTGACGGAGGGATCGTTCGACGCGTGCGCCGACCGGCGGGGCCGCGAGCGCTTCCAGGCGAAGTGGAAATCGGTTGGCCGCGCGGACACGCGTTAAAGCAAAGAGTTCGAGCCGTTCTGCGATTCTGTGAAAGGCTGAACGGGACATGCTCGAACGCGCGCGAGCACGCTAAAGTGCATCGCGAACCGTAAATTCCATGTCCGACGCAAAAATCAAGAAAGCGGACGCTCCAATTTCTCGCAGGCTGATCGGCCTGAAGGAAATTGGAGCGGGCGATGGGATTCGAACCCACGACCCCAACCTTGGCAAGGTTGTGCTCTACCCCTGAGCTACACCCGCGTTCGCAGCCGTTTGACCGGCGGCGTCCATTGAGGAGGTCGATATGGCGGATCATGCCGGCGAATGCAACACCCTTTCGCAATTGCCTGTGGGAAAACGCATTGTTTTGATGCGTTTCCGGGCTTGCCGGTTGCCGCTTGGCCTGGATGCGATCTGGTTTGGTTGAAGGTGGCGGCGGCGCCGTTGCAGCACGCTCGAACGGCCGCGAGTGCCAAGCGAGAAAGCGAATACGGCTTTTCGCGGCAGTGGATGCGGCGGGAACGACGGACGCCAGCGTCGGGCGGCTTAGCCGACACGTTTGATGCTCGACTGGCTCTGGCTGCAAGCGCCGGCCCCGAAATCCACCGCTCGGATCGCGCGAACCCTTGACCCTCTGCGGCTTGCCGTCTACCCACACCATTCACGGAGACGTGGCCGAGTGGTCGAAGGCGCTCCCCTGCTAAGGGAGTAGGCGGCAAAACCGTCTCGAGGGTTCGAATCCCTCCGTCTCCGCCATCTTTATTTGCGCTCAGCCGCCACACCAACCCTGCGCGCATGGCTCCGAGCTCGAACTTTGTTCGATCCTCTCCGCCATTTGATTTGCATCATTCCCCAAAGCAGCTAACACCTTGAAGAGACTGGTGGTTTTCGCGGTTCGAAAACCCCTATTCCGGGCGTAGGGCAATGGCGCTGCAAAGACCAGTTTGATTCGGAAATCTCGAAGAAGCGTGCGTCCAAAGACGATTTGGCAGTATTACTTGCCGAAATTCGAAAATTAAAAAGATAAGCCGCCTGAAGAATTGGTGCGATTCCCGCTCGCCTGAATCCTGTTCCTTAGATTTGATATAAATCATTGAACTTGTGAGCGTTTTGGGGCTGTCGTATGAAGCGCTATTCATGCTCGGCACGTCCTGTCGAGGCAGTCATCCAATTGCGCGCGACTCCCATGATCGCAACGACCTCCAACGCGACCGCTCGCGACGAGCTGATGTCCGTCTATCTGCGCCAGTGGAAGGTCCTGCGGACCCTTCTGAGGCGGCGGACGGGGTCGCAAGATCTGGCCGAGGAAGCTCTGCAGGAAACGTGGCTGCGCCTGGCAACCATGCAGCGCCCGCTCTCGGCCATCCACGACCAACAAGCCTTTCTGCTCCGGGTTGCCGGGAACATCGCGGTCGATCTCGCGCGCAAGGAGCAACGGCATTCGTCGCGGTGCATCAGCGACGAGATGCTGATGGAGGCGATGGCCGACAGCCGTCCGTCCCCCGAAACGTTTGCAGTCGACAGGGACCAGCTTCGCTTTCTGGCACTCGCACTCGCGCAGTTGGCGCCAAAGCCGCGCACGGCCCTGCTTCTGAATCGGTGCGATGGTCTTTCCCACGCGGAGATCGCCGAGCGATTGGGCGTCTCGCCGAGCATGGTCGCCAAATATCTGGCTCAGGCGCTCAGGCACTGCCGCGACCATTTCCGCGCACAGGGATAAGCGTCCGCGGCGTCAGAGGGACAAAATCCGGCCTTTCGTTTCGTCATTGATAAGAGAGGCTGGTTGGTGTCACCGCTGCGCAGTGCAGGGGCAGTGACGCGCTGCGACGAGGACGGTGCAACCGATGGATCGCGGTGGAAATCGCGAAGACGACCCGGATGTGACACTCAGCGACGAAGCCATCGAGTGGCTCGTCCGGCTGCATTCCGGCCATGCGACGGCGGACGACGAGAGCGCATTCGCCGAATGGCGCGCTCAGAGCGCCGGCCATGACCGGGCGGCCCGGGAGGCTGAGGCCTTGTGGCACGGCATCGGCCTGGTCGGCGATGAGGCGCGGGAGACGGAGCGTAAAGCCGAGCGCGCGAAGGTCACGCGTCGCGTCGTGCTGGGAGGTGGGGCCCTGGTCGTCGCGGGAGTTGCGATCTACCGCTCCGGCGTGATCCCGCCAAGTGCGTTCGCCGACTACGCAACTGGGATCGGCGAACAGCGGACCGTTGCCCTATCCGACGGGTCGACGGTGCGGCTCAACGCCGGGTCTGCCCTGTCTTTGGATTTCGCCGCCGACAGACGGTGGCTGCGGTTGCTGCAGGGCCAGGCGACTTTCACCGTCGCCCCGGATGCCCGCCGGCCTTTCGTCGTCGATGCAGACGGAGGTCAGTCACGGGCGATCGGCACGGTCTTCGATGTCGATATCCGCTCCGACCATGTGGTCGTCACCGTGGTGGAAGGGATCGTCTCTGTATCCACTCGGGCAGATCCGCTCGACCCGGTCATGGCGTCGGCGGGCTACAGCGTTCAATACGCGGCTGGTTTGGCACCGTCGCGTCCCGAGGCTGTCGATGCCGAGGTCGCGACCGCATGGCGACGCGGCAAATTAATCTTCAACCGCCGCCGCCTGGGGGACGTGGTTGCGGAACTGGAACGCTACCGAGGCGGACGTATCCTCGTCGTGGGGGATCGTCTTCGGGCGCTGGAAGTTACTGGCGTGTTCGATCTCGATGACCCCGAAGCTGTGCTGAGCACAATCGAAGCGACCTTGCCGGTGCACGTCGTTAGGTTGCCTCTCGTTACGATTATTCGATAAAATATAATTATATCAACGCCTTAAGATGATCTCTTCGTTTGCCTGGCGTGCAGGTGGCAACTTTCGAAGCATGGTCTCCATCTGCGGATGGTTGATATTGGACTTTTTTTATCAGGTTTTTTCATTTTGCGCTGCAAACGCGCTCCGTTCGCTTCGTCCTTGAGTCCGAGATGCCGACGCGCCCGTCCGGGGCTGCGGTCGGATACGCGTGACGAACAGACAAGGACAGGGGCATTTCATGCAAGATGGGATTCCGACAGGGCGAAAGGGAAACGGCAGGCGCGCAGGCCAATCTGCGGTGCTCGGGCCGGCCGTCGCGGCTATCCTGACCGGCGGCGTCCTGGGCGCCGGGGGAAATCCGGCGCTGGCCCAGAGCGCGACGCCGGAAGCCAATCGCCAGCAGACGATCGCCTTCGCGATCCCGCCGCAGGATCTCGGGTCGGCCCTAACGCGTTTCGCCGATCGCGCGTCGTTACGGCTCCTGTTCCCATCAAGCTTGGTGGCTGGGCATACCAGCCCGGGGGTGTCCGGCACGCTGACCACCGATCAGGCATTGAGCCGGTTGCTTGCCGGAAGCGGTCTCACCTACCGCTTTACAAGCGCCAACTCGGTGACCGTGCTGGATCCGTCCAGGCCGAACAACACCCGGCAGTTCGCCTCGGATGGGACGGTCCCGCTCGAGCGGATCGATATCCAAGGTCGGATCGAGAGCGCTTGGGGACCCGTCGACGGCATTGTCGCGCAGCGAAGCGCGTCGGGCACCAAGACCGACACACCCATCATCGAAACGCCTCAGTCCATCTCGGTCGTCACCGCCGATCAGGTCCGCCAGCAGGACGCAAGCTCTCTCGCCGAATCTCTGACTTATACGCCTGGCGTCACCACCCAGTCGGAAGCCTTCAGTCGCATGGCCGACGACTTCATGATCCGCGGCTTCAACGTTGCCAATGGCAATCTGGGGCTCTTGCGCGACGGGATGAAGCTGCAGTCGAATGTCTATGACGGCAGCCAGGAACCCTACGGGCTGGAGCGCGTGGAAGTGCTGCGCGGCCCCTCTTCGGTACTTTACGGCCAGCTCGCTCCCGGCGGTGTGGTCAATACCGTTTCCAAGCGGCCGACGGCGGCGCCGTTGCGGGAACTCAACGTCGAATATGGCAGCAACGACCGGAAGGTGATTTCCGGCGATTTCGGCGGTCCGCTGACCGAGGACGGAACATTGACCTATCGGTTGACCGGTCTCGGCCGCGAGGCCGATACTTGGATCGACGACATTCCGGACA
The DNA here is from genome assembly GCF_040750475.1 of Amorphus sp. 3PC139-8. Classification (NCBI taxonomy): domain Bacteria; kingdom Pseudomonadati; phylum Pseudomonadota; class Alphaproteobacteria; order Hyphomicrobiales; family Amorphaceae; genus Amorphus; species Amorphus sp. 3PC139-8. The sequence continues at coordinate 61,475 of NZ_JABJVY010000009.1, read as the reverse complement.
ACAAAGTCTATATCGCGCCGGCCCTGACGTGGTCGCCGGACGCAGCGACGTCGCTGACGCTCCTTGGAAGCTACCAGCACGTCAACACGCGCTTCGTTACGCCGATCCAGTTCGCGGATGCCAGCGCTGGAACGATCCCGCGCGACATGTTTCTCGGAACGGACGGATTCGACAGATATATCGGCAACATGACCACGGTCGGCGGCGAGTTCGAGCACGCGTTTGACAGCGGCCTGACGTTTCGCACGAAAGCGCGCTATTTCTCCGCCGACGTGGACTGGGACTACATGCTGGGGTCCCTGGCGCCGACGGCCTCGACCGGCGGACTGCTCAGCCGCATCGCGAGCGCGCGCACCGACCGGTCGAGCGGCATCACCTCCGACACGAACCTTCAGTACGATTTCGATTGGGGTCCGTCGGAGCACACGCTTTTGGCCGGAGCCGACTTTTATCACCGCACCTACAAGACCGACCGCTATCGTGGCTCCACCATCAGCTACCTCGATCTTCAGACAGGGCAGCAGTTTGGTGGACCGAACGTCGACTATTCGAACAACCGCGGCAGCGACAGCAAAGGCGATCAGTTCGGCGTCTATCTGCAGGATCAGATCACGATCTTCGACAAGCTTGTGCTCTCGCTAGGCGGCCGGCACGACTGGTCCGAAAGTCGCTCGGAGAGCTACCGGTCCGGGTCTGTGACGAAACAGGACGATTCCGCTTTTACCGGCCGTGCGGGCGCCGTCTATCTTTTCGACAGCGGGGTGGCACCCTATGTCAGCGTTAGCCAGTCGTTCCAGCCTCAGGTCGGAACGGAAACCCTGTCCGGCGACGCGCTCGAGCCGAGTGAAGGCGTCCAGTACGAAGCCGGTGTGCGCTATCAGCCGCCGGAGACGAACCTGCTGCTCAGCGCGGCCGCCTACGACCTTACCCAGAACAACGTGGTGACGACCGACAGCCTTGGCTTCACCTACCAGTACGGCAAGGTGCGCTCTCGCGGTGTCGAGCTGGAGGCCCGCGTCGATATGGGAGATCTGAGGCTCATCGCAGCCTACGCCTATACCGATGCTGAGGTCGCCGAGAGTGCGAGACCCGCAGAAGTGGGGCAGCAGATTCCGCTGACGCCCTACAACACGTTCTCGCTCTGGGCCGATTATCGGCTGGATCGGCTCAAGTTGCCCGGTCTCACTGTTGGCGGTGGTGTCCGCTATGTGGGCGAGACGAACATCCAGGGCATTGAGGAAGACGTGCCGTCCTATGTTCTCCTCGATGCGATGGCGAGCCTGGATCTCGGCGATCTCCGGCCCGAACTCGACGGGGCCGCGCTTCAGCTCAACGTCCACAACCTCCTCGACGAGGACTTTTATACCTGTTCCTACGTCGATGGCTGTCGCTATGGCGAACCGCGATCAGTCGCGCTTCGGCTAAGCTATCAATGGTAGCAAGGGGGCTTACTCGACGTAGCCTGGTTGGGGCGGCTCTGGCCGCCCCGGCACTCCTCGTGCGGCCCGGTTCGGCGGCCACCTCGATGCGGCTCGTGACGCTGAACCTCCTGCTGACGGAGCTCGTTCTCACGCTCGAACTGACGCCTCAGGCGATCGCGAATATTCCGCTCTACCGGCGGCTGGTGGCCGAACCCGACCTTCCATCGAGCGTGCGGGACGTCGGATCCCTTCAGGAACCCAATCTCGAATATCTGCGCATCCTGTCGCCCGATCTGATCCTGGCGGCCGACTGGCAGGCGGCGACCCAGGCCAATCTGTCCCTGGCCGGGCCGGTGCAAACGTTTCCGACCTTTCCGGGCCGCACGCCGGCGATCGAGCATGCCACGGCGATTCTCCTCGCCATTGCCGAGCTCGTCGGGCGGGAAAGCCTGGCGCACGGCGTAGCCGAAGCCTGCGGCGAGGTTCTGCGGGAGACCCGCGCACGTCTGGCAGCCTTCTCGCTTCCACCGATCTACGTCTGCCGCTTCATGGAGGACGGGCGTCACATGGCCCTTTTCGGGGGACGGGGGCTTGTGGGCGATGTCCTGTTTCGAACCGGTCTCGTGAATGCATGGCAGGGATCGGTGAACGGATCCGGTGTGACGTCGTCACCGCTGCGCCGCCTCGCCGACGTTCCCGAGGCCGCGATCGTCCACTTCGATCGCGGCACAGAGACCGAGCGGGCGATGCAACGCCTGTCGGACAATCCGGTGTGGACCGCACTGCCGGCGGTCCGGGCCGGACGCGTCGTCCGGCTACCTGTCGTCTATCCGAACGGCGGGCTGCGCACCGCGATGCGGTTCGCCGCGCTTCTCGGCGATCGGCTTTCGGAGCTCGCGCCAAACGATGGCTGACGTCGTGCGCACAGGGGAGCGGGTCGAAAGCTGGCCGGCTGGCCGCGCCGTCGTGGTCGCGGGTATGCTCGTGCTCGCCGGATCGGCCCTCATGCTTTTGAACCTGTCGCGGCTGGCGCCGGGAGGGCTGAGCTGGTCGGTTTTCCTTGCGCCCGATCCTGAGAATATCGACGAGCTCGTCGCCCATTATTCCGTGCTGCCGCGGTTCGTGGTCGCGCTGGCAGCAGGGGCTGGACTCGGGCTCTCGGGCACGATCCTGCAGCAGGTGCTGCGTAACCCGCTCGCCGAGCCGGCAACGCTCGGTCTCTTTTCCGGCTCCCGCGCAGCTCTCGTCGTCACGATGCTTTGGCTGCCGGAAATGCTCGGCGCCGGGATCGCGCCGGTGGCGATGGCGGGCGCCGTCGGTGTTCTCGGATTCGTTCTGCTGCTTGCCCGCCGACACGATTTCTCGCCACTCTTCGTGATCTTGTCGGGTCTCGTGCTGTCACTGTGCTTGGAAGCCTTCTCCAGCATGATGATCCTCGCCCATTTCGAAGAGCTCGGCAGTCTGCTGGTCTGGCAGGCCGGCTCACTGGAACAGAGCACCTGGCGACCGGCGACGGTGCTTTGTCTGGTCACGCTTGCTACTCTTGTGTTGGCCTCCCTTCTGGGACGGTTGCTGACGATCCTGGGGTTGGACAGCGACATGACCCGGAGCCTCGGCCTCTCGCCCGGCCTGGCGCGGGGGCTCGCGCTGGCGGTTGCGGTGGGGCCTCCGGCTTTCGTCGCCGCTCAGGTCGGCATTGTCGGCTTCATCGGACTGGCCGGAGCAGCACTTGCCGGTTCTCTCGGCGCACGGCGGGTCACGGACCGTCTGGTGGTCGCCCCGTTGCTGGCGGCAGGCTTGCTCGTCGTCACCGACCAGGGCCTTCTTGCGCTCGTGCCCGGACTTTCGATTCCTGCCGGCGCAGTCACGGCGCTTCTCGGCGCTCCGTTGCTGATCTGGCTGGTCCGACGGATGCGCACCGGGCAGGTCGGACGGGTCGACCGGCATCCGATCGAAATCAGGCTCGGCCACATCGTTCCTGCCGGCCGTTGGCTTCTGCTGGTGGCAGCGCTCGCCGCCGCCGTCATTGCGCTCGCCCTCTGCGTTGGCCGTATCCCGGAAGGCTGGCAGGTTGCGACGGGGAAGACGTTCGGCGATCTCCTGCCTTTGCGCCTGCCGCGGCTGGTGGCGGCGATGGGTGCGGGCATCATGCTTGGCATCGCCGGCAGCCAGATGCAGCGGCTGACCGGAAATGCAATGGCCAGCCCCGAGCTTCTCGGGGTCTCCTCCGGGGCCGTTCTCATGCTGATTCCTGCCGCTGTCTTTCTCCCGGCCCTCGGCCGAAGTGCGATGATGGCGATCGCGGCCGTCGGCGCCTTCGCCTTTCTCGCCGTCGCGTTGCGGATCGGTCGGAGATCGGCCTATGCGCCGGATCGGATGTTGCTCACCGGGCTTGCTCTGACCGCTTTGGCCGGATCCTTGATGGCGGTCGCTGTCTATTTCGGCGACCGGCGGATCACGCAGATTTTGGCCTGGATGTCCGGTTCGACCTACTCGGTTAGGCCGCAGGAGGTTGCCGGGATCGCGGTGATCGCGGTGAGTGGTATTTGCGCCGTTCCGCTGGTCGGCCGCTGGCTGGAAGTCCTCCCGCTCGGAGACCCGGTCGCCCGGGCGGTGGGCGTTCCGATCGAACGAGCTCGCCTCGCCGTGATGGCGATGGCCGCCGGACTGACCGGCGCCGCCACGCTGATCGTCGGCCCCTTGAGTTTCGTTGGCTTGATGGCGCCGCACATCGTTCGGATGAGCGGGCTGCGGGGTGCGGCCGTACAGACGGTCGGAGCCGGGCTTCTGGGTGGCGTACTGCTCGTCTTTGCCGATTGGCTGGGCCGGATCCTTGCCTTTCCGTGGCAGGTCCCCGCCGGCCACATCGCCACCGTCTTGGGCGGGCTTTATTTCATCTGGCTCGCGGTGCGGCGATGATCCCCGCTCTTGCGCCCATCTTCACCGGACCGCTCGAACATCTGGGCGAGATGCTGGTGGTCGACGACCCCCGTCCCGCCGTTCCGGTCGAAGAAGCGCTGTCGCCGAAGCTCTTACCGAAATTGCTCTCGCGATTTGCGCAGATATACGGCCAGGATCCAGCGCGGAATGTCGGTCGCGATCTCCGCGCCGTCGCCTCGCAATGGAGCAAGTGGTACTTTTCGCGGCTTGTCACGCCGGTTTTGGCTGCCAACCTCGCGCTGGACTGGCGGTTGCCGGTGTCGGGGCGCGAGACATCGCTGGTGCTGGCCGATGATGGTCGCGTCGTCGCGGTCAGGCTTCCGCATCAAGGCGGGCCCTTCGACGAGACGCCCGGCCAGTCGCGCTATGCGGAGCTGTTCGACGACCACGTGAGGAGTGTCGTCGAAGCGGTGGCGCGGGATAGCGGCCTCTCCCCCAAGGTGATTTGGAACAATGCCGGCACCGCGGTAGAAACGGTCCTCGTCCGTGGCGAAGCGCAGCTTGGGGCCGACACGTCTCAAGTCGCCGCCCTGCGCACCCTGCTGCAATCGCGCCGGCACGCCGACGGCCGCCCCAATCCGCTCTTCGAGCCGATCCGCCACGTCGACCTCGACGGAACGATTCAGCGCCAGCGGCGAGTTTGTTGTGTGCGCTATCTCATCCCGGAACTGGCTTTTTGCAAAACTTGCCCGATTCGTCCCGCCGACAAGGCAGGTCGGTAGCGGTTCGACTTGAACTTTTCGCCGCATCGGAAGGGGAGAAACAGATGCGGTCCCTGTGCAGATCAGGATAGCGTTAGCCGTATGTAGTATCGGCTTTTTCTGTGTTGAGTCGAAATCTGCCGGTCCGCTCACGTGAAGAATTTCGGGTGCTGGCAGGTGTACGAAAGTCCCCGGGGAAGGAACCCGCGGCCCCCGGCGATGGGCTATGGGGATTTCGGATTTAGCCGTTGCCGGGGAGGGAGGGACTGCCATCTGGAAGCGTCGGAATGGATGCGGACGGACCGCTTTGTCTCGCGCGCGCGGCTCCCTCCATCGTTCGAACACCTCAATGACGATCATGCGTTTGCCGCGGCACGGGCATGACGGGTGGAAGTCGTCCGGTTCGTCCTGGGCATCGTCATCGGGAGGAGGAGGGCCGGGCGCGACGAGACCCAGCCCTTCCCATCGAGCGAGATGCCGTCGCCGCGGGATCTCCGCGAGCCTCAAGCTCGTTGTGCGGGGCAGTGCCTCTCATGAGGCCGCCCTTTCCGTATTGGGCGTGTCGTCAATTTTGCCGACTTGAGGCAACCAAGGCCTGTCCCCATCCTCAACCTATGTCAGACGCACCGGGCCATTCGGCTCTTCGAGGCTTCGTCGGGCACAGGGAGACTGGATGCGACATCGTTCTCCGAAAGCCCTGGCCGTCCTCGCGGTGGCGCCGTTTGCCGCCACCGCCTGCACGACGACCGGAGGCCCGCCCGACGGCGACAAGATCGTTCTGAGCGTCGAAAAGACGGAGATCGCCGGCGGCTGCGATGTGGAGGTCTTCGAGACCTATCCGTCGGATCTGTCCACCCAGGCGCGGGACTTGCGGGTCTCCGACGCGGCAAGCCCGCTATCGTCCGGCGCAACGATGGGCGGGGCCACGCTGCCGCGTCCGGCCGACGATCCGCGCCCCGTCGACAATGGCGACGGCACGACGACGTTCCGCGTGTTCCAGCGCGGCTATTCGCCGTGCCGGCCGGTTCCGCTGGAAATCGAGATCGGTGCATGCCGGGTGGGCCAGTGTCTTCCGATGCGGGTCTCGGATGCGTCGCTTCCAGAAGGTGTAACGGTGAGGGGAATTCGATGATCGCTCGGATAACGGCAGCGCTGATCCTGCTTCTTTCGACGCCCGCTTTCGCGTTGGACTACGAGGCCATGGGCTCCGTGACGGCGACCGTCGACGGTACCGAAATGGAATTCTGCGTTCCCTACCTGGTCGAAGAGGGGGACGCCCATGCGGAGATCACCGGCCCCGTCAAATCGATGGGGATCCTGTCGGTGGATGGATTCACTTGCCGCGACGGGGACCTCTATCAGCCGCGGCTCGCTCTAAGCGTGTTTCGGCCCGGACCATCCGCAACCGGATCGGGGCTGGAGCTCTGGACCTCGGACGGCCTCTACATGGTCGAGGAGGGGAATGGCAGCCTGCAGGTGACCGACTTCAAGATGTCGGGCGACCATGTCTCGTTCGCCTTCGAGGCGACCGCCGTCGCCTACGATCGGACGAGCTACATGCCGAAGGACGGTGCGGCGCCGGTCAGCGTATCGGGGCAGGTCGACGTCGAACTCCGGCAGTAAAGCGGGAACGGCTCGAGGTGGGAACGGGAGGGTCGCCGAGCGGTGTCCCGGTGCCCGGATCGATCAGGGAACTCTCATGAAGGTCATCGAGCGCAGCCCGGCGCGTCTCGTGGTCGGCGGCTGGAACGTCAGGGCGGTCGTCTTCGGCGTCGTGTATGCGGTGCTGCCGGTCGTGTTCTTTGTCATCATCGTCATCGAACAACCCTCGGCCATCTTCATGGCCCTATTCATGGCCGCGATCATGGGAGCCTTGCTTGTCCGCCAGAATTATCTCGAGCGCATCGTGTTCGACCGGGACGCCGGCGAGGTCCGGTTCGAGCAGCGCAAGCTTTTGGGGACGCAGCGGCGCGTGGCGCGCCTCAATGGCGAGAGCCGGATCGAGATCGAGCGCGTCCAGTTCGATACCAACAACCGCCCGGGCCGTCGTCTGGCCCTCGTCACGGACGGCGAACGGACGCCGTTCTCCAACGTGTTCTACACCAAATTCTACGACGAGGAGCAGGCGATGCTAACGGCGTGGATCGCCGAGGCCTGGGGAGACAAGTCGCACCAGCCGGCGCGGCGCGATGCCCATGCCTGAGCTGACGGAACGCAACGAAGGCGAGCTCGATCCCCGCATCGCGCGGCACTTGCAGCCGGGCGAGCGGGTGCTCTGGCAGGGTGGACCCCGGCCCAGCACCTTCGTTTCGCCGCTGGCGGTCGGGGCCTGCCTGGCCTTCATCGTCGGCGGGCTCGCCGAGGCGAGCGGGGTCATCGACCCCTATGTGTTTTCGTCGGACCAGCCATGGGGCCCGATCCCGCGCGTCGCCATCTCGTTGTTCCTCGTTGCCGGCGCGGGCGTTCTTCTCCGGTCGATCTGGAAGGGACGCGGCGCGAACTGGGCCTATGCGATCACCGACCGGCGCCTCTTGTCGGCGCGCGGAGAGACGCTGGTGCGCTCCGTGGAACCGGGCGAAATCCGCAGCTTCGAGTTTCACCAGGACATCGCCTATTGGCGCTATCTCAGTTCCCGAACGCTCAGCCGGGACCAGGGACGTGAGCGCGAAAAGCGCTATCCCGGCTTTCACGGACTGGAAGATCCCGCCGGCATGGTCGATACGCTCGTCGCCTGGCGCGAGCGGTTCACGACCCGGGCCGGCGCAGGCTCCGCCGCCTTCGTGGAGCGGGCCCAGGCTCCGGCCGCACAGGACGACGTGCCGGACGGGATCCGCCGTATCCGCCATGACGATACCGGGATGACCATCGACGTGCCGGAGGACTGGACGGTCACCGTCAGTCTCGACTGGATCGGCCCGCTCCGCCTGTTCGGCGTCACGCTTCTGGAACGGTTCATCCGGCCCGGCAAGGAGCGCCCCTATGCCGAGGGCGCGGACTGGAATTCGCTCACCGTGCGCGGCGCGCCCGACGCCGGACTGAGCGTCACGATCCTGGACGAGCCGCTGACCAAGACCTTCGAAGGCGTGCGCGACGACCCGTGGGCGAAGCGGTTCGACCTCAAGCTTCTCAAGAGCACGCCGGATCTGGAGATCGGCGGCCTGAACGGGTTCTCGCTGGTGCGCCAGATGCCGGCCGGCGCCAATCTGGCCTCGTTCGGCAAGGTTGCCGCTCCGGTCGCCACGCGGCAGGCCTGGCTCGGCCGGGGGAACATGCACGTGGAGATCGTCGGCATGGCGCGCCTCGACCAACCGGAGATCCAGCGCGCGGTCGATGCCATGATCGAGTCGATCCGAATGCCGTGACGGCGCCTTGAGGGGAGTGGTCCGGACGCCTCCCGAGGCCGCTTTATTCGGGCCAGTAGAACCATTGCGCCTCGGCAGGCAGGGCGTCGAGCGTGCGGAAGGTGAGGTCGCGGGCGACGGCGAAGCCTTTCGATGAGGTCTCCACCTCGGCCATCTCGACTTCCAGGATGGTCCAGCCGGGCTCTAGCGTCATCGCGTAGGTCGTGGTGACCTCGACGCGGGTCGTGCCGTCGGGAAAGACGTCGGACCGGCAGTCGCCTTCGATCGTCACCGTGTCCGGCGTGTAGAGCCACTGATAGTAGCGCCCCGCCGCGATCGGCGCGCGGCCGGCCCGGGCGGCGGCCGCGTCGCGGTTCGTCGCCGCGATGAGGGTCCCCAGCAACTGCTTCTTCGCGACCGATCCGACCATCAGGGCCGGGGAGGTGATGAAATATTCCGCGTCGGGATCGTTCGACGTGACGCTCCCGTCGCTGCAGCTGAAAAGCTGGCTGAGCGGCTGCTTGGCATCCACCGTGTCGGGCAGGTGGAGCCGGATCGCGCCGTCTTCGCCGATCGATCCGATGACGGCCGGCGGTCCGGTCAGCGCCCAGTTCATCACATCAACCGCCCCACCGGACCAGTCGGAGAGCTTTCCTTCGGCGTTCTGGGCTCTGGCATCCTCAGGTGCGCCGATGACGCAGGCGCTCGTTGCGATCACGAAAAACGAGGTGACGGCGAAGCGGACCATGGGGGCGTGTCCTTCCTGCTCGGATGTCGAGACGGAGCTTTGGGAGGCTCCGGCGTAGCCGAACAGGTAGGGGTCGCAATCGGCGTGTCTCAAGTCGTCAATATCGACGACTTGAGAGGGCGCCCCGCCTGCTGATCTCCTACGCCCGTGACATCAGATCATCGTCTTTGAGACAGGGGAGAATGATGCGGCAGGTCGCAGGTCTTGCTCTCGCAACCGCGCTTTTGGCGGCGCCGGCGGTTGCGGAGGATTGGGAGGTCCTCGGGCGCGGCAGCGTCACGATGGGACGCGAAGTGCAACGGATGTGGATCGCCGACCATCCCGATCAGGGCCCGCAAGCCCGGCTCGAGGGCAGCGGCAGCGCCGCCGTCCTGTCCTTCGAGGCGGTGCCGCCTCCCACCGGCGAACCCTACATGCCCAAGCCGTCGCTTCAGGTCACGGTCGCCGATCCGCTCGGGACGCCGAAACTGGACACGGTCCACTACCGAGACGAAGACGGGGTCAACTATGTCGCCAAATCCGGGACCGTGGAGGCGCACCTGACAGAGGGGCGCTGGATCGTCGTTTTTTCGACAGAGCTGAAAGAGCTTGATCCTACGACCTGGGAGCCGGCGGCCGGCGGATCCGACCTGCGGGTGAGAGGCTCGTTCAACGTCCAGCCGGTGCTGATGTGACGATGACCGATCGTCGCGCGCCGAAGGGGCGTCTCGCCGTGGCAGGTGCGATCTACGCTCTCTCACTTGTCGCCGCGACGCCTGCGATCGCGGACGACTATGAGGTCCTGGGCCGTTTCTCCGGAACGATCGGCGGGAAGCAGGTGGCGCTTTGGGTGCCCTACGATGTGGCAAACGATCGGAGCTACCTGGTTCGGCAAGTGACCGACACCTTCCTCAATGTCGGGATCGACGCGGTTTCCGGCGAGCCGGGGGTGGACCTGGAGCGGCCGTCGGTTGGGGTTTCCGTTAGGGGGCCGGCCGGCGGGGCCGAGGTCACGCGGGTGAGCGTCATGATGCCCGGCGAAGACGAGCGGACCTGGGGGACGGGCGGCCAGCACGGAGGAACGATCGATCGGGCCGAGGTCGTGCGCGATGGCGATCGCTTGCATGTCTTTCTCCGGGCCACCGTCCGCCCGGCTCGACTACCGCCTCCTTCGATGGCCGCGGATGGCGATCCGGTGGTGCCGGAACCGGACGGCAAACCGCTGGTGGTCGAATTGGAAGGTGATGTCGATCTGCGTGAGCCCGGCAAGTAGTCCGGCCAGCCTTTGCTCCTAGAGCCGTTTCGCTTTTCATCGAATCGACAAACGGCTCTAACTGATTGTTTTGACGCATTTCCGGACGGCGAACCGGTTCCCACTTCGCCTGGAAATGCTCTAGTCGATCTGGCCCAGGATGGTTGCCCGCGCGATCGCCTCCGCCCGGGTACGCGCGCCGAGCTTGTGGCGTGCGCGGAGAATGTACTCCGTCACCGAACGGTCGGAAATCTCCAAGTGATCGGCGACTGTGGCGGTCGTCATGCCTTTGGCGAGATGCGAAAGCACTTGGCGTTCCCGGTCCGACAGCGTCTCGGAGGTCACCTTGTTTCCGTAGTTCGGCCATTTCACGCCGAGCATGCCCATGAAAAAGTGGCCGGCCAGATGCAGCACCTGCAGGTGGGCGAGCACGAAATCGCTGAAGTCGCTGCGGTTCTCGTCCCCCCAAGCGGACAGGATGGCCGCTTCTCCTGTCGTCGGGTCCAGTAGAGGAAAGGCGGCCGCCTGATATTGACCGACCTCTTCGATCATGGTGCGGCAAAGTGGTTTGAACGCGGTTTCTCTGCGGTTGGCGACGACCTTGCGATGATCGATGAAGAGAGGCGCGCGCGACACCGACAGGAACATCAGGGTCGGGCGCATATGTCTCAGATCCGCCTCCTGAGCGCGGCGGAGGTCCCCGTCATATCCGCGCAAACGTCGATCGTAGGCTGCATCCCAGGCTTCGCCGAACACGGGTCCCGTGTCGGCATGTCCAAACGGATTGGCAGCAGAGAGTGGCAGCCGCGTGTGCAGCGCCGTTCGCTTCAGACCGTGCCCTTCGAGCTGGCGCGACAAGGCAAGCCAAGCCTCGTCCGGCCTTGCTGCTTGCACAACGGCATCGGCGAGATCGGTTACGTCAAACACCGGATCCCCCTGTCGTTCAGCTCTTCGACCTGGTGCGGATCTCAGTAAGGAGAATGCATAAGAGGGAGACTGTAAAGTGCCGTTGGAGCCGACGTTGATGCGGGCGCTACGTCGACGGGTCTCCGGCGGTCGCCATGCGGGCCAGCCGGTGGCGCTGGCCGGCGCCGGTCTTCTGCAACACCGCCTCGCAGTGGCGCCGGGCGGTGTTGTATCGGACACCGAGTTCCTCGGCGATCTCGGTGGTCGACAGCCCGGACAGCAGGAGTTCGGCCGTCAGGCGCTGCCTCTCCGTCAGCTCGTAGGTGTGCGCCAGCCGCGCGGCCAAGGATGAAGTCTCGGGCGCCGACACGGAAAGATAGGGTGGGTTTTCGCTCCCCGGGGCCAACTCGGGCAAGGGGAGCTGAAGCAGGCTGGACGGCGGTACATCCGCATCCGCGTCCAGGATGGTTGCCGGCAGACTGGCCTCGGAAATGGCTTTCGCCAGCCGTTCCCGATGGCGATAGCGCCGGTCGAGGGTCTGGAAGCAGTGTTCGAACGCAGGAAGGAGGAGGGTCAGGATCGTTTCGGCGCGTCCGCCGACCAAAGCCGACGCGTCCTCTTCGTCGTAACCGAAAGCGAAGATGGCTTCGCCGACCGAAAGCCGGCTCGTCATGCCCATGACGTGGTTCATGCCCGCTGGTGCGAACGCCTCGCGGTGGTAGGCCGCATTGGCGATTACATCGCGCGAAGCAAAGGCCTGCTCGTGAAAGACGCCGGTTCCGAGACCGCGACGGATTCGGTTGAGCTTGTCCAGGTCCGGATCATGGGAGCGCAGGTTGCCTTCGCGGTCGACGCCCGCCGTGGTCGCAGAGCTATGTGCTCGATGGGGGCAAGCTCGTCACGCTGACGGCCCAGTCCGGCAACATCGACGATCCGGAGCAGCCCAACGTCTTCCTGTGGCGCGAGGTCGAGCTCCCCGAAAGAGACTGGGAGATCGCGGCCGACTTCACCGCCGAACTGGGCACGGTGCAGACGCTTGGCGGCCGCAAGGCGGTGGTCGAGGTGGCGCTGTTTTCCGACCCGGAGAACAACGTGGTCGCGCGGATCTACCGGCAGGGCAATTCCAACGACGACATGCATCTGCAGGTGACCAGCACCACCGGCGGAAATGCGACGAGCGATTCCGTGGAGATCGCCGGGGACATCCGGGGCTACGACCTCGCGCAGATCCTGACCGACTTCGAGGAGAAGGGCGCTCGACTGGTGCTGTCGAAGCAGGGCCGTGAGTACCGCGCCCGGCTGGAGATGAACGGATGGGCGATGACGAAAGATGGACCGGAGGTGATCGAGACGGAGCCGGTCCAGGTGCTACGCGCGTCCGGCCATCCGGCGCTGTTCGGCGGCACATGGGGCGACAAGCAGACCGTCGTGGAGTTCGACCGGATCGAGATCCGGGCGGCCGAATAGTCCGGTCGGGGCGGGAGGTAGGAGCTCCAAGTCCGGAGCTCACCCGACGACCCGATGAGGCTCGATGATTGGAGGAGCGACCGTGATCCGTCATCTCGTCTTTGGGGTGTTGATGCTCGCGCCTGCCGCCGCTCTTTCGGGCGAGCCCGACGAGGCCGACAATCCTGGCGGCGACAGCGTCTACTCCCGGTTGGATTTTCAGGCTTGCCCGGTTCTCGACGCCACGCCGGCCGGCGAACCGGGGTCTTGGGTGCATCTGAGGTGTCCGGGCCTATCCGGCTATCAGGTCCATGTTAGCGAGGAGGATGACCGCGTGACCCTGGACTAGTTTGAAGGTTTCCGGAACCGGCGCCACCGCGCGGATTGGGGCAGCAAGCAATGGTGATGAGGATTGCGATCATCGCCGAAAGAATCGTCGCGATACGGCCGAGGAGCGGGAAGGGGATGGTCGACTATGGTACACAGCGCCCCTGAAAGACGGCCATCTTTCTGTGCGGAAAGAGCGGAACATTCACGGGGCACTGCGGGTTCGGCAAGGACCGAAAGAAACCCAAAGGTGGACTGTGATGATCTCGAACACCACCGCGATGGCGCTCTCGCTGGCGGGTGCGCTCGCCCTTCCGTTGCCGGTTGCCGCGCAAACCGGATCGGGCAACGGGCCGGCCTCGTCCGTCCCGAGCGCGACGGCGACGTTCGTCGACACCGACGGCAACGATATTGGCTCCGCCGATCTTCTTCAGACCGCAGACGGCGTTTTGATCCGTGCCGAGGTCGAAACGCTCCCGGCCGGGAGCTGGGTAGCTTTCCATATCCACGAGACCGGCACATGCGATCCGGAAAGCGGGTTCAAATCGGCCGGCGGCCACTTCAATCCTACCGAGCGCAAGCACGGCTATCTCTCGGAAAACGGTCCGCACGCGGGCGATATGCCGAACCAATATGTCGCCCAGGACGGCATTTTGCGGGCGGAGGTCCTGAACCCGGCCGTCAGCCTCGGTCAGGGCGATAGCAACGTCATGGGGCTCGCCCTGGTGATCCATGGCGGTCGGGACGACTATAAGAGCCAGCCGTCGGGCGATGCCGGAGACCGGGTCGCCTGTGCGGTGATCGAAGGCGAAACCTGACCGGAGAGCCTTTCCCGTTCGGATTGAGCCAGTCCGAACGAAAAGAAATGGCTCAACCTGTTGACCATGGATGCCGAGGGCCATTCGGAGCGGGATGAGGAAAGCGGTGTTCGCTGATCCTCATTCTGCTTCAAAAAGTCGGCGATTTACGGCAAAGCCCAATGCGCACCTATTTCAGGCCCTCGGCCAGTGCGGGTGGTGATCGTCGATCACGAACGGATGAGCATGGCGCAAGGGGCCGTGGCGGTGGGCATGGCGGTGCGGTTCGGCATCTTCCGTCGTCTCGTGCGCGTGTTGGTGGTGATCGTCGTGCACATGGGGATGCGTGTGCCAGAGTTCCGGGTGTTCGTGCTCGATCACTTCCGGGTCGTGCTGCGGCCAGACCAGCGTTGCGACCATCGTTCCAGCCAGCGCGCCGATTGCCATGACGATGAACGCCGTCTCTAGACCGAGCCGGGCGCCGATCCAGCCCGCAGCCGGATAGGCGACAAGCCAGCCGGCATGGGACAGGGCGAACTGGGCGGAGAAGATCGCCGGCCGGTCCTCGGCGTGGGAGGAACGGCGTAGGAGCAGGCCCGACGGGGTCAGCACCAGCGAGGCTCCGGCCCCGAGTACGGCCCAGAGGCCGTAGGCCACGCCCGGATAGGGATTGGCTGTCGCGAACAGCAGCGTGGCGCCGAGCAGGCCGCCGCCAACGAGCATCACCGTGCGCGGCACGAGCCGATCCAGGAGTTGCGGCAGTGCCAGCGCCACCACCATCGAGCCGAGCCCGTAGGCGGCGAGATAGAGCGCCACGTCTTGGTCGCTGCCGCCGAGCACCTCGCGGACATAGACGACGGTGTTGACGATCACCATCGCGCCGGCGGACGAGACGGCGAAGCTGAGTGCCAGGAGCCCGCGCAGCCGGGGCGTCTTCAGATAGATGCGCATGCCGCGCGTGATCCGCGTGTAGATACCGCCTTCGTGCGCGAGCGCCTTCGCCGCCGGCAGCGCGACTGAGACCACCAGCGCGGCCGATGCGAGGAACCCGAGGGTCGTTCCGGCGAACAGCCAATGAAAGCTGATGAGGCTCAACAACAGGCCGGCCAGCATCGGGCTGATCAACGATTCCAGATCGTAGGCGAGCCGGGACAGCGAGAGCGCGTTGGTGTAGTCGCGCTCGTCGGGAAGGACGTCGGGGATCGTCGCCTGGAAGGTCGGCGTGAAGGCGGCCGAAAAGGATTGGAAGGCGAAGACGAGGACGTAGATCTGCCAGACCTCCGTCACGAACGGCAGCAGCAGCACCAGAGCCGCTCGACAAAGGTCCAGCGTGACGAGAAATGTCCGTCGGGGCAGGCGGTCGGCGAAGGCGCCCGCGATCGGCGCGATCCCGACATAGGCGATCATCTTGAGCGCCAGAGCGGTGCCCAGCACGGCGCCGGCATCCGGTCCGGCGATGTCATAGGCGAGCAGGCCGAGCGCGACCGTCGTCAGCCCCGTGCCGATAAGAGACAGCGCCTGGGCGGCAAAGAGGTGTCGATAGGTGCGGTGTGCCAGGACCTGAAGCATTGTCGGAAACCGAGAGCCTGTTGCGGATTGACGACCCGACAGACGGTTTCAGATCAAAATGGCTTCGGCAATACGGTCGACCCGCAATGAAAAGGGCGACGGTGTTGCCGTCGCCCTTCTCCGTGGTTTGGTGCAGCCTCAGGTCTTCAGATATTCGACCAGGGTCGCGATCGCGGATCTTTCGGAGCGTTCGCCAGGGCTTTGCCTCGGGAACGGAGATCCTTTTAGCGATCCGGACCTGTCTCGCTACGGGGTCGGACGCCCAACGCCGTTCTGTTCCAGCATCTGCTGCACGCCCTCGCGCACTTGAGGCGCAAGATTGTAAAGGGCCGGGTTGTTGCCCACGAAGCCGATCTTGAACTCCGGCGGATACTTCATCAGCTCGGTCATGTAGTCGCCGGTCGCGCCGATCAGCGGCACGGTGGCCGGGATATGGCGAACGCCGACATTCACGTCTTCCTGTGGATTCTCATAGAGGTTGAACAGGACCACGCCGCCGGTGTCGTGGAACAGGCTGCCGGAGAACCCGCCCCAGCTTCCCTTCTGAACGATCGAGTTCTCGATCTCGCCGGTGAACATGTACTTGAACTCGTCGATGCGCATGGCACCGAAGTACTGGTTGATGGTGTAGGGCCGGCTGCGGCGGTTGGATTCGCCGTTGTCGGCTAGCAGGAACGACAGCTGGTCGACGCCGTCGATGTAGGTCTTGTCGTCGAACAACTTGCCGATGTCGGCACCCTTGACGCCGGTCATCGACATCAGCGTCGGAAGGATGTCGGCGAAGTCGAACAGGCCGTCGGAGCGCCGGGCCGGGATCATGCCCTTCCAGTAGGCAAACGTCGGGACCCGCACGCCGCCTTCCCAGTTCGTGCCTTTGCAGCCGCGGAACGGCGTGCGGCCATGCGGCGGGATCTCGCATTCCGGGCCGTTGTCGGAGGTGAGCAGGATCAGCGTGTTGTCGAGCTGGTCCGTCTCTTTCAGCTTCTGGACCAGCGAGCCGAAGATGTCGTCCATCTCCACCATGCAGTCGCTGTACACGGTGTGCGCCGCCGACTTACCCGAATAGTCGTCGTTCGGGTAGTTGTCGAAATGGCAGCCGCGCGTGGCGTGATACAGGAAGAACGGCTTGTCGCTGTCCTTCTGCTTCTCGATGAAATCGAGGCTCACGTCCTTCCAGTGCTGGTCGAGATCCTTGATGTAGTCCAGATCAATCAGCTTGCCGCTTTCGCACTTGTCCGTGTCAGTGGGCGTGCAATGCACCTCGGTGTGGTTGAATTCGTCTTCCTGCATCATCTTGAAGCGGGAGGGCGAGAGCGCAAATTCCGGGTTCAGGTAGATGTCGCGCCACTCGGTGTACATGTCCGACACGCCGAGGAAGCCGACATAGTCGTCGTAGCCGACGTTCTGCGGCAGCGAGCCCTTGTTCTCGCCCATGTGCCACTTGCCGACACCCTGGGTAACGTAGCCCTTCTCCTTCAGGAGCTTCGGCAGTGTGAGCGCGCCGTCCAGGCCGCCGGGTTCGCCGTACATCGGGGGGCGCAGGATGCCGTGATGGAGCGGGTTCTGGCCGGTGTGGATGGTCGCGCGGCTCGGCGAACACGACGGCGTGGAGTAGGCCGACGTCAAAAGCAGGCCGTCCTGGGCGAGCTCGTCCATGTTCGGCGTGGCGTTGCCGACGGCGACACCGCCGCCGTTGAAGCCGGGATCCATCCAGCCCACGTCATCGAGCAGGAAGATGAGGACGTTCGGCTTCTTGCCGGTCTTGGCTTCCAGGGCAGCGAGCTTTTCCTCGGCCGCCTTGTCCTGTTCCGGCCGCTGGAGGGCCGGGTACATGTTGTCGGCCGGCTTCACGTCCTTCATGTGGAGCGAGAAGCCGGGATAGTCGTAGCCTTTCGCCGAGGTCGGTCCGGTGGTCGAGCCACGCGGATTGGACGACTCCTGGGCGTGCGCGACGCCGGGCACCAGCGCGGCAAACGCAAGTGCGACGGCCATCGCACCCGCCCGCCGGGTTGCGGCAGACAAGGACAGCCCACCCGTTGCCCGGTCTTTCCGAGCATTTTGCAATACCATACCAACTCCCCGTTTTCTCAGTCTCAGGTTGTCGTTCCAAAAGTCTGTCGCTCGGGTCCGGGATTGGATTGGGGGGATGTGGTTGGCGCCCCGGCGTCCGAATTTTCGCGGCTCGCACGACACGAAACGGGCACGTGGCCCCTTCCGCGTTCGTCCGTCCGTTGTCGGATTTACGGAGGCCGTGCGAAGTGCACGGTTTTCTTCGAATTCAGGCGTCAAAAGAGGGAATGGGACGTTGCCTCAAGATGAATTCACCTCAATTCGCGTCGAAACGTTTTTGGAAACGCCGTTTCTCATATTAAATACTGAAAGGAGATATGAGATGGTATTCCGAGATACGTTTCCCTCTTAGCTGTCCCCGAGATCGCCGCTCCAATTCCAAGCAACAGATCATCGCTTTATGACCCAGCTTTCCGCGTTTCAGTTTGTCATTTCCCGTCATTCGCCGGCACGATGGTGAAGAAATCGGGATTGGTGCCTCTGGCACGCGCGCGTGGGTTCGGGCCGTTGCCGTCGTTTTTGGAGGAACGGGCCGGCGAAGCGGCGCTCCTCAAGGTGTTTCGCTCAGCCAGACTTCCGCTGGCGCTCGAGACCGAACTGGACATGCCGATCCCTTTGCGCGCGATGGTCGATCTATTCGCTCGCAGCCAGCGGGAGTTGGGATCGCGCACGCTGGGTCTCGAAATCGGGGAGCGGATGACGCACCTCGGCTACGGTGACTGGATGCGGTTCAGCCTCCGGGCGCCGAGCGTGAGGGACGGCATCGTCCGGCTTTGCGCGACGAGCTGGGCGCATCAGCGCGGGTTCGAGTTCGGCTTTGGGCGCTCCGGGCCGGTCTGGGTCTGGCGCGCCACGCCGCTCTTCAATGAGGGGAAACAGGCGCAATATATCGACCACCTGATTCCCCCGATGATGACGTTCGTCCAGCATTATCTCGGCAGAAGCTGGCGACCGGTTTGGGTCGAGGTGAATTATCCGCGCGATCCGGGGGCCGCCCAGGTGGAGGATCGGATCCAGGCGCCCATGCGCTTCGACGGGCAGGGGGTGGCACTCGCCATCCTCCCCGAAGACACCTTGCGCGCCTCGCCGATGCCTCTGAACGCCGGTGGGGGCAGCGTCGAACTCCGGGATCTTTTGTCCGAGACGGCCCTTCGCGAGGCTCCGGAATCGGTGCGCTCGGTCTCCGCGATCGTCGCGCTTCGCCTTCTCGACGGCGAGAGCGACCTCGACGGAGCGGCGCAACTGGCCGGGCTGAGCCTGCAGGGATTGCAGCGCCGGCTTCGGCAGGACGGTTATACCTATCGGGAGGTCCTCGACGCCGCACGTCGGGCGAGGGCGATGTCGCTTCTGCTCAAGACGCCGCTTTCCATCTCGGAGATTGCCATGGCCCTCGGCTACGAAGAGCACTCCAACTTCACGCGCGCCTTCAATCGATGGACGGGGCTCTCCCCCGCCCGATATCGGGAGCTGAGTAGGGTGGATCTCACTTAGGGTCCATGACCTGAAGCCGGTCAGCTTTTCACGGAATCGACGACGGGCTCTAACCCTTTATTTTGACGCATTTCCGGGCGGAGAACCGGTTCCCACTTCGCCCGGAAATGCTCTAACGCGGCCCCATCTGGTGCTTGAGGGCGTTCAAGGTCGGGTCGGTCGGGTTGGCCTGGAGCGCTTCGTCGAGCACGGTGCGAGCGTTCGTCGGGCCCTGAAGCGCGGCGGCGATCCGCGTCAGCATCACCCAAGCCTCCACGCGTTGCGGGTCCATATCGACCACCTCCCGGAACGCCGCCGTTGCGGCCGGCCAGTCGCGCCGGGTCAACGCTATACCGGCGAGTTGAAGGTGGGTTTCAGGATAGTCCAGACGACTTGCCATGGAGGTCTGCCAGTCGTCCATGGCGCGCCTGAGGTCGTCCGAGGCATCGCTCGCCAGCGCCTGCATCGGTACGTCGAGCATGGCGCGCGCCGCCGCAATACGCACGGTGCGCGCCGGGTCGGAAAGGAGGGGCACAAGCCGGTCGGCCCGCTCTTGCGGGGGGAGCAGTCGCTGTAGGTCAACCGCAGAGGCCCGCACCAGCGGATCCTCATCGGCGAGAAGCGGTGAAGCTTGGTCCGCAAGGGCCGGATTTCCGGACTGTCCCAAATAGGCAAGAGCCGTCGCGCGGACGATGCCCGCCGTTTTCGGATCGGCAGCGAGCGCGCTGAGATCGCTCGTCGTACCAGCGGGGTCCGAGCGGCTTTCCGCAAAGATCTCGCCGTAGTGCGGGCCGCGATGGTCGCTGTCGGGGTAGTGCTCGGCGATCACCGATGCCGCCCACGCGGGCGGGCGATCGCTGTGGCAGGTGGTGCAGGCGTCGGGCGAGCCGGTCTTTGCCGAGAGGTCGGGCCGCGGGATCCGGAACGAATGGTCCGCGCGCCAATCGTTGCCCATGTAGACGTGCTCGACCATGTGGCAATTCTTGCACGCTGCGCCACTGTTGCCGGGCTCATGGAAATGGTGGTCGGGACTGTCGTACTCGGCCTGCCGCAAGCTTGGGAAGGCCGGATTGCCGGCAGGGCTGTGGCACTGGGTGCAGACCGCGTTGCCCTCGGCCACCAGCTGCATCGTGTGAGGTTCGTGACAGTCGGTACAGCTCACGCCCTTTTCATACATCTTCGACTGCAGGAACGAGCCGTAGACATAGACCTCGTCCTGCACCTGCCCATCGGCATGGTAGAGGCCGGGCATGAGCAGGGAGAGATTGTAGGCGTCGTGGTAGGGCGTGCCGGGCGCCGGGCTGCCGGCTTGAAGCGGCTCCCGCCTGGAATGGCAGCCGGCACACTGCTGAATGGTCGTTTCAGGATCTGAGAAGTCGACGGCGAAGCCGGCGTTCGGCAGAGGGGCTGAGCCTTTCGCGTCCCACTCCTTTGCCGACGCGACATGGGCACTGCCGGGGCCGTGGCAGGCTTCGCAGCCCACCCCGATCTCCACTTCGGTGGAAGCGTAGCGCTTCGTCTGCGGGTCGTAGTTCTTTTCGTAGCCGGTGGAATGGCAGACCGCGCAGCGACCGTTCCAATTCTTGTAGGGACCGGTCCAGTGCAGCCCATCGTTTGGCGGCAGGTCCTGGTCGGGGTAGAGGTGGAACCAGCGCTGCTTCTTCGTGTCCCAGACCACGTCGAAGCTTTGCAGCCGGCCGGGCTCGGTCTCCAGCAAATATTGCTGCAGCGGTTCGATTCCCGCGACGGAGTGGACCGGATAGTCGCGCGTGGTTCCGTCTTTCTCGGTGACCGTGATCCGGTAGGTTCCGTCGCCATCGATGTGGAAGGCTGCCGTCATACCATCATGAGCGAAGGTCGTATCGTTGAAGTCGGCGACGATGTTCTCCGCAGTCGCTTCGGTCCACGCCTTGGCGTGATCGGAGGTCTGCCAACGCGCCGTCACATCCTGGTGGCAACCGGCGCAGGTGGCCGAGCCCACATAGTCCGGGCTTTGCAGGGGGGTGGCTTCCTCTCCGCGTACTGGGCTCGTGAGCGCCAATAGGGCGAGAAGCAGACCGACGACCGAACGGAACATGGACCCTCTATTTTTGGGCCGCTCCTCTGATCCAGTCGCCGCGCACGACGGATACGACCTCGCTTCGCCTCGCGAGAGGCAGGGCAGGCTGAGCAGGAAGAGGCGACATATTGTCTCCGCGCAGCCGGCCTCGGCCACCAACGCGACAGTGCATCCTACGCGAGCGACGCGTTGGCCCGCTTATCATAACATGGCAGTTCGCTGGATTATCCGTGGGCGGCGCAGGGCGAGATGGGAGCTGCGGATCTCGGATCTCCGCGCCGCGAAAATCGGCCGTGGAAAGCTGGTAGGCCTCGGAAAAGATTTGCCTTTCGCTCGCCGTATTCGGCGATACTCTTGTCCGCGATGATGAACGACGTCGGACAGATCAGCGCGGGTCCCGCAGATGTGATCGAAAGCCGCCGGCACGGGTCCGCCGCGACCGTGCCGCGTTTTGTCGTGTTCGCCGTCGGGTGTCTCGCCGCCTTCCTGGTCGCCGGCTTTTTGTGGTTCGCCGATCAGGTCGCTGCCGCCAAAGCGCCGCTCGATCCCCATGCCGACGGGATCGTTGTCCTGACCGGCGGGGCCATGCGCATCAACGGTGCCGTTGCGCTGTTGGAGGAGGGGCGGGCCCAGCGGCTTCTCATCACCGGGGTCAATCCGGAGACGACGGAAAGCCAGATCGCTTCGGCGATTTCCGCCGGGCGGGACATCTTCGATTGCTGCATCGATATCGACCGCAAGGCGCTCGACACCATCGAGAACGCACGCCAGACGCGCGAATGGGCCGCGGCGAACGACTTCAAACGCCTGATCGTCGTCACCAGCGCCTATCACATGCCGCGCACGCTTGCGGAGCTGAAGCGGGAAGTGCCGGACCGGGAGCTCGTTCCGTTTCCGGTGTTCCACGAGGAGCTGGAGCTGAACCACTGGTACCGCGACCGGGCGGCGCTGCACGTGGTGTTGCGCGAATATGTCAAATATGCGCTGGCGCGGCTTCGCCTCAGTCTGGAGGAAAACGAGCCGGGGCGCGAACTCGTGCGCATCGCTCAGCTCCGGCGTGATTTCTAAAGCGCTTTTCGAGAAAAAGGGCGCCGGTTTTCCCTCTCTCGGGGGATCGAGACTCCCGGGCTTCTCTTTTGGCGCTCGGTGCGGCATGTCTCGGGCGTCGTCGCTTTCGTCGGCCGGTCAAGATCCCTCCCTCAGCCGTGCGCCATGCTCTACGTCCGCTCGATCGTCTTTCTCATCGCTTTCTATCTGTTCCTCGCGGTGGTCTCGCTCCTCGCGTTGCCGTGCTTTGTGCTGCCGCACAAGGTGGGCGTCTGGCCGATGAAATTCTGGGCGCGGGGTGTGCTGGTTCTGCTGCGCTGGATCTGCGGGGTGAAGGTGGCTTTTCGAGGCCTGGAGCACCTGCCGCGCGATGGCGCGCTGATCGCGGCCAAGCACCAGGCGGCGTGGGAGACGTTCGCGCTCATGCCGATCCTGCCGGACCCGATCTATGTGCTGAAGCGCGAATTGTTCCTGCTGCCCTTTTTCGGCTGGTACGCGCGCAAGTTCGGCATGATCGGGATCGATCGCAGTTCGGGGGTGAAGGCGCTCAACGAGATCGCCGACAAGGCACGCGCGGCGATCGACAAGGGTCGCCAGGTGATCATCTTTCCTGAGGGCACCCGAACCCGGCCGGGCGCGCCGCCGGACTACAAGAACGGTACGGCCCATCTTTACCACCGCATGAAGCGATCCGTGGTGCCGGTCGCGCTGAATTCCGGCCTCTACTGGCCGCGCGATTCGCTGGTGCGTTATCCCGGAACGATCGTGGTGGAGTTCCTGCCGGAAATCCCGCCCGGCCTGCCGCTGAAAGTCTTTCGCGAACGCCTGAAGGACGAGATCGAGACCGCATCCGACCGGCTTTACCGGGAGGGGTTGGCGGAGCTGAAGCGGCCGCTGCCGGCCGGCGATAGGGTTCAAGCGGCCGAAGAAGAATGACCTGAGGTCAAGCCGACGTGGCGTCGGCTTTGACGCGCCCGCGTAAAGCGTCGGCGATCCAGTGCAGGTTGTCGTCGTGCACCCCGAGCTCTTCCAGGTGATCGGCGGTGGCCAGCACGTAATCGGGGTTCGGCCCCGATTGGCCCGAGGCCGTGCGGACGATCTCAAGCTGGCGCTCGCGGGGCAACGGCCCGGCATATTGGGCGTGGCTGCGGTCGACCACGTAGGTGAGGGCGGAGACCTCCCGATCGCTGCCGTCGGCGAGGGCGGCGCGCACGGTGCGCTCCAGGTAGACCATGGTCACCTGCTCGCGGGCGCGCAGGTAGTCGATGGTCGCCTCGCGCTCCTCCGCCGCGACCCGGAAGACGCGTCCGAGGCACGATCCGCCACGGTCGAGCCCCAGCACGAGGCCGGGCTCCGCCTCGGTTCCCCGGTGCACCCAGGAATAGACGCACAGGCGGCGATGTCGGCCCTTGATTCGCGCGGGCGCGGCTTCGAGAAAGGGAAAGCCGGGTCGCCACATCAGCGATCCGTACCCGAAAACCCACAAGTCATTGATCTCGGTCAATCGGTCGCACCTTTCTGGCCTCTCTCTCGCCGGGAGGAGCCCTAACATGTTTTGGTCTTTCCGGAACCGGCTCTGGCGAACCTCCGGGCGCCGATAGGAAAACAGAGAACCAAGCAGCACTGCCCCTGTCTCATGGGAGGGTGCGCGCAAACAGGGAGTGCCGTACGTGGCAACTGACGAGCAGACCGTTCAGCGCAAACCGTCCCGGATGCGGCGCCGGATGCTCATCATGCTCGCCGTGGTGTTGGTCATTGCGGTTGCCTGGTCGGTGTTCTGGTTCGTCGCGGCCGCCTATAGCGAGCGGCTCTATCTTCAAATCGTCGACCAGGGCATCGAACAGGACGTGGCGTTCGACTGTGTCGATCGGCGCATCGAAGGCTATCCCTTTCGCATCGAGCTGCGCTGTGGCGAGGGGACCAGCCTGACCACGCCGGATGCCACGATCGAGCTCGGCGGATTGACCGCCGTCGCGCTGATCTACGATCCCTGGCACGCCATCACCGAACTGAGCGCGCCGGCGGTGGTGAGCGAAGGGCCGTTCGACCCCACCACGATTACCTGGTCGCTCGCCCACGCGAGCGTGGCGATCTCGGACGGGGCGCTGGAGCGGCTGTCCATCTCCATCGAGCAGCCGCGCGCCGAGCCGTCGGAGCTGCCGCCCTTGGTGGCGGATCTGGCCGAGATCCATCTGCGCTCAGACCCCAACAGCAACGAGGCGGTGAATGTCGCGGTCCGGCTGGATGGATTGGAGCCGATCGCCGCCGCGCCCAAGGCGGACCTGATGCTCGTCGCCACCGTCGACGGCGCGCGCTCCTTGATGTCGGGAGACACCGCGTCGGCGGTCCGCCGTCTTCTGACCAGCGAAGGCGTGCCGATCAAACTGACGCGAGTGTCGGTCAAGGCCGGACAGGCTGCGGTGTCGGCGGCGGGAAATCTGGTCGTGCGGCCGAACGGAATGCTCGACGGCCAGTTGAACGTCGCCGTCAGCGGCGATGGCGCGAGCCTACCCTATCTGGACGAGCTTGCCCCGAGCCAGGCCGACACCCTGCGCAATATCGTGACGACCGTGCTGTCCTTCGGTCAGGCGACCCAAATCGATGGCGAAGCGGCGCGCGCCTTTCCGCTGAAGATCTCGAGCGGGCGAGTTTCCGCCGGGATCATTCCGCTCGGCAAGCTCCCACCGCTGCCGATCGGCTTGCTTGCCGTGGGCGGCTAACTGGAAAGAGATGGGGGCGGAGAAGGAGAAACCGCTCTCCGCCCGCAACCGGATCTAGTTGGAGCCGGAACCCGGCCCTCGACGACCAAAGTCGGGAGCAGCGATTTCCTGGCCGGCATCGATGATGTTGCGACGGATCGCCCGGGTCCGGGTGAAGGTCTCATAGAGCATGTCACCGTCGCCCCAGCGGATCGCCCGCTGGAGTGCCGCCAAGTCCTCCGAGAAGCGGCCGAGGGCCTCGATCACCGCATCGCGATTGTGCAGGAACACGTCGCGCCACATGGTCGGGTCGGAGGCCGCCAGGCGGGTGAAGTCGCGAAAACCGCCGGCGGAGAACTTGATCACCTCCGACTGGGTGACCTCCTCCAGATCGTCGGCGGTGCCCACGATATTGTACGCGATCAGGTGCGGCAGGTGGCTCGTGATCGCGAGCACCAGGTCGTGATGCTCCGCCGTCATGGTCTCGATGTCGGCGCCGAGCCCGCGCCAGAGCTCCGCTACCCGGTCGAGCGCGCGAAGGTCCGTTTCCCGGGTGGGCGTGAGGATGCACCACCGGTTTTCGAACAGATCCGCAAAGCCCGCCGACGGACCGGAATTTTCCGTGCCCGCGATCGGATGAGCCGGCACCAGCCGCGCCGGATAGGGCAGCAGCGGCTGCATCTGCCGGATCACGCTGGCCTTCACCGAACCGGTGTCGGAGACGAGCGTATCGGGTAGCAGAACCGGCGCGATTTCCTGCGCGACATTGCCCGCCGCCCCGACCGGGACGCAGGAGACCACGATGTCGGCGCCCGTCGCCGCTTCCGAGGCATGCTCGCTGTAGAAGTCGCCGAGCCCGAGCTCGGCCGCCTCGGAAAGGGCGGCCGGGTTGCGGTCCGCAATCGCGATTTCCTGCGCGAGCCTTTCTGCGCGCACTTTGCGCGCGATGGAGGAGCCGATCAGACCGATGCCGATGATCGTCAGTCGACGAAACAGCGGTTCATCCATGGGGGGCCTGTCCTCCGCGCTCCGCCATGAAGCGGGCAAGCGCGTCCACCGTGGCCTTGTTGGCCTCTTCCGATCCCACCGACATGCGCAGCGCATTCGGTAGCCCGTAGGGCTCCAGCCGGCGCAGCACGATCCCCTCGTCGAGCAGATATTGGTCGGCCGCTTCCGCCGAGACACCCGGACGATCGGGGAAGTTGAGGAGCAGGAAGTTGGCCACGCTCGGGGTGACGTCGATCCCGAGGTCGGTGAAGGCCGCCGTCAGCCACGGTAGCCAGGTCGCGTTGTGGTCGATGGACGCTTCGATGAAGGCGCGATCGCGGATCGATGCCGCCGCGGCGGCGAGCCCCGGCGCGTTGACGTTGAACGGTCCGCGAATGCGATTGAGCGCATCGATCACGTGATCCGGCCCGTAGAGCCAGCCCACGCGCAGGGCGGCAAGGCCGTGCACCTTGGAGAAGGTGCGTGTCATCACGACGTTCTGCGATCCGCCGACGAGCTCGATCCCCGCTTCGTAGTCGTTGCGGCGGACATATTCGGCATAGGCCGCGTCCAGCACCAGGAGCACGTGCGGCGGCAGGCCGGCGTGCAGGCGGCGCACTTCGGACTGGGGCAGGTAGGTGCCGGTCGGGTTGTTCGGGTTGGCCAGGAATACGACCTTGGTGCGCTCGGTGACGGCGGCCAGGATGGCGTCCACATCGGCGGTCTTATTGGTCTCCGCGATTACCACGGGCACGCCGCCGGCGGCCAATGTGACGATCCGGTACACCAGGAAACCGTGTTCGGTGAAGATCGCCTCGTCGCCGGGATCGATATAGGCGTGGGCGATCATGCCGAGCAGGTCGTCGGAGCCATTGCCGCATAGGATCTGGGCGGGATTGATTCCGATGGAGTCGCCGATCGCCTCGCGCAGCGCGGTCGCCGCCCCGTCGGGATAGAGTTCGAGCGAGGCGCCCACCGCCTGATAGGCTTCGATCGCCTTCGGGCTCGGGCCCAGCGGCGTCTCGTTGGACGAGAGCTTATGATAGGCGCGGACGCGGCTTCCCTTGGACTTGCCCGGAACGTATGGGGCAATCGTCATGACGCCGGACCGGGCGGCGGGACGGGAGGCCTGGGTGTCGTTGCTCATATCACTCACTCCTTGCAGACCGCTGGCGGATTGCCGACGGCCGACATCAAATCCGGGTCGTAGCGCCCCGCGTGCGCAATCGATACGGGGCCGTCCGCCGGTCCCCATGCTGCGGCGAGCGCATCGGGCGAAAGGGGCGAGACGGCGAGGATCGCCGAACCCGCTGGGTTCGTCCGGCGGGCGATCGGCTCAACGTCTTCCGGCAGCAGAGCATCGCCGTCGAAGATCAGGCGATAGACATTGACGGCTTCGGGGCCGGGACCGACCAGCGCGCCACCGAGAAGCAGGATGTCGCCGAGTGGCTCATCGTTTGCGCCAAACCGGCCGATGACGTGCACGCCGTCTTCCGACAGTGCGGACCACCAGTCGCCGGGTGCCGAAACTGGCACCAGCGCGAGATCGCCGGGCGCGGCTTCGAGGGCGGCGATGGCCGCGGCGCCATCGGCGCTGTCAATCAGGCCGACCTCGAAGCCGAACCAGAACCGGGCGAGATCGCGCAGCGCACCGTCCGGTGCGGCAAGCCCGACGGCGTGAACATCGAACGGCCGCTGCAGGTGGCAGGCCGCGGCGATCACCGCGCGCCAGATGTGCGCGACCAGAGAGGCGGGAAGCGGGCCCTCGTGCGCTTCGAGGCGCCGCATGAGCACGCGCACCTCCCGTCCTGGATGAATGATCGTGGCGCCCGCCGTCGGGCCTTTGGCCCGCGCGATCTCGGAGACCGTGCGCGCGCGCTCCATCAAGAGGGCGTGGATCTCTTGATCGAGCGTGTCGATCCGGCTCCGGAGAGCGTCAAGCGTCGCCGGGGGCGGGGCCGACGACCCTCGGGAAACGGTCTTGGACATGAAGGGCACCATTGGCCACCGGCAGCGAACGGGCCGGCACGCGAGCCGACACCCTTAGAAGAGCAGCGCGGCAAAATCAAAGAAAACATTGACACCCATCGGTGCCGGTTCCTAGCTACGCGCCTTGGTCCGGCTTTCGGATTTCGACGGCTGCGCGAGTGCCCGCGACGCGTTCGCACGCCCCCGTCTTGTTCGAAAACCGGCTTGAAACCGTTGACTTGCCGGTGCCCGCAACGATTTCGACACTCGTGCAGAACCTGCTGAGAGGTCTGGCGAGCTTTGGAATCGGGACGTCGGCGCGGTACGCTGAAACGTGTCCGGAACCTCGATGACCCAACTTCCCGACCATGACGACGCCGTGGCCCAGGCGCGGCTCAGAGAGGTCGATTCTCCTTCGAGCCTGGTGGAACGCTTCGGCCCGGACGAGCCGCTCGCGCTCGATTCCGGCCGTGCGCTTGCGCCCTGGCAGATCGCCTACACGACCCACGGCACGCTGAACGCCGATCGCTCCAACGCGATCCTGGTGTGCCATGCGCTGACCGGCGACCAGTATGTCGCCTCCACCCATCCGATCACCGGGAAGCCGGGCTGGTGGAGCCTGATGGTCGGGCCGGGCCGCCCCATCGACACCGATCGCTTCTTCGTGATTTGCGCCAACGTGGTTGGCGGCTGCGCAGGTACGACCGGTCCCGCCTCACTGGATCCGAACGAGGGCGGCCGCTACGGTCTGAAGCTTCCGATCGTGACGATCGCCGATATCGTCCGGGCTCAGGCCATGCTGGTCGATCGCCTTGGGATCGACACGCTGTTCGCCGTCGCCGGCGGATCGATGGGCGGCATGCAGGTGTTGGAGTGGGCGGCAAGCTATCCCGACCGGGTGTTCGCGGCGCTTCCGATCGCCGGCGGCGCGCGCCACTCTTCCCAGAACATTGCCTTCCATGAGGTCGGTCGCCAGGCGATCATGGCCGATCCGAACTGGCGCGGCGGGCGCTATCTGGAAGAGGGCGTGATCCCCAAAAAGGGGCTCTCGGTCGCTCGCATGGCGGCCCACATCACCTACGTTTCGGAGGAAGCGCTGCATCGCAAGTTCGGCCGCGCGCTTCAGGACCGCGAGCAGGTGACCTTCGGCTTCGACGCCGACTTCCAGATCGAGAGCTATCTGCGCCACCAAGGCTCGACCTTCGTCGACCGGTTCGACGCGAACTCCTATCTCTACGTCACCCGGGCGATGGACTATTTCGACCTCGCCATCGACCATGGCGGCGTTCTCGCCAACGCCTTCCGGGGCTCGCCGACGCGCTTCTGCGTGATTTCGTTCACCAGCGACTGGCTGTTTCCGACCAAGGAGAGCCGGGCCGTGGTGCATGCGCTCAACGCCGCCGGCGCCAACGTCTCGTTCGTGGAGATCGAGAGCGATCGCGGTCACGATTCCTTCCTGCTCAATGAGCCGGAGCTGTTCCGCGTCACCCGCGGCTTTTTGACCGGAGCCGCCCACGTTCGCGGGATCGAGCCACCCGCGCCGGATCCCAACGCATGAGTGACATTTCTCCCAATCGCAGCCGGTTCGACCTCGATGTGGTGGCGAGCCTGGTGGAGCCGGGTTCGCGCGTGCTCGACGTGGGCTGCGGCGATGGCGCCTTGTTGGAGCTCCTGGCGAGCCGCAAGTCCGCCGATGCGCGCGGTATCGAGCTCTCCCAGGCTGGAGTGAACGAGTGCGTGGCACGCGGGCTGTCGGTGATCCAGGGCGACGCCGATGCCGATCTCTCCGGCTATCTGGACGATTCTTTCGACTATGTGATCCTGAGCCAGACCCTGCAGGCCACCCGCGACCCGAAAACGGTGCTCCAGAACCTGCTGCGGATCGGCCGCTACGCGATCGTCTCGTTTCCGAATTTCGGGCATTGGCGGATGCGGCTGCAGCTTCTGTTCCAGGGGCGCATGCCGGTGACGCCGCATTTGCCGGAGCCCTGGTACGCCACGGCGAACATCCATTTCTGCACGATCCGCGACTTCATGCTGCTGTGCGCCGAGCTCGATGCCACGGTGATGGAGGCGATCGCGCTCAACGCCACCGGCGGACGGATGCCGATCAATGCGCCGTGGTGGTTCTGGAACCTGTTCGGCGAGCAGGCGGTGTTCCTCCTGCGGCGCTGACCGACATGGCTTGCGCGTCCAGGCGTCGCTGGATCAGTACGATCGGACGCGCGCCCCGACGGCGCCGCTCGGCCTGGGCGCGGGGTTGAGCGTCGGCACGAACGCGGGCACCCGGCGCTTTCGCCCGCCGATCGGCTGCACCATGCGCTTTTCCGCCTCCACGATGACGACGCCCGCCGCGCCGGTCCACAGACGCCGGCCGGCCCTGTCCCAGCCGCGGGCCGAGCCGAGCACGAATCGGGTGGTCGACGGCGGCACGAACAGCGCGCTTTCGATGTGGGACGGGGTGAACGACAGCTCCTCCATCAGCCGGGCGATCTGTCCGCGACTGTAGGGACGGCCGACGCCGAACGGGGTCGTCTCCACCCTCGCCCAAAGGCCGGTCCGGTTGGAGACCACCACCATCACGCGCCCGCCCGGCGCAAGCACCCGCCAGACCTCGCGCAGCACCGCCTGGGGCGACCGGCTGCCTTCGAGCGCATGCACCAGAAGCACGCGCGTCACCGACGCATCGGGGAGCGGGAGACAGTCGTCCTGGACGAGACAGGTCGCGACGCGGCCTTCCATCGGCCAGGCGACCACACCCTGCTGCGCCGGCATAAAGCCCATCACCCGCTCGGCCTCCGGCTGGAAGAGCCGCAGGAACGGGGTGGCGTGGCCGAGCCCGACCACCTGCTCGCCGGTGACGTTGGGCCAGATCTCGCGGATGCGCGCGGACAAGAGCTGGCGCACGATGCGCCCGCGCGGCGAAAGATAGAAATTGCGGATCTCGATGGCGTCGAGATGCATTGTCGAAACGCTCCGTCGCTCCGGCGCCACTGTGGCGTGGGACAGGTCGGGATGATAGGACAATTCCGCAACAGGACTTTGGGGAGGCCGCTATGGCAACCGCCGACATTCGGCTCGTTCCGTGCCGCTCGGACAACTACGCCGTGCTCGTTCACGATTCCGAGACCGGCACCACCCTTTTGGTCGATGCGCCCGAAGTGGCCCCGATCGCCGCCGTGCTCGACGAGACCGGTTGGTCGCTCGATCACATTCTGATCACCCATCACCATCCCGATCATGTCGCCGGTATCGGCGAACTCAAGGCGCGCAACGGCGCCGTCGTGACCGGGCCCAAGCAGGAGGCGAGCCGCATCGATGGGCTCGACGAGCTCTTGGACGACGGCGCATCGGCGACGATGGGGCCGTGGGCGGTGCGCGCGATTGCGACTCCGGGTCACACGGCGGGGCCGCTGTCCTACTGGTTCCCCGATCTCGGCATAGCATTTACCGGCGACACCCTGTTCGCCATGGGCTGCGGTCGGCTGTTTGAGGGGGACGCGGCAACCATGTGGGCGTCCTTGAAGACGCTGCGCCAGGTGCTTCCCGACGACACGCGAATCTATTGCGGCCATGAGTACACCTTGAAGAACGCCGAGTTCTCCATCGGGGTGGATCCGGAAAACGAGGTGCTGAAGGCGCGGGTCGCGGACGTGAAAGCCAAGCGTGCCCGCGGCGAGCCGACGGTACCCTCCACCATGGCGGAGGAAAAGGCGACCAATCCGTTCCTGCGGGCCGACGATCCGGCGCTCGCAGCCGCGATCGGGCTCGAGGGGGCCGCGCCCGAAGAGGTGTTTGCCGAGCTGCGCGCTCGTCGCGACGTGGCCTGAACCTGGGCCTGCCGGCGCGAGTCATCTCGAACGCTGCCAAAACCACACGGGAGTGAGATCGGAATGGAGCAGACCACCGCAGCCGCGATCATTCGCGAACTCGGACTGATGCCGCATCCGGAAGGCGGGCACTTCCGCGAGACCTTCCGCGATCCGCATCCCGACGGTGGCCGCGACCATTCCACTGCGATCTATTTTCTGCTCGCCGCCGGCGAGGTGTCTCACTGGCACAAGGTGGACGCCGTCGAGGTTTGGCACTGGTATGCCGGTGCCCCGCTGACCCTCTCGATCTCGCCCAACGGGCACGACGCAGAGAATTATCGTCTCGGCCCGAACCTGTTGGCGGGCGAGCGGCCTCAGGCCATCGTGCCTGCCCATGCCTGGCAGGCGGCGGAAAGCCTCGGAGCGTGGACGCTAATCGGTTGCACCGTCTCTCCGGGCTTCGTGTTCGAGGGGTTCGAGCTCGCGCCGCCGGATTGGCGGCCGGGTCTCCGGTCCGGTTAAGGCCAATTCAGCCGTCTTTTTCCTGCTCGCAGTCTAGCGAATCGGGTCGGCGACACCGATCTAGGAGGACAGCGTCGGACGTCTGCTTTCCGTGCAGGCGGCCGCGCCTCCCGCCCTGATCCGTGTCGTCCCTGGACCCCTGAATGATCGCTCTTGAGATTCTCGTCGGCGTGGTTGGACTTCTTGCCGGCGGGGAGATCCTCGTGCGTGGCGCATCGAAGCTCGCGGTGCGGCTTGGGATGTCACCCCTGGTGGTCGGGGTGACGGTGGTCGGGTTCGGAACGTCGGTGCCGGAACTGGTTACGTGTCTGGAAGCGGCGTGGCGCGGCGCTCCTGGGATTGCGATCGGCAATATCGTCGGCTCCAACATCGCCA
Source organism: Amorphus sp. 3PC139-8 (assembly GCF_040750475.1). Classification (NCBI taxonomy): domain Bacteria; kingdom Pseudomonadati; phylum Pseudomonadota; class Alphaproteobacteria; order Hyphomicrobiales; family Amorphaceae; genus Amorphus; species Amorphus sp. 3PC139-8. Next base: position 29,039 of record NZ_JABJVY010000009.1, on the reverse strand, counting down.
ACATCATGCTCATTCTGGGCGTGGCGGCCTTGATGCGGCCGTTCGCGGTCTCGCGCCAGGCAGTGGTCCGTGACGGCGGCCTTGTAATCGCGACGAGCCTCGCCTTCACCTTCGCCGCGCTTACCGGCATGCTGGAGCGCTGGATGGGCGCGGTCTTCGTGGCCGGGCTGTGTGCCTATCTGGTCTGGCTTTACTTCAGCGAAAAGCAGCCCTCCGGGGAGAAGATCCCGGTCGAGGGCGAGCCGGTTCCCACCCCGTCGGAACTGACGGGCTCCTGGCTTCTCGATCTCGTTCTGGTTGTCGGCGGTTGTGCGCTGGTCGTGCTCGGGGCGAATTTCCTGGTGGATGGTGCCGTCGAGCTCGCCCGGATGTTCCACGTTTCCGAGGACGTGATCGGCCTGTCGCTGGTGGCGGTGGGCACTTCGCTGCCGGAACTCGCGACCTCGATCGTCGCCGCTGTCCGCAAGCAATCGGAAATCGCGCTCGGCAACGTGCTCGGCTCGAACGTCTACAACGTCTTGGGCATTGGCGGTATCACGGCATTGGTGCATCCGATTCCGGTCTCGGCCTCGATGCTCGCCTTCGACTTCCCGGTGATGGTGGGCGTGTCGGTCGCCATGGTGCTGATGGTGCGCAGCGGCGCCCGGCTGTCGCGGGTCGAAGGCGGCGTGCTGTTGGCCGCCTATGCCGGCTATATCGGCCTTCTTTATTATGGCGTTGGCGCTGCGTAGCCATAGGGTCGGTTGCTTCGCCTTCCGCGGAATTGCAGGGCCTGTCTGTCTCCTATTTTTGACGCAAATCCTGACGGAAAACTGGTTCCCACATTTCCTGGGTTTGCTCTACAACGGCCAGAATACTAGGATTGCGGGTACTCCTACCGCGACGATCAGAATTTCCAGCGGCAGTCCCATCCGCCAGTAGTCGCCGAAGCGATAGCCGCCGGGGCCGAGCACCAGCGTGTTGTTCTTGTGGCCGATCGGGGTGAGGAAGGCGCAGGACGCCGCCACGGCCACCGCCATCAGGAACGGATCGGGCGAGACGCCGAGTTTGGAGGCGATCTCGTAGCCTGTCGGCGCGGCGACGACGGCAGTCGCGGTGTTGTTCAAGACGTCCGACAGCGTCATCGTCACGATCATGACGACCGCCAGGATTGCCGCTGCGGGAAGCCCTTCGGTCGCAGACACGATCCAGGAGGCGATGAGCGCGGTCCCGCCGGCCTCCTCCAGTGCACCGCCGAGCGGGATCATCGAGCCCAACAGCACGACGACCGGCCATTCGATGTGGTCGTAGACTTCGCGGATCGGCACGATGTCGAGAGCGACATAGAGCGCGGCCACCGCGGCGAGCGCGATTGCGAGCTCGATGACGCCGAAGCTCGCCACCCCGACGGCAATCGCGAACAAGCCGGCGGCGAGCCAGGTGCGGTGACCTTGGGTGACGGTGAGGCCCCGAGCGGCAAGCGGCAGCGCGCCCAGCCACGCAACCACGTCGTCCATGCGTTCCGCCGGACCGTAGAGCAGCAGAATATCGCCGGCACGCAAGGTGAGGCCGGGCACGCGGCCGTAGATCCGCTTGCCCTGGCGCGAGACGCCCAACAGGCTCACGCCGTGGTAATGCAGCAGGCCGATCTGGCCGACCGAGCGTCCGTCGGCACGGCCTTCCCGGGTGACGACGGCTTCCGTAAGCGACATGTCGCTGCCGCCCAAATCCTCGATCACGTTACTGCCGACCACGGAGAGCTCATGCTCGCTGCGGATGCGGTCGAGGGACTCCGGCGCGCCCTCCACGACCAGGAGGTCGCCTTCCCGGATCACCGCCGCCTCCGCGCGGCCGGGCAGATGCTTGCCGTCGCGCACCAGCCCGAGGATCGCCACGTCGCCTTCGCGCGCCTCGCGGCCGACCTCGGCGACCTGGCGGCCGATCGATTTGGATTTTTCCGGAACTTCCAGTTCGCCGACATAGTCGTTGATCGCCGACAGCGGGTCGGAGCTTGCGCCTTCCCGGCGTGGGATCAGCCGCCATCCCACGAACGCGATGAAGACGAGTCCGGCGCTTGCGCAAACAAGCCCTACGGGTGTGAAATCGAACATGGAGAAGGGGGCGCCGGCGACGCTCGCCCGATATTGGGCGACGATGATGTTCGGCGGCGTTCCGATCATGGTCACCATGCCGCCGAGGATGGTAGCGAAGGCGAGAGCCATCAGGGTGTCGCTGGCCGACCGGCCTGCGCGCTTCGCCGCCTCGATGTCCACGGGCATCAGGAGGGCAAGCGCGGCGACATTGTTGATGAAAGCGGAGAGCACCGCTCCGATGCCGCCGATGACCGTCACATGGCGCGGAACGTTGTCACCGGTCTTCCGCACGGCACGCGCGATCACCGCGACGGCGCCGGCATTGACCAGGCCGCGGGAAACCACCAGCACCAGCGCCACGATGAGGGTCGCCGGATGTCCGAACCCGGTGAAAGCAAGATCGTAAGGGACGGCGCCGATGATCACACCGACGACCAGCGCGGCGAAGGCGACGAGATCGTAGCGGAACCGCCCCCAGATCAGGAGGGCGAACACGACGCCGAACAGCGCAAACAGCGCGCCCTGCTGGTAGGTCATGTTCTGCGCCTTTCTGAATTTATTTCATTTTTGGTTAATTTTGAACAATGACTCGGCGCGCAGACCTATTTTTCGCTCAGATAGCGTGTGGCATAAAATAAATCATAGTCGACCTTGTAAGCCTCCCTAATTCTAAGCTCTATTTCTTGATTTAACTCAGATTTTTTTGGGATTATTGGTTGAAAATTATTTTTAATGAATGATTTTATAATGTTTTTTGATTTAGTATTATTGTATTGTCTAACATTTTTTCTTTCGTACTCTGAAGAATTCAGTGTTCCTCCTGTGATGTTCGATAACCTTGCGCGAATTGGCTCCATTCCATCCTCTAGATAAAATATTTCACACTTTTCGGGTATGAAATAGCTTGCGGGTAGGAAATGATTATCAAATCGGTATAAAAAATAATCGCCTGACTTTTCGAGCTTATTGAGGAATTTCGGAAGGCTCTCATACCAGGCGATTCTTCGGTCTAATCTGTTGTGGTTGAATGCACTAATGAATCTATCTACAGGGTCTCTGATGACGGTAAAGGTGTAGTCAAATATATCAATATCAATTATTCGGGTAAGATCTTTCGTGGTTATATGCTGAGGAGAGGATCTGCTCCATTTTCTTTCTTCAGACCACCAGCTTTTGTCGTAAAAATTCAGATTATGTCCGGCGGAGCGAATGGCAGATTCGATGGTGGTTCCTCCGCATTTTGGTACGTGGGCAAAATATATTAACTTACTTCCAATTTTTACGAACGGCATTCTCTAATTTCTCTTAAGGAAGGATTTATAGGAAAAGATAGTGCTAATAAAAATATTGTTATCGGAGCCAGCTTGCTGGACGCCTGCAATCCATAGCCTCGCTCACCCGTATTTGCCGTGGCAGTGCTTGAACTTCTTGCCGGAGCCGCAGGGGCAGGGCTCGTTGCGGCCGACTTTGCCCCAGCTGCGCGGATCGCCCGGGTTGCGGGCCTCCGGGGTGGCCTCGGCTGAGGCCGGGCGCCGTGCAGCGGCCGGAGCCGCGGCGCCATTGCCGCCGGCATAGGCGAGCTCAGCATCCGCCAGCTCCATCTCGTCTTCCCCGGTCGTGGGGTCGGCGTGATGGGCGTGCATTTCCGGCAGGTCGGCGTCGGTGGGCGTCGGCGGGGCCTGCTGCAGCTCGATGCGGGCGAGTTGAGCCGTCGTCATCTCGCGCAGGCTCTGGAGCATCGCCTCGAACAGTGAGAACGCCTCGGTCTTGTACTCGTTCAGCGGGTCGCGCTGGGCGTAGCCGCGGAAGCCGATCACGGAGCGCAGATGGTCGAGCGTCGCCAGATGCTCCCGCCAGAGATGATCGAGCGTCTGCAGGATCACCGACTTCTCGACCTGACGCCAGATGTTGGCGCCGTATTTGGCGACCTTGCGGGCGGCAGCCTCATCGGCGGCGGCGAGCAGGCGCTCCTTCACCTCCTGGTCGGCGATGCCCTCTTCCTTGGCCCACTCGTCGACGGGCAGGTCGAGGTTCAGGACGTTCAGGACGGCCTCTTTCAGGCCGGCGCTGTCCCACTGCTCCGGATAGGCTTTTTCCGGAATGTGCTTGGCGACCAGCTGCTCGACCACGTCGAAGCGCATGTCGGAGACCGTCTCCTGAACGGTCTCGCCGGCCATCAGCTCCAGGCGCTGCTCGAACACGACCTTGCGCTGGTCGTTCATGACGTCGTCGTATTTGAGGACGTTCTTGCGCTGGTCGAAGTTGCGCGCCTCGACCTTGGACTGGGCCTTTTCCAGCGCCTTGTTGATCCAGGGATGGACGATCGCCTCGCCTTCCTGCAGGCCGAGGCGGGTCAGCATGCCCTCCATCCGGTCCGACCCGAAGATCCGCATCAGATCGTCCTGCAGCGACAGATAGAAGCGGGAATGACCCGGGTCGCCCTGACGGCCGGAGCGGCCGCGCAGCTGGTTGTCGATGCGCCGGCTCTCGTGGCGCTCGGTACCGACCACGTAGAGACCGCCGGCGGCGAGCGCGCGCTCCTTCAGGGTCGCGATATCGGCCCGGATCTGCGCCTCGCGCTCCTCGCGCTCCGGCCCTTCCGGCATGTCGGCGAGCTCCTGGGCGATCCTGAGATCGGCGTTGCCGCCGAGCTGGATGTCGGTGCCGCGGCCGGCCATGTTGGTCGCGATCGTCACCGCGCCGGGGATACCGGCCTGGGCGATGATGTGGGCTTCCTGCTCGTGGTAGCGGGCGTTCAGGACCTGGAACACCTTGGCGTTTTTGCCGCGCTCGGGATCGTAAAGGGCGGAGAAGTCCTTCTGGCGATAGCCGGCCTTCTTCAGCTTGTCGGCCAGGATTTCCGACTTCTCGATCGACGTGGTGCCGACCAGGATCGGCTGGTTCCGCTCGTGGCAGTCGTTCACCAGCGCGATGATCGCCTGATATTTCTCGTCCGCCGTGCGGTAGACCTCGTCGTCGTCGTCGATGCGGGCGACCGGCACGTTGGTCGGGATCTCGGCGACTTCCAGCCCGTAGATGTCGAGGAACTCTTCCGCCTCGGTCGACGCCGTGCCGGTCATGCCGGCGAGCTTGTCGTACATGCGGAAATAGTTCTGGAAGGTGATCGACGCGATCGTCTGGTTTTCCGGCTGGATCGGCACCTGCTCCTTGGCCTCCAGCGCTTGATGCAGTCCGTCGCCGTAGCGCCGGCCCGGCATCATGCGGCCGGTGAACTCGTCGATGATGATCACCTCGTCCGACTTCACGATGTAGTCGCGGTCGCGCTGGAACAGCTTGTGGGCGCGCAGAGCCTGCTGCAGATGGTGAACGACCGAGACATTCTCCACGTCGTAGAGCGAATCGCCCTTCAAAAGCCCGGCCTGGCCGAGGAGCTGCTCCAGCTTCTCGTTGCCCGCTTCGGTGAAGGTCGCCGAGCGCAGCTTCTCGTCGAGCTCGTAGTCCTCCTCGGAGATCTGCGGAATGAAGGTGTCGATCGAGTTGTAGAATTCAGACCGGTCCTCTAGCGGACCGGAGATGATCAGCGGCGTGCGCGCCTCGTCGATCAGGATCGAATCGACCTCGTCCACGATCGCGAAGGCATGGCCGCGCTGGGTCATGGTCGAAATGTCGTACTTCAGATTGTCGCGCAGATAATCGAAGCCGAATTCGTTGTTGGTGCCGTAGGTGATGTCGCAGGCATAGGCGGCCCGGCGTTCGGCATCGTCGAGGCCGTGCACGATCTTGCCGACCGAGAGGCCGAGGAAGCGATAGACCTGGCCCATCCAGTCGGCGTCGCGCGAAGCCAGATAGTCGTTCACGGTGACGACGTGGACGCCCTTGCCGGTGAGGGCGTTCAGGTAGACCGGCAGCGTGGCCACCAGGGTCTTGCCTTCGCCGGTCTTCATTTCGGCGATGTTGCCGTCGTGCAGCACCATGCCGCCGATGAGCTGAACATCGAAATGCCGCTGGCCGAGCACGCGCCGCGCCGCTTCGCGGACGGTGGCGAATGCTGGAACCAGGAGATCATCGACCGATGTGCCGGCCTCGATCTTGCTGCGGAATTCTTCGGTCTTCGCCTTCAGCGCCGCGTCGTCGAGCGCTTTCAGTTCGTCTTCGAGGGCGCCGATCGCCTGGACCTGGCCGCTATAGCCCTTGAGCTTGCGGTCGTTCGCGGTGCCGAAGATCTTGCGGGTGAGTCCGCCGAGCCCGATCATGGCCGCTCTAACCTCCGAGGGGTCTTCTGATAACTGTGCCGGTCGGGTGCCCCACCGGTAGACCCGGGCTCGATCTCTGAGACCGATCTCGAAAAGGACGACCGATCAAAGAAAGGGTCCCGCCGGACGGGGCGGACCGGGCGCGACAGCGCGCGGATCCGAGGCGGCAGCCGAGACATAAGAGGGCCCCTGGTGGTTGTCAACGTGACCGCTTTCCGACAGTGTGCGCCCCGCTTCGGGTGGCACCATCCGAGAATGGAAAGGCAGATCCATGCAGCAATGCTCTCTCATGCGCGCGCTCGCGCTGGCCGCGGCGCTCGCCCTTCCGGCGGCAAGCCCCAGCCTGGCCCAGGACGACGCCGTCGCGAAGGTCGGTGACACCGTCATCACGCAGGCCGACATCGACCGCGCCGGCGAGATGCTCGGCGACCGCCTCGCCCAGGTGCCGCAGAGCCAGCGCAAGCAGGTTCTGATTCAGGCGCTGATCGACCTGCAGGTGGTGGCGAATGCGGCGCGTGAGGCCGGTCTCGATCAGACCGAAGCCTACAAGACGGAGCTCGCCTTCCTCGAGGCTCAGGCGCTGCGCGATGCCTATTTCGAACAGAAGATCGACGCGGCGATCACCGATGCCGACGTCCGCGCGCGCTACGACGAGGAAGTCGGCAAGCTGGAGCCTCAGGAAGAGATCCACGCTCGTCACATCCTGGTCGAAAGTGAGGACGAGGCGAAGGAGCTGATCAAGGAGCTTGACAACGGCGCCGACTTCCAGGAGCTCGCGAAAGAGCATTCGACCGGCCCGTCCGCGCCCAAGGGTGGCGATCTCGGCTATTTCTCCGAAGGCCAGATGGTGCCTGAATTCGAAGAGGCCGCATTCGCCCTGGAGCCGGGCTCCTACACCGAAGATCCGGTCAAGACCCAGTTCGGCTATCATGTGATCGAGGTGGAAGACCGCCGCCAGCAGGAGCCGCCGGCCTATGAGGAGGTTGCTCCCCAGCTCCGCCAGGCGATGGTGCGCGAGCGGCTGACGGAAGAGCTCGAGGCGCTCAAGGCCGACACTCAGATCGAAATGCTGGGCGAGGATGCGGCTGCGGAAGCGCCTGCGTCAGACACGTCCGCCGATGCGCCGGCGTCCGGCGCCGATCAGCAGTAGCGACGGAGAGGCGGATGAGCGACGCCGTTTCGCCGTTCGCACCGGCGACCTATCCCGCGATGCCCGCGATCGCGGGCGTACGCATGGCGACGGCGGAGGCCGGCATCAAATATGCCGGCCGCACCGACGTTCTCCTGATGGCCTTTGATGAGGGGACGGCGGTCGCCGGTGTCCTCACGCGGTCCCGCTGCCCGTCGGCCGCTGTCGATTGGTGCCGTGCCCAGCTTCCTGGCGCGCGCGCGCGCGCGCTTCTGGTCAATTCCGGCAACGCCAATGCGTTCACCGGCAAGAAGGGCGAGCACGCCGTTTCCATCTCCGCCGACCTGGTCTCCCAGGCGCTCGGCGTGCCGACCGGATCGGTCTTCCTCGCCTCCACGGGCGTGATCGGCGAGCCGCTCGATCCTTCCAAGTTCGAAGCGGTGCTGGGCGGCTGTGTGGAGCGGTTCACCGGCGACGCCTGGCTGGATGCCGGTCGTGCCATTATGACCACCGACACCTATCCGAAGGTCGCCACTCGCAGGGTGGAGATCGGCGGCGTCTCGGTGACCATCAACGGCATTGCCAAAGGGGCCGGCATGATCGCCCCGGACATGGCGACCATGCTTTCCTTCATCGCGACGGATGCGGCGATCGCGCCGCAGGTGCTGGAACGGATGTTGAAGGAGGGCGTGAACCACAGCTTCAACGCCATCACCATCGATTCCGATACTTCCACCTCCGACACGGTGCTCCTGTTTGCGACCGGCAAGGCCGGCAATCCGCCGATCGAGGCGGATGCGAGCGAGGACGCCAAGCACTTTCGGACCGTCCTGGACGAGCTGCTGCTCGATCTGGCCCATCAGGTGGTCAAGGACGGGGAAGGCGCGCGCAAGTTCGTCTCCATCACCGTCGAGGGGGCGGAATCCGATGGCTCGGCCCGCGTGATCGCTCGCTCCATTGCCGACTCTCCGCTGGTCAAGACGGCGATCGCCGGAGAGGACGCCAACTGGGGCCGCATCGTGATGGCGGTCGGCAAGGCCGGCGAGCCGGCGGAGCGCGACCGGCTGGCGATCTGGTTCGGCGATGTGCGCGTGGCCGTCGAGGGCGAACGCGATCCGGACTATTCCGAAGCGGCGGCCTCTGCCGTGATGAAAGAGCCGGAAATCGCGGTCCGTGTGGATCTCGGCCTTGGGCGTGGGAAAGCGACGGTGTGGACTTGCGATCTCACCAAGGAATATGTCGCCATCAATGGCGATTACCGGAGCTAGAGCGGGATGAGGAAAAGTGGGCACCGGTTTTCCGCCCGCATCCCGCTCCCGCTTAAAGAGCGATCAACTTGTCCCTTCGGATCGGGTCCGAAGGGGTTGATCTTGAGCGGGATGAGGAAAAGTGGGCACCGGTTTTCCGCCCGCATCCCGCTCCCGCTTAAAGAGCGATCAACTTGTCCCTTCGGATCGGGTCCGAAGGGGTTGATCTTGAGCGGGATGAGGAAAAGTGGGCACCGGTTTTCCGCCCGCATCCCGCTTCGGAGAAAAATGCGGTGCCGATGAACTTGGATGGCGCCGCTGATCCGGTTCGCCTGGTGCTCGTCGTCGCCTGTGCGCTCGTCGATGTCGACGGGCGCATCCTGATCGCTCAGCGTCCGGAGGGCAAAGCGCTCGCCGGCCTCTGGGAGTTTCCCGGCGGCAAGGTCGAGGCGGGAGAGCGTCCGGAAGAGACGCTGGTGCGCGAGCTTGCCGAGGAACTTGGCATTACCGTGCGCCAGCCCTGCCTGGCTCCGCTCACCTTTGCCAGCCACGCTTATGACGACTTCCATCTCTTGATGCCGCTCTATGTGTGCCGGCGCTGGGAAGGTGTGCCCCAGAGCATGGAGGGCCAGCCCTTGCGGTGGGTACGCCCCAAGGCCCTGCGCGACGTGGCGATGCCGCCGGCGGACGAGCCGCTGGTCTCTCACCTGATCGATCTTCTGGGGTGATCCGCGCCGCCGCTCGGCCGGCGGGTCTGGAGCGAGCGCCGGATTTGTCGCTAGAGCGGGATGAGGAAAAGTGGGCACCGGTTTTCCGCCCGCATCCCGCTCTCGCATAAAGAGCGATCAACTCGTCCCTTCGGACAAGAGCCCGAAGGGGTTGATCTTGAGCGGGATGAGGAAAAGTGGGCACCGGTTTTCCGCCCGCGGCCCGCTCTAAAGACTTGAGGCATTTCGAATTTGCGCCAAAACCGAGCGGTGTTCGCTTCGAAAATGGACAAAAGGCCTGTCCGGAGTGATCTCGATCACCTCCGGACAGGTTTTCCTGTCCATCTGAAGCGGGTCGTGACGGCGGTCACTTAGGCGCGCGCAGGCCGCCCCCATTCTGTGTGCGGGTGTGGGGACGCCTGGTCTTCTACGCACTAGATAGCAAGCCGGAGAGCACGGACCGCCAAGCCGCCACTGCCTCCGGATAGTAGGTCGACCTGTACCAGTCAGAGGCCCGGTTAGCTATTTCGTCATACGTACCTGTGGAGAGCGCACTTGCGACCGTCGCTGGGAGGTCGGCAATGCTGGCCTCTAGGTACATCTCCCGCGGAAACGCTTCGGCCATGCCGTAACACGGCTCTGTCGCGACCACCGATCCGGACGAAATCGCTCCTACAATCCTAGGGGTCTCGAGATGGTTCGAGCGATGGGCATGAACGTTGAGCGTCAAGCGCGAGCGCCGCGTTACATCCTCGAGAGTCACGCCGCTCCTTGGCGACATTTGCACCCCCATGTTGCCCAGACGAGATAGCACTCGCTCTCGTCTGGGGCTGCGCGAGCCGACGAAACACACATCGAACTCAGGTGGGAATGTCTCGATGGTGTCCACAGCAATGGGCAGCGCTGAGACGTTCCGGCGCAACTTCCTAGCTAAGGATGCAGCTTGGTGCGGCAGGTAATCCAAGAGCATGTCATAGCTTGCCATTTTCCGGATGTATGCGCGCCGTTTCGCAGCAATCACTCTAGCTCCGGACAAACTGTAGTCCCACGGAGCGCCAGCGAAACTCACCACCGAAAGGTTTAGGAAGAGGTACCTCCGCCCTGGCAGCCGCTGAGGCGGCCCGAATGGGTCTCCCACTACAATGACAGCTGACCCGACATCGCTCTGCATCTGGTCTATCTGCTCCAGCTCCTGTATCGATGCTGCATCGCCTACCAACTCGACGGCCTGCCGCTCTATGAACTTCAGCGCGTTGCGCACAAAGGGCAGGCTCTTTTTGTGAGCGACCAGCCTGATATCTCGAGCCACTGTGCACTCCCCCTCTCGTTCAATTCGCACGATATACGCAATATTGCTCGCAGGGCAAAGTTCAGGCCACAACGTCTAGGTCATCTGGTCGGGTTCGATCGCGACCAGGCCTTGGCCTTCCGCGAGCGCCACCATCTGCACCTGAGCCGAGTACGCGTTGATGTCGGGATAGGTCACCATGTCGCTGACAATCGACAGCATGGCTGCGGAAGCTTCCGACGCCGTAGGGTTGTCCCAGGTCGCCTCCGCTGGCCGCCCGAACTCATCGAGATACTCGGTCGGCATCACGCCACTCAGCATCGTTGCCATGAGGGCCTGTTGCTCCGCCGAGATGGAGCCCCAGTGACTGGCGTAGTGGGTCGCGACAGTCGGGGCGACCGCCAAGGCATATGGCGTGCTGATGTTGTTCGGCCCTAGGCCAACATTCTCCAGGGCGGCGTTCGCCGTGTCACGGTTGGCGGCGGACACAAACATGATGAGTGCATTCGGCATCAGATGGTAACTCCCCATTTCTCGGCCAGGTAGGCATAGATTTTGGCGCGGTAGGCGGCTGCTACGTCTTCGCGGCAGTAGATTTCCTCGGCGATATTGGCGGCAATGCCAGTCAAAAAGCTGGCCCGATAGCCGAAGTCCATCGTTGTCGCGGCAGAGGCATGCACCAATCCGCGCGCTTCTACGATCCCGTAGTTGGTGCCGATCATGGCAGTGTAAACGTCGCCCCGCGTGGCGAGCGGCACGCCGTTGTTGTTTCGGTAAATGGAGCCCGACGAGTAGCCGACGATTGACGCGCTCCCGTCACCGGAATTTCCCACATGAGTTACGAGACTCCTGGCGTTGTTCCACGCAACCCGTCCCGTCCGCACGTTCACCACCCAAAAGTGGGTCATCGCAATGGACGGAGGTATAGGCAAGGGGCCGTACATATAGTCGTCCGTCCCGTCGTGGTTGAGGGTCGGCGTGGGCAGCGAGGTAGTGTCATACGCAGGCCGGAAGCCAGACGTTGCTTGCGTTCGATGGTTGCCGGGGATGGACGCGACGCTGCCATACAACGCGGTCATCTCGGCCGTGCTGCGACCCGCGTACAGCCGTTTGTCGAGATACAGCCCCACCGTATGCCCCGCAGCCGTCACCGGGACCGTGCCGGATGTGTCGCGCCAAAGGGTCGATATGTCCGATGGGTCGTACCACCCGCCGGGATCGGAAGGACCAAAGAGCGCGCCAGGCGTGAACGGGGCCACGCCCTGGCCGTGGGCGGGGGATCGCTCACCGCCAACGCCGCGCCCGCGTTCAGCGGCGCCGCCAGCCTGGAAAGCTCGGCGGAGAGCCGGATCGTCCAGGTCAAGAAGAAGCATCGCGGTCATGGCCATGGTCATGGCAAGTACCCTGGCCGCCACCGCCATGGCCCGGGCTACTACGGTTTCGGCCCCGGCTATGTCGGCTTCTACCCGCCGCGTCGCTGCCGGGTCGAGCGGGTCAAGGTCTACGATCCGTACATCGGCCGCCGGGTCTGGACCAAGCGGCGCGTCTGCTTCCGCCCTTATTAAGATGCAACGAGACATTGCTATCGTGACGCCCCTCGGAGACGCAGTCCTGGGGGGCGTTGTCTTTGTCGGGACTGTCGCGCTAGCGGCTGTTCCGGACTCCGGACAGGGCCGGGCCGTCCGGCCAGAAGGGTCGGCGCGAGAGAAGGTCGGTCAATGCGGCGAAACACTCGCAAATATGACAGATGGCGTCTCTGGCGAAGCCCATCCGTGCGGGTCTAAGAAGGACTGCTGACGATCGTGGTCTGCCTTAGAGGATTGCTATGCCGCTTACCCGCGCCGACCTACTCGCGCGTCTGTCCGCCTTCGGTATCGAAGCGCCCACCTTCGACCATCAGGCCGTCTTTACCGTCGAGGAATCAGAGGACCTGCACCAGCGCATTCCGGGTGCGCACTCCAAGAACTTGTTCTTGAAAGACAAGAAGGATCGGGTGTTCCTGGTCTCCGTGCTCGCCGACGCCACCGTCGACCTGAAGACCATCCACACCCGGATCGGTGCCCAGGGCCGGGTCAGCTTCGGCAAACCGGAACTCTTGATGGAGCTCTTGGGTGTCGCGCCGGGCTCCGTGACCCCGTTCGGGATCGTGAACGACGCTGAGGGCCGGGTAACGGTGGTGCTGGACGCCGGGCTGATGGCTCATGAGGTGCTGAACTTCCACCCGCTCGAAAATACCGCCACCACGTCCATCAAACGCGACGACCTCGTGCGGGTCCTCACCGACGCCGGCCACCCACCTCAGATCATCGCTGTGACCCAGGAAGCCCTGGCCGCGGGTTTGTAAAGCGGGCGGCTACCCCTTATCTGACCAGGAAACGGAGGGGGTAGCGGGCGTCGACCACCGTGTCGGACGCCGCCATGGCATTCATGGCGCGAACATGATCTAACCCCGTCTTCGATATATGAGTACGCGACGTCGAACGGCCGACACATAGGATCGACACATGAGCGACACGCCGATCATTCTGGGAAGCGACGGGCAGCAGATCGCGAACAAGGGGACGACGGCACCTGCCGGCGGCGCGATGAGTGCCGCCATCGTGGACGCCACCACCAGCACGTTTGCCGCCGAGGTTTTGGAAGCCTCGCAGCAGGTCCCCGTCCTGGTCGATTTCTGGGCGCCGTGGTGCGGCCCCTGCAAGCAGCTCACGCCGGTGCTGGAGAAGGTGGTCCAGGAGGCTGGCGGCGCGGTCAAGCTCGTCAAGATGAACATCGACAACGAGCCGCAGATCGCCCAGCAGCTCGGCATTCGCTCGATTCCGGCGGTGATCGCCTTCAAGGACGGCCAGCCGGTGGACGGCTTCATGGGCGCGTTGCCGGAAGGTCAGATCAAGCAGTTCATCGAGCAGATCGCCGGTCCGGTCGGCGGGGGTTCCGGGGCCGCCGACATGATCGCCGAGGCCGACGCGCTGCGCGCCAGCGGCGATCCGGGCGGCGCGGCCCAGCTTTACATGGCTGCACTGCAGGCCGAGCAGGATTCCATTGCCGCCGTTGCCGGGCTCGCCCTTTGCCAGATCGATGCCGGCGAGATCGACGGCGCGCGGGAAACCTTGGGCATGATTCCGCCGGAGCTGGTGGACGATCCGGCGTTGGCGCCGGTCCATTCTGCCCTTGCGCTGATCGACGAGGCGGAGGAAGCCGGTGACGTGGCGAGCCTGGAAGCCGCCGTCGCGGCGGATCCGTCGAACCACCAGGCCAGGCTTGATCTTGCCGTCGCGCTCGCCGGGCGCGGCCGTCGCGAAGAGGCGGTCAACGAGCTCATCGCCATCATGCGGGCAGATCGGGAGTGGAACGAGGGGGCGGCCCAACAGCGGCTTCTGTCCTTCTTCGAGGCCTGGGGCCCGAAGGATCCGGCCACCATTGCCGGCCGCCGGCGCATGTCGTCGATTTTGTTCGCTTGAACGGATCGGGTCGACCTTGGCGATATCGCTCGAAACGGGCCGAAATCGCCGTAGGTGATCGGGTATCCGACGACGGTCGTACTGCCTTTGGCGGCAAGACCGTCGGGGCGGCAAGACGTCAGAAAAAGGTTCTTTTCGATGCAAGTCGGCAATCATCTCTACGAGCGAGCGGCGGACGTGCCGAGCGTCGTGCCGGTGTTTCCGCTGTCGGGAGCGCTGTTGCTTCCACGGGTACAGCTGCCGCTGAACATCTTCGAGCCGCGCTATGTCGCGATGGTGGACGCGGCGCTCAGGACCGATCGGGTGATCGGCATGGTGCAGCCGCGTTTCGATACGAGCGAGGAATCCGACGAGAATCCCGACTTGTGCGAGGTCGGCTGCCTGGGGCGTCTGACGGCGTTCCAGGAAAGCGGCGACGGACGCTACCTGATCACCCTTTCCGGCATCGCCCGTTTCCGGATCGAGGAGGAGATGGAGACGGCGACGCCCTACCGCATGTGCCGGATTGCGATTGATCCGTTTGCATCCGATCTCGTTGCCGAGAGCGGGGACGGCGAGGTCGATCGCGATGCGGTGTTAAAGGCGTTTCAGGACTATCTCACCGCGCACGACCTTGAGGCGGACTGGAGCAGCGTGCGCGAGGCCTCCAACGAAGCGTTGGTGAACACGCTCGCCACCATGAGCCCTTTCGGCCCGGCGGAGAAGCAGGCGCTTTTGGAGGCGAGCGATCTGAAGGCGCGCGCGGAGACCCTGGTCGCGCTGACCGAGATCGAGCTTGCTCGCGGCGGCGGCGACGACGTGCCCACATTTAACTAGCGATATGCCCCCTGCATGGGGGGATTGGTTCGGAGACGACGATGAACAGCGAAATGCGGAAAGTGGATCCCAAGCTCCTAGAGATGCTGGTCTGCCCGCTCACCAAGACCACGCTGGAATATGATGCGGAGCATCAGGAGCTGATTTCGCGGGCGGCGAAACTTGCCTATCCGATCCGCGACGGCATTCCGATCATGCTCCCCGACGAGGCCCGTGCGCTGGAAGATTGAGGGCGACGTCCGAAAAAAATGTGCCGAATTTCCGCCTGCATTTTCGGGGCGCGACGTATAATTCGGCAAAGCAGGGAACTTTTTTCCCGTATCTGCACTCTCGACACATCGGTCTTCGACCCCATGTAGGGGACGACGGTTGAGACGCACCAACGGCAACGGAGACCCATCGTGGCCGGATCGAGAGCCCATCCCGTCGCCGTTGCGACCGTTTCGGACGCTGCGGCGCTGTTTTCGCGCACCCGCGAGCGTTCGCTTTTCCTGGTCGAAGGGCTCGGCCCGGAAGACCTGGTTCTCCAATCCATGGAGGACGCCAGTCCGGCGAAATGGCACCTTGCTCACACGACCTGGTTCTTCGAGCAGTTCGTGCTGGCACCGTTCGTGCCCGGCTATCGCTTCTTCGACGAGCGCTATCTTTATCTTTTCAATTCCTACTACGTGCAGGCCGGATCGCGGTTTTCCCGGCCGCATCGCGGCCTGATCTCGCGACCGACCGTCGGTGACGTCTGGGATTATCGCCAGGCCGTCGATCGCGCGATCGCGGATCTTCTCGCCGCGCCGCCGGCCGAGCACGCCGGCACGATCTCTGCACGTGTCGAGCTTGGCTGCCATCATGAGATGCAGCACCAGGAACTGTTGCTGACGGACCTGCTGCACGCCTTTTCGTTCAATCCGACGCAGCCCGCCTACCACGCGCCGGAGCCGTTGCCGGTGGCCGCCGCGGCGACGGAGGCGGAATGGATCGGCTTTGACGGCGGGCTGTGCGAAATCGGCCACGACGGGGACGGTTTCGCCTTCGACAACGAAGGTCCACGCCACAAGGTCTATCTGGAGCCCTACGCGCTTGCTGATCGTCTGGTGACGAACCGCGAATGGTCCGCCTTCATGGACGATGGCGGTTACGCCACCCAGACGCTGTGGCTTTCGGATGGCTGGGCCTGCCGGGAGCGGGAAGGCTGGACCGCGCCGCTTTACTGGTTCGAGCGGGACGGCACCTGGTGGAGTTTCGGCCTGCGCGGTGCGCAGCCTGTCGATCCTGACGCACCGGTTGCGCACATCAGCTACTATGAGGCCGACGCGTTTGCGCGCTGGGCCGGTGCGCGGTTGCCGCGCGAGGCGGAATGGGAGCATGCCGCAAGCACCGTTCCGATCGATGGCAACTTCGTCGAGGGGGGCCATTTCCGACCGCGGCCGGCGCTTGCGAACGGACTGACCCAGATGTTCGGCGACGTCTGGCAGTGGACCGAGAGCGCCTACAGCCCCTATCCCGGCTTCAAGCCGCCGGAAGGGGCGATCGGCGAGTACAACGGCAAATTCATGGTGAACCAGTGGGTCCTGCGCGGGGCCTCGTGCGCAACGCCGCGTGCGCATGCGCGCGCAAGCTATCGCAACTTCTTCCATCCCCAGCAGCGCTGGCAGTTCTCCGGCCTGCGCCTGGCGAAGGATGCCTGAGCGGGCCTCCGACCGACCGAGGGCCCTCGCTCCACACCACAATCGATTTCAAGGGAAACGCCGATGACGCTTGCCACGAGCCAGGACTTCGGAGGCGATGCGGAGGCCGTCGTCGATGTTGATATCGACGCCGACTTCGCCCGCTCCGTGATCGCCGGTCTTTCGGTGCCGCAGAAGCAGCTTGAGCCGAAATGGCTCTATGACGCGTTGGGCGCCAAGCTGTTTGAGGCGATCTGCGAGGTCGACACCTACTATCCGACCCGGATGGAGATGCAGGTCCTGGCCAACCGCGCCGACGAGATCGCGGCCAGTCTCGGCGACAATTTGATCCTGGTGGAGCCGGGAAGCGGGGAAGGGGTCAAGGTGCGCCTCCTCCTCGACGCTCTCGGCGAGCGGGTTGCGGTCTATGTGCCGGTCGATATCGCCGCCGATCAGCTCATCTTCCTGGGCCAAACCATCAGTGCGGCCTATCCGGAGATCCTGGTCGCGCCGGTCGTGGCTGACTTCACCGGCGCCTTCACCATGCCGTCGGACCTGCCGGACGGCCCGCGCGTCCTGTTCTTTCCTGGGTCCACCGTCGGCAATTTCGATCCGCAGACCGCCCAGGAGCTGCTGGCCCGCCTCCGGGTGGAAAGCCGGGCGGAGGCGCTCTTGATTGGGGTCGATTCCTGCAAGGATGCGAACCGGCTGGTCGCCGCCTATGACGATCCGGTCGGTGTGACGGCTGCGTTCGACAAGAACATCCTCAACCGCATCAACCGCGAACTTGGCGGCACGTTCGACCTGTCCGCCTTCCACCATGAGGCACGCGTCGTGCCGGAAAAGAGCCGGGTGGAGATGCATCTGGTGTCCGACCGCGAGCAGACCGTCGAGGTCGCCGGCGTTCCGTTCGCCTTTGCCAAGGGCGAGACGATCCACACCGAGAGTTCGCACAAATACGCGCCGGAGGAATTCCGGGCGCTCGCCGCCGGGGCCGGGTGGCGGGGCGAGGCCGTCTGGAGCGACACCGACGGCCTGTTCAGCCTGCATTTGTTGCGGGCGGACTGAGGCGTAATTCGCTTTTCACTCCGCTCATTCCCGCGAAAGCGGGCATCCGTGGTGAGTCCGAAGTCTTCGGCTGCGGCGCGTTGGAGCACGTCCACGCCAAGTGGAAACCGGTTGGCCGTCCGGACATGCGTCAAAACAAAGGGTTAGAGCCTGTCAGCGTTTCCGTGAAACGCTGACAGGCTCTAGAACGCCTTCGGCACCGTCAAACAATCGTCCTATCCCTCAAGTCCGCGCGCAATCGAAAGGCCCTATGGATTCCCGCTTTCGCGGGAATGAGCGGAGGATGAGGGAGCTGTGGAGCTCAATTCCCCGCTCTTTCCATGTGCGCACGCAGGACCAAAAACCCACCCTTCGATCAGGCGATCAGGCGATTTTCGGCTCCGGGATGCCGCGCCGGCGGCAGGCGGCGACGACCGTATTCACCAAAAGGAAGCCGATGGTCATCGGGCCGACACCGCCCGGCACTGGTGTGATGGCGCCGGCGACCGCCTTGGCGGCCTCGGTGTCCACATCGCCGACGATCCGGGTCTTGCCTTCGCCGCGCTCGGGCGCCGGGATGCGGTTGATGCCGACGTCGATGACGGTGGCGCCGGGCTTCACCCAATCACCCTTGACGTAGTGCGGTCGGCCGATGGCGGCGACCAGGATGTCGGCGCGCCGGCAGATCTCGGGCAGGTTGCGGGTGCGTGAATGCGCCATCGTCACGGTGGCGTTGGCGTTCTGCAAGAGCAGCGACACCGGCTTTCCGACCAGGATCGAGCGGCCGATCACCACCGCGTCGAGACCGGAGAGATCGCCGTCGCGCGCCTGCTTGGCGAGGTCGACGCAGCCCTGGGGCGTGCACGCGACGAGCGCCGGCTGGCCAAGGACCAGGAGACCGGCGTTCATTGGATGCAATCCGTCGACATCCTTGGCGGGATCAATGGTCATCACCACCCGGTCGGAATCGATGTGCTTGGGAAGCGGCATCTGCACCAGGATGCCGTCGACCTCCGGATCGGCGTTCAGGCTCTCCACCAGCGCGATCAGATCGGCCTCGCCGGTCTCGGCCGGCAGCCGATGCTCGATCGACCGCATTCCGGCGGCTTCCGTGCGTTTCACCTTGTTGGTCACATAGATGTCGCTCGCCGGATCGTCGCCGACGAGGACGACCGCGAGGCCGGGGGTGAGGCCGTGCGCGGATTTCAGGCCTGCGACCACCTCAGCCACCTTGGCGTCGAGGGCGGCAGCGCGACTCTTGCCGTCGATGATCATGGCGCTCATGCCGGACGTTCTCCCATGGATACAGATTGGATACAATCTTCCTAGACCGTTTTCCCCTCGTAGGGAATCGCCGGATCGCAATGACGACGGGTCATTTCGACCCGGAAGTCTCGCAATCGAACCGTTCGATGGCCGCGACGATGGCGCTCGGATCGCCGGACAAACGGACGATCTTCAGCCGGGCGGTGTGGCCGGAGCGTATCTCGACCGCCGTCTTCGCCAGACCGAACCGCTTGGCGAGCAACGCTTCGAGCGCCTTGTTGGCGGCGTTCTTGTCCGGTACGGCGCGCACGCGCGCGGCCATGACCACCGATCCGTCGGAGAGTGACTTGATGCCGTCGATGTCGTCGCGGCCCGCCTTCGGCGTCAGCCGCACGCGAACGGTAACGGCGTCCGCGCTCGCCTCGTAGCAGGTCCCTTGCGTGTCGGTCTGATCTCCAGTGCCTGACTGGCTCACAGCACCAGCGGCACCAGGTTGTTCACGATCAGCTGCTGCAGGAAGAACAGGATCAGAAGCAGGATGATGGGCGAAATGTCGATGCCGCCGAGATCCGGCAGTAGCGAGCGGATCGGTCGCAACGCCGGCTCCGTCATCCGATAGAGCGCATCGCCGATCATGGAGATGAACTGGTTGCGCGGATTGACGACGTTGAAGGCGTAGAGCCAGGAGAAGATCGCGGCTGCGATGATCACCCAGGTGTAGAGCTTGATAGCGAGCAGAAGGACCTGAATGAGCGACAGCATGGGGGCTCCACGACCGGGATCAGTCTGAAGCGCCGCCACGGCTTGAGGCGGCGCCGGGTTGAACAGGCGTCACATAGCGGTCGTATGGGCCGGCCGCAAGGCTAGCCCACTTGAGGTTAGCCGCGCAAAATGCCGCCGGTGGCCTTGGAGACGGCCGCAACCACCTTCTCGCCGACGGCGTCGATCTCCTCGTCGGTCAGCGTGTGGTCGCGCGGCTGCAGCGTGATCTCGATGGCGACCGATTTCTTGCCGTTCTCGATTCCCGTACCGCGATAGACGTCGAACACGTCCACGTCGGTGATCAGGTTTTTCTCCGCCCCGCGGGCCGCCCGCAGGAGGTCGGCTGCCTCCGCCGTCTCGTCGACCACGAACGCGAAATCGCGTCGCACGGGCATCAAGTCGCTGACGGTGAGGGCCGGTTTCGCCTTGGTAGGCTTGGCCTTGGCCGCCGGCACCGCCTCCAGATGGATCTCGAAGGCAACCACAGGCCCGTCCGCGTCCAGCACGCCGAGCGCGGTCGGGTGCAGCTCGCCGAAGTGGCCGAGTACGATCGGACCGAGGCGCAGCGTGCCGGAACGTCCGGGATGCATCCAGTCCGGCGCGTCGCGAGTCACCTGCACCCGCTCCACCGGGGCGCCGGCGGCAGCCAGCACGGCCAGCGCATCGGCCTTGGCGTCGAAGGCGTCGACGGGGCCGGAATTGCCCGACCAGTGGCGGCCGGTTCCGCCGGGACGCGTGGTGCCCCGGCGCACACCGGTTGCCGCGGTCTTCTGGTCCTCCGGTCGATCGCCCAGGAACACCTGGCCCACCTCGAACAGCGGCTGATCGGCCATGCCGCGATCGGCATTCTTCTGCAGCGCGCGCACCAGGCCGGGCACCTGGCTCGGCCGCATATCGGAGAGATCGCTGGCGATCGGATTGGCCAGCGCGAGCTCCGCCGCGCCGCCGCCGAAGGCGTCCGCTTCCGGCTTGGAGACGAACGACCACGTGATCGCCTCCACGAAGCCGCGCGCAGCAAGCGTGCGCCGGGCCTGGCGGGTGCGCACTTGAAGCGGCGTCAGCACTTTCCGGGCAACGGGATAGAGCCGCGGCATCGGCTGGGTCGGGATCTCGTCGACGCCCACGATGCGGACAACCTCTTCCACCAGGTCGGCCTTGCCTTCGACGTCGGCACGCCAGCTTGGCACCGTCACATCGAGCGTATCGCCCGAGCCGGCGACCTCGAAACCGAGCGCGGTCAGGATCGCAACGATACGCTCGCTGGGCACGGCAAGCCCGGACAGCCGCTCGACCTCGGCGACGGGGAAGGCGACGGTGTGTTGCGCGACCGGGACCTCACCAGCGAGCACCACCTCCGACGGCGTGCCGCCGCACAGCTCCATGACCAGCGCCGTGGCAAGCTCGATCCCCGGCAGCGTGAAGGCCGGGTCGATGCCGCGCTCGAACCGGAAGCGGGCATCTGAGACCAGGTTCAGCGCCCGTCCGGTGCGGGCAATCGACAGCGGATCCCACAGCGCCGATTCGATCAGCACCTCGGTGGTGTCTTCCGAACAGCCGGTCTCTTCGCCGCCCATCACGCCGGCAACCGATTCCACGCCCTGTTCGTCGGCGATGACGCACATGGTCTCGTCGAGGGTGTAAGTGCGCCCGTCTAGCGCGAGCACGGTCTCTCCGGCCTTGGCGCGGCGCACGGTGAGGTCGCCCTTTACCTTGGCGGCGTCGAACACGTGCAGCGGTCGGTTGCGGTCGTAGGTCAACAGGTTGGTGATATCGACCAGGGCGTTGATCGGCCGAAGCCCGATCGCCGTCAGCCGGTTGCGCAGCCATTCCGGGGAGGGGCCGTTCTTCACGCCCGTGACCTTGCGCAGCGCGAACGCCGGGCAGAGCGGATCGCCCTCGGGGAAGGACAGCGTCACGCCGACCGGGCAGGGGCCGGTGCCGGGAACGGCCGGTACGGGCGCGTCCTTGAAGGTGCCGAGACCGGCGGCGGCGAGATCGCGCGCGACGCCGGATACCCCCAGGCAGTCGGCGCGATTCGGCGTGATCGCGATTTCGATCACCGGATCGTCGAGCCCGGCCCAGGCTGCGTAAGGCGTGCCCTTGGGGGCGTCATCGGGAAGGTCGATGATGCCAGAGTGTTCGTCCGACAGCCCGAGCTCGCGCTCCGACAGGAGCATGCCCCGGCTTTCCACGCCGCGGATCGCGCCGATCTTCAGGTCGACGCCGGTGCCCGGCACGTGGGTGCCCGGCGCGGCGAACACGCCGGTCATGCCGGCGCGTGCGTTGGGGGCGCCGCAGACCACCTGGACCGGATCGCCGGCGCCGGTGTCGACCATGCAGACCCGAAGCCGGTCGGCGTTCGGATGCTGGTCGGCGGAGATCACCTTGGCGATCACGAACGGGGCGAGCGCCGTCGCCGTGTCGGTGACCTCTTCGACCTCCAGGCCGATCATGGTCAGCGTGGACACGATCGTCTCGAGCGAGGCGTCGGTTTCGAGGTGGTCCTTCAGCCAGGACAGAGTGAACTTCATCGTGGAAACACTTGAGCGTGAGGGCGGAGCAGTGCGTACGCGAGCCTGATCTAGATCATTTTCGTTCCCTCTGTCACCCGACGATCGGAATTGCCGTCGTCAATCGCGGTGCCACGCACCTCGCGCATTGCTGGATTGTGTGTGTGGCATTGATCCGGACCTGGCGACGCGCGACAAGGACACTGCGGCTCAATTCTCCTTCAGTGCCGTTTCAGGTCGCCGGTTGCGACAGTGTTTCCCGGTCGCCGGCCACGACCGTTTCCAGGTCAAGCGTCTCATGCCCACCGACAGCCCCTACACGCTCACGGTCGTAGCCGTGCTCTGCGTCCTCTACGTGGCGGGAGGCTTCGTGAAAGGGGCCGCCTCGTTCGGCCAGCCGATGGTCACGGTCTCGCTCGGCGCCTTGCTGCTCCCGGTACCGAGCGCCATCGCGGTCGCGACGATCCCGGCGTTCGCCTCCAACATCTTCCAGGCTTGGACGAGCCGGCAGGCGGTTGGCGAGCTGAAGACCTACCGGCTGTTCTATCTGCTATTGGCGCTCGGGCTCGTGGCGGGCTTGAACGTCTTTGCCGCGCTCGATCAGGACACTCTGCAGGCGGTGATCGGCGTCTTCCTAGCGGTGTTCGCCGTCACCCAGATCGCCGGCTTTCATCCGCCGTTGAAGCCGCCGCCGCACCAGAGCGTGCTGGCGCTCACGGGGCTGGTGTCGGGCCTTGCGGCCGGAACCACCTCCTTCGTCGGCTTTCCCTCGCTGCCGGTGCTGATCGCCTACCGCGTCGAGCGGGCGGCGTTCGCGCTGATCACATCGGTGATGTTCTTCATCACCATGTCGCTGATCAGCGGCGGCCTGTTCCTGCTCGGCCTGTTCGGGCGCGGCGAGCTTTTGGTCGGCATTTTGTGCTGCCTGCCGTCGCTCCTGGGCCAGCAGATCGGGGTGCGGCTGCGCAACCGGCTGTCGGTCGCCCGGCTTCGGTTGGTGATCAACGTCGTGCTCGCGGCGGTCGGGATCTCCCTGGTCCTGCGAGCGTTGGAGGCCGGCCTCGTCTGAGACCTTCGCCGGCCGTCACGGCGCAACGGCGAGGCGGTCCATTGCGATGTCCAGGAGCCCGAACCGCGTCGGGATCTTGATGCGCACAGGCACCATGTAGACGGCGTCGCCACCCGGCTCGGGAAGCGGCGCGAGCCAGACCTCCATGCCGTCATTGTCCCGGAGTTCGCGAATTTCGCGCTTGTTCTTTCGGTGGCCGGCGATCGGCGTGTAGTCGATCCGGCAGACGAACACGACACCGTCATAGGCCTTGCGACCGCCGTCGTAGCTGTCTCGGCGCTTGAAAGAGAGCTTGACGTCGTAGCGCTGCTCGCCGTCGAAGATCGGCACGGTGCGATCGCAGACCGCGTTGTCGACAGGGGCTTGCGCCTTCCAGACCAACGCGGAGACGGGATCGGTGATGCCGCGCTTGTCGGCGTCCGTCAGCACCACCCGATCGGGTTCCGGCGGCTTGTCCTCCTCCGGCGGATCGACGGTCAGCTTGGTCACCCTGTTGCCGTTGAGCTCCATGGCAAGGGTCTGGCGGTCGTCGCTCTCCTCCCAAACGTAGCCGTAGGAGGCCGGGACGACACGCTCGCCGGCAAGACGGCCGGACCCGCGGGCGGTGCCGCGCGCATCGGTGATGATGCGGCTCAGCCCGCTCGCCTTGCCCTCGCCGGTCAACTTGTAGGTGCCGTCGGTGATTTCGGCATGGACACGCGATTCGCCGATCAGGAAGCCGGCGATGGAAATGTCGAAATGGCTGTCGAAGGTCGCGGCTGCGGCTGGATGCGCCAGCCCGCAGACAAGGAGCAGGACGGCGGCGTTGGCCAGGGTACGCGGCGCGCGCAGCCGGCGAGAAAGGGGCGTCATCGTCAGCGGAAATCCTTTCAGGTGCACGAAGCGGAGTAAATGTCTCAACTTGGCCAAATCGAGGGCGTGATTGATCCGTTTCAAGGTGGAACGGCGCCGGCTTTGGGATCGTTCGCCAACAGGGATGGGCGCTTCGAGGGCGCCGAAGGCAGATAGGAGAATCGGTATGGGACGCGTGCAGGACAAGGTGGCGCTGGTGACGGGCGGCTCGGTCGGCCTGGGGGAGGCGATGGTGCGCCTGATGGCGGCCGAAGGCGCCAAGATCGTCATCACCGACATCCAGGACCAGCCGGGCGAGGCCGTCGCCAAGGCGATCACCGACGCCGGCGGCGAGGCGATCTATCTGCACCACGACGTCGCCGACGAGGCTCAGTGGGAAAACGTGGTCGCCAAGGCCGTGGACCGCTTCGGCCGGCTCGACGTGGTGGTCAACAATGCCGGCATCGGCGTTGGCTGCGCGCCGGAGGAACAGACGCTTGAGGACTGGCGCCGGCTGATGTCCATCAACCTCGACGGCGTTTTCCTCGGCACCAAGCACGCCATTCGCGCCATGAAGGCCAACAAGCCGCAGACCATGGGCTCGATCGTCAACCTGTCTTCGATCGAAGGTCTGGTCGGCGATCCCAATCTCGGCGCCTACAACGCCTCCAAGGGCGGCGTGCGGATCTATACTAAGTCAGTCGCGCTCTATTGCGCCAACAACCGGCTCGGCATCCGGGTCAACTCGGTGCATCCGGGCTATATCTGGACGCCGATGGTGGAGAACTATCTGCGCGACAACGGCGGCGTGGAGGAAGGCCGCAAGGCGCTCGACGCGCTGCATCCGATCGGCCATGTCGGCGAGCCCAACGACATCGCCTACGGGGTGCTCTATCTCGCCTCCGACGAGTCGAAATTCGTCACTGGCGCGGAACTCGTCATCGACGGCGGCTACACCGCGCAATAGTCTCCCGCGAGATCCGGTGGCGGCGGGATCGGCCCGTCGCCCCCGCTTGCGCAAGGAGCTTCGATCAAATGGTGACGCTGTTTTATTCGCCGGGTACGTGTGCGCTGGCGACCCACATCGCGCTGGAGGAAGCGGGCGCCGACTACACGTTGCGGCGGGTGGATTTTGCCAACACCGAGCAGCGCTCGCCGGACTATCTCGCGATCAATCCCAAGGGCCGGGTTCCTTCGCTCGTCACCGAAGACGCCGTATTGACCGAAACGCCGGCGCTGCTTGCCTGGGTGGCCCAGACCCATCCCGAAGCCGAGCTGGCGCCGCTCGACGATCCGTCCGCCTTTGCCCGCGCGCAGTCCTTCAACAGCTATCTGTGCTCCACGGTGCATGTGGCGCACGCGCACGGTCGCCGCGCGATCCGCTGGACCGACGATCCGGCGGCGATCGAGGCTCTGCAGGCGAAGGTGCCGGAGACCATGGCTGCCTGTTATGCGCTGATCGAGGAGAGCTTCCTGCAGGGCCCGTGGGTCATGGGCGAGCGCTATTCGATCTGCGATCCTTATCTGTATACGATTTCAAGTTGGCTCGGGGACGACAACGTCGACATCGCCGACTATCCAAAGGTCGCCGATCATTTCCGGCGGATGGGCGAACGTCCGGCCGTGCAACGGGCGCTTGCCGGCCAGCAGGGTTGACGGGCGTCCGCCTCCGAATCTCGGCAACCCGTCACATTTAATGGTGTATCTTTCTCTCGCCCCGAACCGGGGCGATGCAGGAGGACATCGCCATTATGTGCAACGATCACGAACTGGCTTATACGCGGCGCGGGTTGTTTGGTCTCGGCCTCGGCGCCGCATCGACTGCGTTTCTTGCCGGGCAGGTGATCCCGGCGGCCGCCCAGTCCTCCACCGAGGCGCCTGCGGCCCGTCCGAACGATATCAGCCCCGACGAGGCGCTGAAGCAGCTCATGGATGGAAACGGCCGCTACGTGGCCAACACCGCCATGAACCGCGACCTTTCCGCCGGCCGGGCCGCGCGGGCCCAGGCTCAGTATCCGTTCGCGGGCCTGATCTCCTGCGCCGATTCCCGTGTGGCGCCGGAACTCGCCTTCGATCAGGGGCCGGGGGAGCTGTTCGTGGTCCGGGTCGCGGGCAATTTCGTGGATGTCAGCGGCCTCGCCAGCATCGAATATGGTGTGGCCGTGCTCGGCATCCCGCTTTTGATGGTGCTCGGCCACTCCGGCTGCGGCGCGGTCGATGCCACCATCAAGGTCGTCCAGGACGGCACTGAACTGCCGGGTCATCTGCCGGAGCTGATCGCCAACCTGAAGCCGGGCGTGCAGAAGGCGCTTGCCGAAAAGCCCGCCGATCCGCTGGCGGCGGCGACAAAGGCGAACGTCGTCTACAATGTGCAAAAGCTGGAGAAGGCAACGCCGATCGTGGAAGAGGCGGTCTCGACCGGCAAGGTCAAGGTCGTCGGCGGCATCTACGACATCGCGACCGGCAAGGTCGAGCTGATCTGAGCGGCCTATGAAGATGGGATCACGGTGAGCGCGGATTGGATTGTGCCGAAATCACCGTGATCGATCCTTTTCCGGATTGGCTGGCAGCTTTTCAGGCCGCTATCCGCGCGGCGGGATCTGCAACCCACGCTCGACCGCCGGGCGTGCGAGGCAGCGCTCCAGCCAGGCCGGCACTCTGCTGAGCTCGTCGTAGCCGACGATGTCGCCGGCCTCATAGAACTGCACCAGGCCGCGGACCCAGCCCATCATCGAGATGTCGGCGATGGTGTAGTCGTCGCCCATGATCCAGTCCCGGCCGTCCAGACGGGTTTCCAGCACGCCGAGAAGCCGCTTCACCTCGTTGACGTAGCGCTCCAGCGGTCGCTTGTCCTCAATGTCCTTGCCGGCGAATTTGTAGAAGAAGCCGAGCTGGCCGAACATCGGTCCGATGTGGCCCATCTGGAAGAACACCCACTGGATGGTCTCGTAGCGCAAGGCCGGATCGCTCGGCACCAGCTTGCCGGTCTTGTCGGCGAGATAGACCAGGATCGCACCGGACTCGAACAAAGCGAGCGGCTTTCCGCCGGGTCCGTCCGGATCGATAATCGCGGGGATCTTGCCGTTCGGATTGAGCGCGAGGAATTCCGGCGTCCAGGTCTCGTTCTTGGTGATCGCGACGGTGTGCGCCTCGTAGGGAACACCGGTTTCTTCCAGCGCGATCGAGACTTTCACGCCGTTCGGTGTCGGGAAGGAATAAAGCTGCAGGCGATCGGGATGCGCGGCTGGCCAGCGGCCGGTGATCGGAAAGGCGGAAAGATCGGTCATGGGGGAGGCTCCAATCGCGTGAAGGTCGGCCCGCGGTCGCCGGGGAGGGGACGACGCGAAACGGGACCGTCGCGGGCTTGGTTCCGTTAGATCAGAGATCGCGGCGCGAGGCGAGATCCCGGGTCCGTGCAAATCCGGGAAAAGTGGAAGGCGGCTTTCGCCACGAATTTGCGGGGGAATTGGTTTCGTCCCGGCCCGGTCGCGATCCGTCAAAGCTGTTTGTACATCAGCGTCGTCGCGTCCAGGCGGTTTTCGAATGGATCGCGGCAATAGCCGGGAATGGTGCCGACGGTCACGAAACCTAACGAGGTGTAGAGCGGTTCGGCGGCGTCCCCGGTGCGCGTGTCCAGAGTGAGGAGCGTGCGCCCGAGAGGGCTCGCATGGTCTATCAGCGCGGCCATCAATTCGCGGGCGATGCCGCGCCGGCGCACATCGGGATGAACCAGCAGCTTGGTGACCTCCGCCCGGTGTGGCTGGTTCGGCGGCGTGTCGGTGTCCAGTTGCACGGTGCCGACGATCCGGCCCTCAAGCTCGGCGATCCAGAGGATTCGGGTGCCGGTGACGACCGGGCCGCGCACCTTGTTTTCAAAAAAGGTCTCCGCCTCGATTTCGGAGAACGGCAGCACGAAGTTCACGCTGGCGCCCGCCATCACGCAAGCATGCAACAGCGCGGCAAGGCCGGGGAGCTTGGCGTCGAACAGCTCCGGCGAGACGATGGACAAGACAGTGGCAGGTTCGGTCATCGCACGATCTCACACCAGGAAAAGGAGATAGCGGGCGCCGGTCTCGGCGGGCGTTTCGAAGCTGCTCGGACCGAGAAGCCGATAGCGCAGGCAGTCGCCCGGGCTGAGGGCGTAGGTCGCGCCGTCCACGGTCAGAGTCAGCCGGCCGTCCAGCATCACCAGATGGTGTTCCAGGCTCGGTCGCGGTGGCGCGTCGTAGCTAAGTCGGGTCGCCGGCGGGATTTCGCCTTCGATCGCCTCGCCGGCGAGCATCTGCGCTGGTGGGGAAACCAGGCGGCGGCGAAAGCCGGTTTCCGGATCCAGCCAGACGGTCTGCTCGTCGCGCGCAATCAGTGGGGTGAAATCGCCCTCGGCCAGAAGCATCAGCCGGGACAGCGTGAGGCCGTAGGCAGCGCAGAGCTTGCCGAGCACCGCCGCTGTCGGACTCACTTCCGCGTTTTCCAGGCGGGACAGCGTGGCTCGGCTGACGCCGGTTTGCCGGGCGAGCGCGTCCAGCGACCAGCCGCGCTCGGCGCGCAGTGTCCGCAGGCTGTCGGCAATCCGGCGATCAGTGGGTTCAATCTCGAGAGAATTTCCCATATATGGGAAATTCGGGCAATTGGCGGGCGCTGTCAATAAGAGCAATTTCAGGAAAAGTGGGAACCGGTTTTCCGTCTTAAATTGCGTTGAAAGATATGTCCTCACGCTGTCGCGGCTCCGCCGCTTCGCTCCGGACTGGGCGGCCTCCGGCCGGCGCGCGGTCGCGCGCTGGCTTCGCGAATTTCAGGAAAAGTGGGAACCGGTTTTCCGTCTTAAATTGCGTTGAAAGATATGTCCTCACGCTGTCGCGGCTTCGCCGCTTCGCTCCGGACTGGGCGGCCTCCGGCCGGCGCGCGGTCGCGCGCTGGCTTCGCGAATTTCAGGAAAAGTGGGAACCGGTTTTCCGTCTG